>CAYULH010000104.1:0-19903 GCA_964445645.1 uncultured Aureispira sp. | reverse complement strand
AAGCCAGTTAAGCCTGTAGGGAATGATGATGAGGAGGAAGAAGGAGAAGAAGGCCCAACAAAACCAGTTAAGCCAGTTAAGCCTGTGGGGAATGATGAGGAAGATGAGGGTGCTGATGAGGAAATCGATGATGTACAGGACGGGGAAGGTACTGCTGCAAGAGCTGAGGATGCTTTACGTGACTTCGTCAAAAAGTTAGATTCTAATCCTTCAATGCGCGATATAACTAGTGGTCTAGCTGCATTAAAAGGAATTGAGAGAGAATGGAAGCAAGAAGGAACATCGGCTGATTTGACAACATTTAGCAATACTATTAGTGATTTGGATTCACAAATCAGCGAAACTCAATCATTAGTACAAAAGGCAAATGAATTAGCCAATAGTTTGAGCAGTATTACCGATCCTGACAAATACGCTAGTGTTTTGGAAGAGCTAGTTAGTATTAAGCAACAAGCAAACAATTAAAAAAAACTTTAAAACAATATATATGTTAAGTACTATTGCAAAACAAGCAGCTCGTCAAATAGGCCCTGCACTTGCCTCGGCTATGGCTAAAGAGTTGAATAACAACAATCAAACAATACAAAGTAATTTTAGTAATCTGGCTCCTAGCTTTCAAACCAGTTTTTCACAACATCCAGGAATAATACAAAACGCAGAAATACTCGGTTTATCAAATATGCTGAATATTAGCAGCGGTGGCGGTGGTGATACTGGCGGCGGTGATACTAGCGGTGGTGATACTAGCGGCGGTGATACTAGCGGTAATGCTGAGGTTAATGTTGCAACATTAAAGAAACTCTACGACACAACAAATGACGCAATTGATGCTTATAATCAAGCTGTTGGAGATGTTGATGGGAAAATTACAGTTGGGGATCTACGTGAATTAGCTTCCATTAATGTGTCTAGCCAGATTCAACAACTAAAATCGGCTAAAACAAAACTACAAAACGGCTATAGCAAATACAAGAATAGCACAAGTGTAGCTGATGCCAACAAGGCTTATGACGATATTTTATCAGGGATTAATGACATAGCACAAGCTGTAATTCCATTTGGTGGCTATATTGCATTGTTCAAAAAAGCAAGTGCCGCTTTTTCGGGGCTTGATCAGAATGTTGAGCAGAGAAGAGCAGCCGCACACGCTGATCTTGTAAGTGTACGTAATCAATTGGTTAACGACAAAATGGAGCATCAAGATGCAAAAGAATTAGAAGCATACTTAGAAGATAAAATTGCTAAAAGTAGCAAATTCCAAACTACGCTAGAATCAATGTTGAAGTTTGCAGGTCTAATTGAACAAACAAATGTAGATGCCTTGAATAGTGAATTAGAAAGCTCGAAGAGTACTATATCCGATTTAGAAAGTAGGATTAAGCAAGCACAAGGTGTTATCGAAGATAAATCATCTGATGAAAATGCAACCGAGCTGGATGTTATTGCTGATAATATTAAGGCTGCTTATGACGAACATTTTGCACCTATAGAAAATGATCTTAGGGATGCCTTTGAAAGCGGCGATTGGTCTAAATTAGCAGATGCAGCCCAAAAAGCTGCTAATATTACCATAGATGATATTGTCGTTTTTGATCCTGCTAGAGGATAACTAGAAGATTTTAAGTACATACCTCTAAAACTGAAGTATATACACGGAATAAAACGAGCTATCGAGATTTTTCTCGGTAGCTCCTTCTTTTTTAATGTCTATTGCTCACTACAAATACAGGCGATCTATAGTCCTCTGCAAAGCTTCTGACAAAACTATAGCCTGATTGTATTATTTTTTGTGTAATTTTGTATTCCCACTCTCCACAAAAGCAACACACCCCATTGTATTACAATTCATAAAAATAGATTTTTCTGTTATTATGACTAGTTTGCCTATTATCCATTTATGGGTAGGGCTGTACGCTTTTAATTTATCTCACTACTACTAATTACACTACCATGAGAGCAATTCGTTTATTCTTATGTCTCCTCTGCTGCTGGGGAATTACGCAAGTAAACGCACAACCTTGGGCAGATATGATGCAAGATCGTTCTGTCAATTTTTATGCTATTCAAAATGCCTTTAATGAGGCTTGGGGCGATCGGCCTTACAAGCGGGGTTATGGCTGGAAACAATACAAACGCTGGGAAGCATTTTGGGAGCCTCGGGTATACCCTCATGGTATTCGCCCTCCTCAAAACTATGCGTGGAAAGAACACTTGGCCTTTCAGAGAAAGTATGCCAGAAGCATACAAAAATCGGGCGCACGCTCCAACCAATGGACACCACTAGGCCCTAGCAACTGGACCTCTTCTTCTTATAATCCCGGCAATGGGCGTATCAATGCCGTGGCCGAAGATCCGAATGATCCGAATACGATCTATGTGGGCGCACCTTCGGGTGGGTGCTGGAAATCTACAGATAATGGCCAATCATGGACAGTGCTAACCGACAATTTGCAAGCCTTGGGGGTTTCTGCTATTGCGATTGATTATACCAATAGTAATATCATCTATCTAGGAACTGGAGATGATGATGCCAGCGATACCTACAGCATTGGGGTGCTCAAATCGGTAGATGGGGGACAATCTTGGAATGCTTTGTCTTTGAATAATGCAAGTTTGTTTGGAACCAGTATTTACCGAATTATAATCCACCCGACCAACCCTAACATTGTATTTGTAGCCAGCTCGGAAGGTTGTTACAAAAGCTTGGATGCAGGAGCCAGTTGGTCACTTTTGCGTAGTGGGCGTTGGCGCGATATGGAACTCAAACCCGGCGATCCCAACACTATTTATTTGTCCAATACTACCTTTGTAAAATCTACCGATGGGGGCAATTTTTGGTCTACAATTTCAACAGGATTGCCTAGTGGCGGTGCCATCAACCGTGCAGAGATTGCCGTTTCAGCAGCCGATTCTAGTGTTGTGTATTTCCTTTGTGGTGAGCGTTCTAACTCTAGTTTTTATGGTTTATATCGTTCCAATAATTCAGGCACGTCCTTTACCTTGCAAACCAACAGGCCCAATTTATTTGGCTACAGCTCTACAGGTTCAGATAGTACAGCTGGGCAAAGCTGGTATGATATGGCACTGTGTGCCTCCCCTACCAATGCCGACGAAGTGTATGTGGGTGGCATCAATGTGTGGAGTTCTTCGGACGGGGGGGTAACTTTTAACATCAAATCACACTGGTATTATCCTCCGGGGATTGCTTATACCCATGCCGATATTCATGTGTTGGATTTCTTTGGAAACCGTTTGTATTGTGGTAGTGATGGCGGTATTTTTCGTTCTACTAATAATGGTACCACCTTCCAAGATTTGTCAGATGGCTTGGACATTATGCAGTTTTACCGAATTGGAGGCACTGAACTCACCCCTTACAAAATTATGGGGGGTACTCAAGATAATGGTTGCAACCTAATCAATGGGGGTTCGGCCTTTCATACCAATGGAGCAGATGGCATGGAGGTATTGATGTCTCCCAATGATTCTAATGATATTATTACCAGTTCACAGTTTGGTAATTTTAGCCGTTCGGATGATGGGGGCTATACGTCTACGCCTATTTTTGCCAATATATCGGTATCGGGCAACTGGATTACACCTATAGTAATGCACCCTACAGATGATGGATTTTTATTGGTGGGTTATGACCAAGTGTATTTGAGTTTTGATGGCGGAGTAAGTGAGCAAGCTATTTCTACCTTCTCTGGCAATGATGGTAATGTGAGTCATATTGCTATGTCCGAATCGGATCCTTATACCCATTTTTATGCCAGTACACGTACTACTTTATATGGTACCTACAATTCGGGTTCCAATTGGTCTAATCTTTCGGCTGGTCTGCCCAATCGAGTGATTAGTTCTATTACGGTACACCCTGATAATCCGCTCAAAATATGGGTGACGTACTCGGGCAACGCTCCTAGCGAGAAAGTATACACCTCTGATGACGGTGGTGCTACTTGGGTCAATATAACCCGCAATTTGCCCAATTTGCCAGTCAATTGTATGATTTATCAAAAAAATTCTGACAATGCTCTTTATATTGGAACAGATGTAGGCGTGTATTATACCGATACCTTACTCTCCAATTGGCAGCCCTTTATGGACGGATTGCCCAATGTAATTGTGCGAGATTTTGATATTAATTATGGTATTCGCAAGTTGCGTGCAGGCACCTATGGCCGTGGCATCTGGGAAGCAGATCTCAAAGAGCCTATTTCTACGCCTCCTGTAGCCAATTTTGCTTACCAATCCAATGCCCTTTGTTTGGGCGATTCTATTGCTTTTGAAGATCGCTCGGTAGACAATGCTCCGGGTTGGGTTTGGAGTTTTCCGGGTGGCTCGCCTAGTACGTCTACATTGGCCAATCCAAAAGTACTTTACCCTACTGCGGGCATTTATACAGCGAGCCTCATTGTTCAGAATCGCAATGGAACGGACACTATTCAGAAATTAGTAACGTATGATTATGAGCCCAATGTATTAACGCTAACCCTCCAATTGGATAGTATGCCTTCTGATATTTATTGGAATCTCAAGAACAGTACAGGAGCTACTATTGCTGCTAGTCCTTTGTTTGCCTTGAGCAATAATATTGGAGAATTGGTGGTACGTTCGGTCTGCTTAGATACAGGCTGTTATCAGTTTGCCATCATGGATTTGGGGGGCAATGGTTTGTGTTGTGCCAATGGTTCGGGCTATTATATGCTGACCAATGCCAATGGAGATACATTAGCATTTAATAGTGCTTTTGGTGCTTCAGATACTACTTTCTTCTGTATGAATCAATCTCGTCCGCTCAGTGTTAGTGCGCTTACAACAACGCTATCATGTGGACAAGCAGGCACTGAATTGAATGTGGCGAGTATAGGGGGTACAGGCGGTACAGAATACAGAATTAATGGGGGGGCTTATCAATCTTCCAATGTGTTTGGCAATGTGGCGGCTGGTAATTATACCGTAGAGGCAAGAGACAACTCTGGTCAAACCGCTACCACTACAGTAGTCGTGAATCCTGCGCCTGTTCCTACAGCCGTGGCTACTACAGCCGCCACCACTATTTATCTTAATCAAGGTGGTAATGTCAATTTCTTTGGGGCCAATTCTACCAATGCCGATAGTTATTTGTGGACCTTTGCAGATGGCAGCACTTCTTCTTTGCGTGATCCTGTTTATACGTTCGTTAATGGAGGAACAGAATCTGTAATTTTGACAGTAACCAAAGATGCCTGTACCGATACCGATACTATTCAGATGACTATTGTGGATAATATCAATGTGGATAAAATAGAGCAAGCCAATCAATTATTAATTAACCCCAATCCTGTACAAGACAAATTGGTGGTGGATTTGGATTTGGCACGTCAACAAGATGAAATCACCTTGGTTATTCACAATGCACTTGGTCAAACTATTTACTGGCAACAATTTGCACAAGTACAACAAGAGCGCATCAATATCAACCTAGCCAATGAACCCAATGGCGTTTATGTGGTAACGGTGCTCGGCGATAAGCTTGCTGTCTCCAAAAAATTGATTAAACAATAACCACTCAACAGCACATTTTTGTGATAATGCAGCTCTTCCATCTAGTGAGAGCTGCATTTTTTATTGGATTGCTTTTTATCTGATAATCAATAGTATTTGTGGCAGCTTTTTTATTTGACCCGTAAAAATGGCACTTAGTCGTTATTTGGCAACCATTTTGAACGTTTTTATTAGATTTATCCTTGTAAATTTTGCCAGTAGATAAATTTTCATTCTCATTATTGACCAAGCCTTTGTGCTTATTAAAAATAAAGATCAACCTTATGTCAGTATTCAAACTCGTATCAGCAGTGCTTTCTGTTGCCATTTGTTGGGTAGTAACCACCTCCTCTGCTCACGCACAAAAACAACCTACTTCTGCTGCGACCAATAAACTAGAAAAGAGCCTCTTATGGAAAATCACAGGCAAGGGCATCAAGCCTTCCTATTTGTTTGGCACCATTCATATTATTGGTGCTAGTGATTATTTGTGGACACCCGCTATGGATAAGGCACTCAAGAAAACCGATAAATTAGTGACCGAAATTGACATGAGCAAACAATTGAGCATGGCTATGGAAATGATGCAATTGGCCCCGATGAAAGAAGATAAAAAACTAGAAGATATTATGTCTAAGGAAGATTATGCCTTGGTCAAAAAATACTTTACAGAAGATTCTAAATCAGCAGAAGCTAAAATGACATTTGGTTTTGCCCAAACTTGGCAGCCTATGTTATTGATGTCCTTGCTTTATCCAGAAATGATTGATGGGCCTGTAAAGATGTACGAAATGGAGCTGACCAAACTAGCCAAAGAAGAAGAAATGGAATTTGGTGGCTTAGAAACAGTGCAAGATCAAATGTCTGTTTTTCACACTATTCCTTACGAAAAACAAGCAGAGACACTAGTAGAAGCGATAAAAGACTTACAATCGGGAGAAGGAAAAATGTTGGCTGATTTAGAAAAAATGACCGTACACTACAAAGCGCAAGATGTAGATGGCTTGTTAGAATCTATGAGTGAGGAAATGGACGAAATGGATAATCAAGAAGCCATGTTGGATGGACGCAACAAAAAATGGATCCCTCTCATTATTGCCAATTCTAAGAAAAAACGCACGTTCTATGCGGTAGGAGCGGGCCATTTGGGCGGCAAAATGGGCGTTATTCGCTTATTGCGTAGTGCTGGCTACAAGGTTACTCCTGTACAGTAACCAACCATTCTAATGATAAATCAAGGCTATTGAAAAGGTAGGCATACTTTTTCAATAGTCTTTTTTTTGCTAGTAGCCATACTTTCGCAGCCAACGCTTGAATGGCCCAGAACGTGCCAAAGCAGGGTATTCTGCCTTGGCCCAATTGGCGAGGCTGTATACCTCATAATACTCCTGTCTGACACACTGCTCCATAATTTTGACCGCTCGGCGATATGCCCGCCGCTCTTCCAAGATTCCAATCAAAAAAATAAAATAATACTCTTCCTCAGGATAAGACAGCACGGATCGCTCCAATACAGCAAGACAGTTTTTCCAATCGTCCTTTAGGTAATAAATCAAGCCCTGATAAAACTCTAAATAAGGATCGCCTCCTACTATAGAATCAATAGTCCATAACGTTTGGAGTGCCTTATCATAGTCCTCTATCAGCACATAATAATCCAGAAAGAGTAAAGAAAATACATCTTCCTCACCAAACATTTTCTTATACTCTTTTACACTACGCAATAATTTTCGGTCATCTTCTACCTTCCCAGCCAAACAAACCTTGTATACTTGATAGTCTTTTAGGCGCTCCTCTTGCGGAATACCCGACAACTTGGTATAGGCTCGTTCTACTTCACCCTCTCCATACAAATGCTTTGATTCTCTAAAAATTTTAGAATTTTCTAGGATTGTGGCCGCATTATCGCGCTCCAATGCCTCAAATACAATAGGAAAATAGACGGTATTTTTGATAAGCGCACTCAAATAAGTATCATAAACCAAGAAATAAACGTCTACAATCTTCCAATCATTCTCCAAATATTGAAGTTTAAAAAACAAATAATTAAACTCCAAATCATCAATACGCTGCTGCACCACCAATAAAGAATCGGCTCTAGTTCGCAAAAATTTATACGCTACATTATCGCCTACATCCGAGAAAATAGCACTAATCCTAAACTTACCTGCATTTGATAACAGCTCCTTATTAAGCTTTTGTATACTTTCTTGCTTGGGATTGCGAATAACCAAACGCTTCCAAAAAGCATCCGAATCAAAATAATAATCAATTTCTGTACTCCGCCCATTCAATAATTCCACAAATTCGTAACCCAAGCTATCCCACTCGCTCTGTAAGCGTTCTGAACCTATAGATTGTGCCCAAATATTGGGGCAATAATAGAGCAGTATTAAGAAGAAAAAAAGACGCATAGAAATAAGGAACTAAAAAATTTAATAAAAATTATGGACAAATTTAGTAGATAAAAATTGCTTGGAAACCTTAGAAATTAAATTTTATGGTTGAACTCTACCAACTGCACTAATGTAACAGAGTTGCATTAGTGTAATTAACTAATACGACCTTGTTGTAATTCATACCAAAACAAATGTTCGTAAGCCGATATAAGTTACTAGTATTCAGGGCTTTAAAAAATAAAAATGTTTTTATTGGTACGTCAAAATGGCACTAATTACCAAGAATATTTCGTCTTAGTATTTCCTTAAAAAAGGATAAAATATAAATTTCTAAATGTATTCAAACAATGGGTTTATTACTATATGAGTGCAATTTAGAAACCTTATTTTTGAAATTTCTTTGTTTAACCAAAAAGTTGGAAAAATTTTGAAATTCTCAAAACAGGTCATATCATTGCAACTGTCAAAGCGATTCAGAATATAAAATTGCTACAGACAAAAAACACAAAACATACATCTATCTAAGCGAAGATTGGACTTACAAAAAGTAGTTTTGTTTTTATCACATTTAACTTGTCTTGTTTTTGATTTCCCTTACAAACAGCAAGTAATAAAAAACATAATTACTTATTCTTTTTTCGCAAACACACACAAACGCGTTTTTGATTCGATGGTTTTGAATAGTGGATAATCCCGTTGAAACGATTCAAAACCATCCAAGAACCAACCATTCAAATCTAACTATAAGTTTGCTGCCTACAGCAGTAGCTTGTTGATAGTGCTGAATATCTTTTCCCACTTTTCCCTTATTAGGGAGCAATACAACTTCCCAACAATATCAGATTTTTGTTTTACAACAACCACTAAAACATGGTGAATTGTATAACTGAGTTGTTTAACAATGCAATTAATTATTTTTTATAAACACACACACATTTTAATTTTAAACGTTATGAAAGCTATCACATTAGCAAAAAGTATTATCACCGTATCTGCATTTTCATTGATGTTATCTTCTTGTGCCAAAGATGTAGCACAAACCACAGAAACACCTGCTGCCGAGGTTGTAACTCCGGGTAGTAATGAAGGAGATATTATTGATGGGCAGTACATTGTAATGATGAAAGAGAGCTACGCTGCTCCTGCTGTTACACTATTGCAAGGACCTATCAATGACAGAGCGGCTAAAGGTCGTTTCATGAAAGAACAAGGAGCCATCATTCAAGGTAAATTGAGAGACTTCTTGATTGAGCAAGAAATCAATACCAACAATGTTATTGCTTACTACACGGCTGCTGTTGCTGGATTTGCTATCAAATTGACTGATGCAGAATTCGAAAAATTATCAAAAAGCGATAAAATTGCCGCTCTTGAGCACGATAGAGTTGTAAAATTACCTGAATACAGAGTAGAAGACAATGCTAATGCTGGTGGTAGAGCACAAACTACACCTTGTGGTATCTCAAATGCAGGTGGAGCTGATCGTAATGGTTCTGCAGTAGATGATGCTTGGGCTTGGATTATTGATTCTGGAATTGACTTGGATCACCCAGACTTGAATGTAGTAACAGATACTAGATATGCTAGATCTTTTGTTGGTGGAACTGCTAACGATTGTAATGGACACGGTACACACGTTGCTGGTACAGTTGCTGCTGTTGATAACAGTACTGGTGTAATAGGTATGGTTGCTGGTGCTTCTGTTGTGCCTGTTAGAGTATTTGGATGTAGTGGAGGTTCTGCTTCTAGTACTATCATTTCAGGAATCAACCACGCTGCTAGCTATGACTTGCCTGGTGATGTAGCTAACCTTTCTTTGGGTGGTTACTATGGTAACAACTGTGCTAACAATTCAACTTACAGAACAGCACTAAACAATTTAGCTGCTACAAGTTGGGTAGCTGTAGCTGCTGGAAACAGTAGTGCTAATGCAGCCTTGTACCAACCTGCTTGTGTTAATGGTAGCAGAATTAGAACTGTAGCGTCTATGACTTGTAGTGGGTCATTCTCTTCTTTCTCTAACTACAACATGAATCCTATTGATGTTATTGCAACTGGTTCTAGTGTTTATTCTACTTGGATAGACGGAGGATACAGAACTATCAGCGGTACTTCTATGGCTGCTCCTCACGTAGCTGGTATCATGCTATCTCGCAATGCTCTTCCAAGAACTAGTGGTTCTGTTTCTTACAGAGGTGAAAACTACCCAAAAGCTGTACGATAGATAATAAATAAAGCTGTCATAAATTCAATTATAGTTTCTTTAGATTAAAAGCTGGCTGTCTCTTTAGGAGGCAGCTAGTTTTTTTTTGAATAAGGAGCTTAGAAAGCTTAGAAATAAAAATTTTAGCTGCTTGTAAATAACTGTACAAAAAAAGAATAAATCTGTTTTTGATTATAATATCAATAAGACCCTATTACTCCTTAGCTTATTTTTTCTTTTTAAAACAAATGTTTTGATAATCATATACTTAGGTGCAAATATTCCCTTCTAATAGGAGCGGATTATTGTTATAAAAAATTAAGAAAACACACTCCAATTAATTGAACTTAGTACAGAAATATAAATGCAGTGATTAGGATGAATAAGAATGAATATTGAGGATATAGAAGTCTTTTTTTACTTTTTTTTTGTTTGACAAAAAAAGCAAAAAAACTTTTTAAACCGTGTTTTAAAATATAAAATTGTGAGGAATGGTTCTTGGAAGAAATTTTAATTTGCAAAACTAATACTTCCCTAACAATAGGTTTTTTCCTATCATGTTTTTAAAAAACTACCAAGGTCAAGCATACAAACATTATTCACACCAACAAATTCACATTTATGAAATCATCTACATTAACCAAAAGTTGTCTTGCACTAGCAACTTTTTCTCTTATGCTAACTTCTTGTGATAAAGACGTAACACAAAGTACACAAGAACCCACTGCAGCTATTGTTACACCTGTAAGCAGTGAAGGAGACATTATTCCTAATCAATACATTGTAATGATGAAGGCGGAAGCGATTGCTCCTGCTATTAGTTATTTGGATGGACCTGTTGCCGATCGAACAACCAAAAGCAAATTGATGCAGCAAAAAGGTGCCATAGTAACCAATCAACTCCAGAACTTTTTGATAGAGTCTAATATTCCAACTACTAAGGTTAGTGCTTATTACACGGCGGTTGCCACTGGTTTTGCTATCCAATTAACTGACGAAGAAAAAGCTATACTTGCCAAAAGTGATCAAGTAGAATTAATAGAACATGACAGAATAGAGGAACTACCTAAATTTGTTGTAGAAAACTCTAGCCCTACTACTGGTAGAGCGCAAACAACTCCATGCGGTATTACCAATGCAGGAGGTGCTGCCAATTCTAGTACGAGTACTAGTTATGCTTGGATTATTGATACAGGTATTGACTTGGATCACCCAGACTTAAATGTAGTGACGGATACTAGATTTGCCAAAACCTTTGTTAAAGGAGGTAAAACAGCCGATGATTGTAATGGACATGGTACGCATGTAGCTGGAACAGTCGGTGCTATAGATAACAATGTAGGAGTTGTAGGTGTATCGGCTGGCGCACCTGTAGTGCCTGTCAAAGTATTTAATTGTAGAGGACGGACTACATCTGGTGCTATTATGAGTGGATTGGATCATGTAGCTAATAATGCTTCAGCCGATGATGTGGTTAACCTATCTTTGGGTGGTTACTATGGTAGTGGCTGTGAGAATGGTTCTTCTTACAAAAGCGTTTTGCAAGGTTTGGGTAATGCTGGTGTAAGAGTGGCTTCTGCTGCTGGCAATAGTAGTGCTGATGCAGCATTGTACCAGCCAGCTTGTGTTAATGGCAACAATGTTTATACCGTAGCTTCTATGACATGTAGCAAGGGCTGGTCTTCTTTCTCCAACTTCGGAGTAGGCCCTGTTGATTATATTGCCACAGGTTCTAGCGTACTATCAACTTACCCCGGAGGTTATGCTACTTTAAGCGGTACTTCTATGGCTTGTCCGCATGTTGCAGGTATCATGCACGCCAGAAAAGCAGCACCTAGTACTTCAGGTAATGTTTCTTTTGGAGGCGATAATTATCCAATCGCTGTACGATAGATAAATAGACTATTATAAATTAAATTATAATTTGCTTGTATTTAGAACTAGCTGTCTCTTTAGGAGGCAGCTAGTTTTTTTGTTGGGCTATGGCTAATAATTGGTCAATATATTTGCTTAGGCTAAACTGTTGCTGCCCTGCTCGTGCTTGTGTACTATATATAACATAGGTTTGCTCGTCCATCGCTTCAAAATAACACAAGGCCCTCTTCCAGTCTTCAGCATTCCTACACAGTATACCATTAATAGAATCTTGTACAAACAAAGCATTTTCGCCCACCGCACTGGCTAGGGTGGGCACCCCACAAGCCAAATACTGCTTGGCCTTAAAAGCTGATTTGGCTGTATTAAAAGGGTGATTGACCAAAGGAGAAAGCCCCACATCAAAGGTGGCAATCCGCTCATACAACCAATCATCACAGGTCCAATCCAAATGGATAGGAATTTCTAATTGAATGTGCTTATATGCTTCAAAATAGGCTTCAATCAATGGAATATCTTCTGAACGCTTCACCCCAATTAAGACCAACTTAATAGGAAAATCTAACGCCTTCAATACAGGAAACAGCAATTGAAATAGACTTGTTTTGTGTGCAAATTCTTTAGAAATAGCCTTACCATTGCCAAAATCTCCCACCCAACCAATAGTCAAAAGCGTATTTCTCTTTTTCTTAATTGGAATTGGGAGTGGCACGGGAGAGGTATTGATATACACCTGTTGGTTAAATTGCCGAGCATAAGCTGCCAGTGCATGACTGCCCACTTGCACCCATTGGCAATGCTCCAAAAAAAAATGCAAACTAGCCGTGGGTTGCCTGTAATATTCAGCATCATCCAAGTCGTATAAAGTGCCTTGGGGCTGCAACCGAACCAACCAACGCAAAGCCTGCCCATACAATCCTGTACTGCATACTTTCTGGATAACAATTATAGCATTGCTCTTTCTAAACAAAAGAATACAAATTAGCAAATACAAAAATCGGATATAGGCTGCCAGTGTAGCTTGAGGATAAAAAAAATTGTACGTCACCCCTTGTTTGGCCAATGCTTTTAGGGGCATCAATCCCCGATAACGAGTACTTGGGCAAGTCAAATTATAAGGAGCAAACCAATAAATGTGTTGGATAGTGGGCATGGTAGCAGGACAAGAATTGAAGTTTTAGAGTGGGGATAGGGGCTAAGATAGCCAAAGATTTAAATATTATTGCAACAAAAAAGAGGTTTCCCTTATCAGGAAACCTCTTTGATATAGGCTGTGTGCTACAGCTCTTTATTCTTATAATAAGCTCAATACTAAAAATCAAATTTGATTCCTTGAGCCAACGGCAATTCTTTGGTGTAATTGATGGTATTGGTTTGACGGCGCATGTATGCTTTCCACGAATCAGAACCCGATTCACGTCCGCCACCTGTTTCTTTTTCTCCACCAAACGCCCCTCCAATCTCGGCACCCGAAGTACCAATATTGACATTGGCAATACCACAATCCGAACCTGCTGTGCTTAGGAATTGTTCTGCTTCACGCAAATTGGTAGTCATGATAGCCGACGATAATCCCTGAGGAACATCATTCTGCATTTCGATAGCTTCATCCAAGGTGCTGTACTTCATTACGTACAAGATGGGTGCAAATGTTTCGTGCTTAACAATCTCATATTGCTCTGTTACCTCAATTACACAAGGCTTGACATAACAACCGCTGCTGTACTGCGCTCCTTCCAAAACACCACCTTCTACCAATACCTTTCCGCCTGCCGCTTTGGCTGCTTCGATAGATTTGTTGTAAGCGGCAACCGCATCGTGGTCAATCAATGGCCCTACATGGTTGTTTTGATCCAATGGATCACCAATTTTTAACTGTCCATAAGCATTGGCCAACTTGGCTACAAAATCGTCATAGACACTTTCGTGAATAATTAGGCGACGGGTACTAGTACATCTTTGACCACAAGTTCCTACTGCTCCAAATACCGCACCCACCAAGGTTACGTCCAAATCTGCTTGAGGGGTTACAATAATCGCATTGTTTCCACCCAATTCTAATAAATAACGTCCCAAACGGCCAGCTACTTTTTGGGCCACAATTTTGCCCATACGTGTAGAACCAGTAGCAGAAACTAACGGAATTCTAGTATCCGTACTAATCCATTCGCCTACTTCATAATTGCCTGTTACAATAGAAGAAACACCTTCGGGCAAGTCATTTTCTCTCAATACTTTGGCCAAAATATTCTGACAAGCAACACTACACAAGGGCGTTTTTTCAGAACCCTTCCACACACTTACATCACCACAAACCAAGGCAATCATAGCATTCCAAGACCAAACAGCTACAGGAAAGTTAAAAGCAGAAATAATACCCACAATTCCCATTGGGTGCCACTGCTCATACATTCTGTGTCCGGGACGCTCCGAGTGCATACTCAAGCCATACAATTGGCGTGACAAGCCCACCGCAAAATCACAAATATCAATCATCTCCTGTACTTCTCCCCAGCCCTCTTGCAGGCTCTTGCCCATTTCGTATGAAACCAATCTTCCCAAATCATCCTTGTGTGCTCTCAAAGCCTCGCCATATTGGCGTACAATTTCTCCACGCTGAGGAGCAGGCAACAAACGCCAAGTTTTGAAGGCTGCTTGTGCGCTTGCAATAACTTTTTCGTATTCCTCTTTGGTTGTAGTGGTTACTTTTCCAATCAAGGCACCATCCACAGGTGAATGCGAGGCAATTAAATCCTTGCTGGTATCTCCAAAAAATTCAACGCCAGTGCTGGTTCCAAAATTAACCGCTTCTAGGCCGAGTGATTTTAGTACTTCTTGCATAACTTGTGCTCTGTTATAGTTACAAAATCCATAAGGCAATTCCTTACCTTGTCGTTTCAGGGGGCAAAGATACTATTCTATCTGCACAATAACGAGTTCCAACTGTGAATTATCATTTTCATAAGAATAGATGTTTAGTCAGAAGCAACAACTAGTTGTTGGTATGAAGTTTATGGCTTCTGCCAATACGAATAAACCGAGCCGTTCTAGGTTAATTTTGACCTGATAAAACGATAGTGCTTGGGTTCAAATGGCCGAGTCTTGTTGTTATACTAACTATAAAAAAAGCCATCAAGACATTGCTGTCCTGATAGCTTTGATAAAGTTATTGAAGATGCTATTGGAGAGAATTATTCCTCATCTTCGTTCTCTTTTGCATCGCTGAATTCTTCTTCCTCTTCTGCTTCTTTAGCAGCTTCTTCTTCTGCTTCTTTAGCAGCTTCTTCTTCTGCTTCTTTAGCAGCCGCTTCTTCTCCACCATCGTTTGGTGTATCCTCTTCGTTCTCTACTGCATCTTGGAATTCCTCTTCCTCGACAGGTGTATTCTTCTCAGCTTCTTGTAAAATTTGGTCTGTTATTTCCTGAATGGAGGCATTCAGGCGTTCTATGAATATTGACATGTTTATATTGTTATTTTTTGTTTGTAAATATGATCTTACTTTGTTGAAATCGCACTTTTTAAAAAATAAATATGCAGTAGTTACTCAAGAGGTAACCTTAAGCAAACTAAGCTACAAAGTGTGAATAAGAGACACTATCGCTTAAATTTTTGAGATAATGTTATGAACTCCTGAATATCTTCTGGAGAGAGACCTGTTTTAGCTTTCTCTGCTAGTTCTTTCCACCTATCATAATCACCTTTCACCGAATCCCAATAAGCTACCGTTTTATCTACCTCTTCTTGATACTTTTTGTAAGCAGAAGTAAGTGGTATACTATCAGCATCAAGTGCTTTTTTCCAATTTTGTGCCAATACCTTCATGATATCGACACGCGTTTGGTGTTTTGATGCAGATTCCTGTGCATTGATCTCATTACTAAACTTATTGTTTTGTGTATCGAGCTTTTGAATATAAGTTTTATCTATCTCATCAGCTTTACTTGTATCTGTTGTTGAAGAATCATCTCCGGGCGTAGTAGAACCATCGTCTGTTGTTGTAGAACCATCTCCGGGCGTAGTAGAACCATCGTCTGTTGTTGTAGAACCATCTCCAGGTGCATTAGGATCATCTCCGGGTGCATTTGCCGCCTGTTCTTTACGAATTTTGTCAATATTTTTGCGAGCTTCTTCCATCTTATTAGTTAGGATGCTATATTCGTTACTTAATTCTCCACTTAAACGAGTTACAGCATCTGTAACAAGATTTTTAGCAGTTTCTAATGCATTTTTAAGAGATGTAACACTTGTTTGGTCATTGCAAAAAGCTGTTATACTATTAAACATTCCGCTGATACTCGAATTGATAGGCTCAACTATACCCACAAAGATTTTCTTTTGTTTAGCAGAGACTGTTCCTTCTAGTCCGTTGTCTGTTAATATTTGGTCTTCTGTTAAGTCGCCCTCGCTAGGGCCAAAGGATTTGGTTATAGCTACCATACCATCAAAATAGCTCTGCGTTTGTGCTATTTTAGATATAGCTGCTTCTCTCTTTATATTAACACCATTAACAGCATCGAACTGTGCTGCTACTCCTTCTTCTAGCCTGTTAGCAGCCTTTAATAATGCACTTTTATATTCTCTTGCCTCGTTTTCAATACCATGCGTCACAGCTATGAGAGAGGTGGTCGTATAGTCTGTATTCTCAGACATTTTATTAATGTCTGTAACATGCTCTGCTATAGCTCCTGCGTATTTTTCTCTAAAGGTATTGATAGTTTTAATAATTGCATTTCTATCGAGTTGTCCGTTAGGTTTCGTTGGTGTTTCTTCTCCCGCTGCATACTTTTTAGCTTGCTCTATTGCTGTTTTTACCCACTCTGTAGAGGCATTTTGTACTTCAGTTATTGCGTTATTAACGTCGCTTATTCTGATTTGGGGTATATTACCATTATCAAGCTTCGGTCTGCCCTCTTGAATGGTCACAATTTTTTCTTCAACTTTGGCAATATCATGTCGTTTACGCTCCGCGATTTGCTCTTGGAAATACTCTAGAGCAGCGTCTATATGTTGGCCGTCGCCTGTTATATTTGCCTTGTTATCGCTATGAAGTTTATCTAGGTGTTTATCAATTTTTGCTTGAACATTGGCAAGAGTAGTTCCACTAGGTTTAATCAGAGGTAAATTCTTTGCAAAGTATCCATCTTTTGACACATCTTTTATAGGTGTGCCCGCACTTCCTTGATTATTTTCTCCCTCTTGTTCAGTATCTGTATCACCTGATCCTGCCGTTCCGTCCCCTGGTTGTGCTGGATCGTCTGGTCTAGGCTCGGCTGGATTATGCGGAACATCAGGATTGTCAGAATGGATTCTTTCAAGATTTCTTCTGCCCTGTTCAATACTACTAGTTAGAGTGTTAAGTTCATTATTTAAGTCGGTATCTAAATTACCTACAGCACCTTGGACAAGGTCTACAGCAGTTTGCATTGAAGCTACAAAAGAGGGAACATTTGCTTGGTCGTTGAAATAAGCTATTAAACTATCAAATACTCCTTTGACAGCTAGATCAACCATCTTTCCTACATTAGTAAAATCTTTTACAGTAGCAGTAAAGCCTGAGATACTAGTGGCAACTTCCTTGCCCAGTTGCAGTTTAGAAATAATAGTTTCCTGCTTTATATCATGGGCACTAACAGCAGATTGCTGCTTTAATATTTCGGCTGCTAGTTCTTCAGCAGTTTTTACCAATGCGTCTTTAAGGCGTAGTGCCTCTTCTCCTATCTTGTTTGTTTGTGCGATATAAGTCTCTAGGGCTAATGTTTTATCTACAGACATTTTATTAATTTCCTGAGATTGAAGTGCTACAGTAGCTGCATATCTTTCTCTAGAAGTACTGATACTTTTAAGAACTGCGTTTCTATTGATGTCTCCTGCGCCAGCTGCTGGTTGGTCTCCATTTGCTATTTTCATAGCTTCCTCAAGTGCTTGATTCTTTAAATCTGTATATTTGGAACCCTCTATTACCTTATTTGCTGTAGACTTGATATTAGTCTCTGTGAGTGGGGTAGTCTTTTGTAGGTCTAGAATCTCTTTTTTGCAAGTTTGAAGCATCTGTGTTGCAATAGCTTCAAGATCCTTTAGGAACTGTGCTCTAGCACTTTCTATCTGTTTATAATCCCCTTTTCCTTTTATTTCCGGTGTTTTTGCATTATAATATTCTGTTATGTTTCTTTGAATCCTATTTTCAAGTCTATCAAGACTATACTTTGCATCATTTAAAGCTTTTGCAAAGTCCCCATTCACTGACTCCTCTGATTCAGGTAGGATAGGTTTAGGTCCCTCTTGTGCTGTATCCTCATCATCTGGCATTACAGGTGTTGGAGAATCGGGTAAGGTTACATCTGGGTTTTGCTCAGGAGCAAAAGGATCCTCTTTCTTAACGTCTTCAAGCTCTCGTATACCTCTGTCAATTGCGTCAGTTAGTTCGTTAAATTCTGTGTTTAATTCTGTACTTAGTCGAGTTTTAGCTTGTTGGACAGTAGTTAAAGCAGTGCTTAATGACTTCTTAAGAGAGTCAACACTTGTTTGGTCTTCTAAATTCTTTATCCAACTATTAAACACTGCTTCTATAGACGTATTGACAATCCCTACTACAGTACCAAAGGCTGGTACTTCAGCAAAAACAGCTCCGATAGAACTGAAAAATGTCTTGTACATTGTCCGTTTAGATATAGCTTGGTCTAACGCTATATTCTGTTTACTAACAAAAGCTTGATATTCTCCTATCCCCTGTGCTATATTTTCAGCAGATTTTATCAACTCCCCTTTAAGAACTTGTGCCCTGTCTTTCATCAAGTTTGTCTCTTTGATGTATTGTTCTCGCGATATGGTCGCATTTCGAGCTAGTGCCTGAGCTGCCTCAATTTGTGTTCCTATAGCTTTTTCAAATTCCTCTCTAGAAGTGTTGATACTTTCAAGAATTGCTGAGCTACTGATGTTGTTGGATGCTCCTGCATCTGGATTAGCTTTAAGTTCCTCAGCTTTTTGCTTCGCCCAAGTCTCAGATTTCGCCTTTGCTTCATTTATTTTATCGTTGAGTTCAGCTGGTTTGAATGTCCCGTCATTAACACGTAATGGTTTACCCTCTTGGAATGCTATGATGCTTTGTTTAATTTCTTGAAAATCAGTCTTTTTGCGCTGTTCAATAGCTGTTTCAAAAGCAGCTTGAGCATCTGTTTTGGTTGCTCCTATTGCTAATAAGCCGTCTGCCTTAATAACATCCATGTATTTTGCTATAGCTGCTTCAAGCTCCTTAGGACTAGAGTTTGCAGTCTTTAAATATTCTGCCAAAGTCCCTTGATCTGATTCTCCTGCTCCTATATCATTATTTTTAATTGGATTGTTAAGTTTAAATTTATTAACAGATCTCTCGATCTTCGCTACTAGGCCATATTTATTTCCCATGTCTTTTAATTCAATATTTAATTAAATGTTTTTTTAGTCACTATTCTCCCATTCGAGCGTTAAATGCAGCCTCATATTCATCACGGAGTCTATTCCATGCTGCTGTTGCATCTCTTAGTTCTTTAATATATTGAGTACAAGCGTCAAGCTCTGCACCACTGGCTTTCCTTTTCCATGTAGTGAGGTCTCCTTCTAATTCCTTGAGTGTAAAATCTACATCTCCTGGAGGAGAACCACGCTCAATTTGATTCATCAATTGAGTGAATTTATTATTAAATGTATACTCTTTTTGATAGTTGCCTGTTGATGTATTTGTATCATCATTATCTACAGGTTTGCTAGGTGTAGTGGGCTTACTAGGTGTAGTGGGCTTACTAGGTGTAGTGGGCTTACTAGGTGTAGTAGGCTTACTAGGTGTAGTGGGCTTACTAGGTGTAGTGGGCTTACTAGGTGTAGTAGGCGTATTTGTCGGCTTACTAGGTGTAGTAGGCGTAT
>CAYULH010000103.1:17057-20029 GCA_964445645.1 uncultured Aureispira sp. | reverse complement strand
GGATTGCAAAACTTGCTGGATATTTTCAAATAACACTTGCGATTATTGGATTTGTAGAAGTTTTAAGAAGATTTTTCGGAGGCGAGAAACTTCCCGACTTTTCGACAATGATTATTGTTTCGATTTTTGCACTTATCGCAAACGGAATTTGCCTTTACATTTTGCAAAAGTCAAAGAGCAAAGAAGAAGCACATATGAAAGCGAGTATGATTTTTACCTCAAATGATGTTATCATAAATTTGGGAGTTATAATCGCTGGATTTTTGGTAAATTGGTTGAACTCAAGCAAACCTGACTTAATTATTGGAACAATTGTTTTTGGTTTGGTAATTCAAGGAGCTTTTAGAATTTTAAAATTGAGCAAGTAACTGAATAGCCAACGCTTAAGCCATACACATTTACAATTCGCACAAGCCGACACGCAATCCGAAAATTGCAAAAGAGTATGTCTTTGCCAACCCTAAAAACAGAACGTGAAAAATAAAAAGGGCATAACAATGTGTATAGTGCATAGCACCCTGCGGGATGCTACGACACCATACACGGAACGTTCGAGTCAATCCTCCCTCCGGTCGGATCGACTCGAACAGAGTCGGGGACAAGCCCCTAGTTCTGCGCGAACTCCCTACGGGAGCACTGCCCAGAACTAGCAATATACCCCATTACATAACACAAGCTCCGCTTGGTTATTTAACAGGGTATATCCCCGACTCTGTTCTCTGCAAGCTAAAAAAATCCAACCCGCAAAAGCAAAGAGTGCTATCGCACACATTGCTTTTTTGCTCTCGCCACTAGCATATCTCAAAACAATTTTGTACATTTGCTAATACTTAGCAAGATTTTAAATGTCAAATACTCAACATGGCAAGATTTGGAAAATTTTTAAAAGAACAAAGAACTAAAATGAACTTAAACCAAAGTGACTTTGGACACCATTTAGGTATTATTATGACTGATATTAGCAAAATTGAAAATAATCGCAAGCGATTCCCTTTTGCTAATCTCGAAAAACTCGCTAAATTATTAAACATGGACTATTCTGAAATAAAAAATCTGTATGTTGCAGACATTCTAGTTTGCGAAGCTCATAAATACAACTGTGATGACACAGTCTTTTCCATTGCTGAAAAGCAATCCAAATATCTAAAAAGCAAAAATATAAAACAAGGAAAAATAAAATTCTAATCGACTATGGACTATAAGAAACTCATACAAACATTAGGATTTATTCCTAAAGAAAATACATTTGGAATATTTCAAAAAAAATATTCTAAATGTGGTAATTATGGCATTGAAGTAGATTTTGAAAATGAACTTTTCAATTTTGGAGATAAAATAAATGCAGAAAGTAAGACCACTCAAAATTTTTCTCAAGCAGAAAACTGGGTCATTCTTGAATGTGTAGATAGATTACTTGAAAAAGGTTATCAACCTCAAAACATTACACTAGAAAAAACTTGGAGGACAGGTCATGGGACTAGTGGTCGCCTAGATATTTTAGTTACTCGTGATGATGGCACGGCTTACATGATGATAGAATGTAAGACTTGGGGTAAAGAGTTTGAAAAAGAGTTTAAAAAGACCGAAACAAATGGCGGTCAGTTAATGACCTATTTTCAACAAGATAAGTCAGCTGATGTCTTAATGCTTTATACTTCAAAATTGGACAAAAACAAAATCCAGTTTAAAAATGAAATCATAAAAATTGAAGAGTATTACAGACAAGCAGGAAATGTAGAAGATGTTTATGACAGATGGAATAAAGTAACCAACACCAACGGAATATTTGATGATTGGGTAAAACCTTATTTGTTTGAAAGTAAGAAATTAACCAAAAATGACTTAAAACCGTTAAACGAAGAAAATAGTAAAAAGATATTTCACGAATTTTTGTCAATTCTTAGAAAACACTCTGTTTCAGATAAACCAAACGCATTTAATAAAATTTTTAATCTTTTTTTGGCAAAAATTTTTGACGAAAAAAAGAGAGCTGATAAAGAACTTGACTTTCAATGGAAAGAACATAAAGACAATGCAGTTGATTTCCAAATTAGACTTATTAATCTTTATAAATCAGGAATGTATGACTTCTTAAAAAAAGAAGTCAGAGGAATTTCTGATGATATGTTTAGCTACAAAACTCAAAAAGAGTTAGAAGAAAAAAAGAAACACATTCTACTATTCAATAAGGTTTACGACATAAAAGATGTTTTTGATGAAGAAACTTTTGAAGACAATCAAAAAGTATTAAAAGAAGTAGTTCAATTACTTCAAAAATTTCAAATTCGTTATCCTAGAAAACAACAACATCTAAGTGATTTTTTTGAACGCCTTTTAACAACTGGACTAAAACAAGAAGCTGGTCAGTTTTTTACGCCACCACCAATTACACGGTTTATAGTTCGTTCATTACCTATTTCACAATACATAAAGAAACAATTAAACCAATCTATTCCAGAGCTTCCTGCAGTAATTGATTACAGTGTTGGTAGTGGACACTTCTTAACCGAAGTAATGGAAGAATATCAACGTGTTATTGAGAATGATATTGATACTTCAAAATTAGAAACACAAGAGGCAGATGATTTTGTGGAAGTTTGGAGAAAGAAGAAGTACGATTGGGCAAGTAAATATGTTTACGGCATAGAAAAAGATTATCGTTTAGTAAAAGTTGCTAAAGTTGGTTGTTATTTTTATGGAGATGGTCTAGCACAAGTTATTCACGGAGATGGTTTAGATAGTTTTAAACATTCTAAAAGCTACAGAGGAGTATTAAAGAAAAATGCTGAAAAACCTCAATTTTCTTTTATTGTTTCTAATCCACCATATTCTGTAAGTTCATTTAAAGGCGATTTAAAAAATGCTTACGCTAATCAAGATTTCAACCTATTTAACAGCCTAACCGATAGAAGTTCTGAAATAGAATGTTTGTTTATTGAACGAACAAAACAACTGCTCAAAGATGGCGGTGT
>CAYULH010000103.1:0-17047 GCA_964445645.1 uncultured Aureispira sp. | reverse complement strand
ACGTACTAAACAATTACTAAAAACAGACGGAATTGCAGCCATAATTTTACCAAGTTCTATTTTAAGTAATTCAGGTTTGTATGCACAAGCAAGAGAGATTATTTTGAAAGCTTTTGATATTATTGCTATAGCCGAATTAGGCTCAGGTACTTTTATGGCAACAGGTACAAATACTGTTACTTTATTTTTAAAGCGTAGAAAAGATACAATTTCTGAACAATTAGAAAAATCACTAGCTACATTCTTTATAAACCTTAAAGACATTACTATAAATGGTATTGAAAAACCAATAGAGAAATATGTATCTCACGTTTGGGAAAATATTTCATTTCAAGATTACAAAACTTTATTACAGAAAAAACCTAACGAAGTTATAAAGGAACACGAAATATTTAATGAATACGACAAAAAGATAAAAGTTAAAAAAGAAGATGAAAAATGGAATAAAATACTGGAAATAGAAAAAGATAAACTTCTCTATTTTATTCTTACATATAATCAAAAAGTTGTTTTAGTTAAAACAGGGCAAAAGGCAAAAGAAAAACAGTTTTTAGGTTATGAATTTAGCAATCGAAGAGGCAATGAAGGTATGCACCCAATAAAACGTAACAAAACCATTGATGAATGCACACAGCTTTACGATATGAAAAATTTTATCAATGAAAATAAAGCTAGTACTTATATCTATCGAGCATTTACAGAAAGTAAGTTTGATTTAGAAATACCTGAAACGCTTCAAAGAAAATATCAGAAGGGAACAAAATGCCGGGTTTTATTTCTGGCAGTCCCTCAAAGGTACCCTTTTCCGCAATGTACCCAATCCACGATTTTTTGCCCAACAGCACGGAAACAATATTAGAAATGTAATTTCCCTTTCGGTTAAAAAAAAAGTAAAAATTCAGAGTAAGTGGAAGTTGATTGAATTAAAAAAAGTTGTTACAATCAATCCTTCCAAAAGTGAAATAAAAGATTTTCCAAATAATATGGATGTATCCTTTATAGAAATGGCTTCTGTTAGTGATAAAGGATTTGTTGAAAATAAAGTAAATAAAAAATTAGGGGAACTTAGAAAAGGAAGTTACAAATACTTTAAAGAAGATGATATTCTAATTGCTAAAATAACACCTTGTATGGAAAATGGAAAATGTGGAATAGCAGAAGGCTTAACTAATAATATTGGTTTAGGTAGCTCTGAATTTCATGTTTTTAGAACAGGGAAAAATATACTTCCAAAGTACTTATTTGCTATATTAAATCGTGATGAAATACGTCTAGTTGCTGAAACCAATATGACAGGAGCAAGTGGGCATAAACGAGTGCCTGAATATTTTTATGCTAACATCAAATTACCACTTCCGCCAATAAAAATTCAACAAAAAATAGTTGATGAAATTGAAATTTTAGAAAAGCAAGAGAAAAATTTACAAAGCAAAATATATACACATAAAGAACATATTAATAATTCTTTAGAAAACTTACTTGGTAAAGCAACTAAATCTGTACGATTAAGTGATACAGACATTTTTGAAACTAAAATTGGAAAAAGAGTTTTAAAAAGTGAAATAAGCAATCAAGGTAAATACCCCGTATATAGTGCTAATGTCTTTGAACCTTTTGGGTTTATAGATAAGGAACTTCTAACCGACTTTTCAATTTCTTCTGTACTTTGGGGAATAGATGGAGATTGGATGGTAAATGTAATATCAGAAAACAAGCCGTTTTATCCAACTGACCATTGCGGCTATTTAAGAATTAAACAACCAATAGCAAAAGCTAGATATATTGCATATTGTTTAGACAAAGAAGGACAGCAAATTGGATTTTCGAGAACAAAAAGAGCTTCAATAGATAGAATCGAAGGAATTAAAATTCCTCTTCCTACAATGGCAGAACAGGAAAAGGTTGATAGTGAAATAGAAAAATTAGAACAAGAAATCACTAAATCAGAAAAACAAATAGCTGAAATTCCAAAACAGAAAGAAGCCATTTTGAAAAAATATTTGGAATAAAGCCCACGCACTTTGCAGCACACTGCTATCCTCGTTCCTGCGGTAGCAGAGTGCTGCAATCCACGCCACCGTAACTCGGAAAAGCCAGCAGAGAACAATGTATATATTTCCATGCGAGATATTTGCAGGGGTAAAAATTAATCCTTCGCTCAACACCCGCAAAATTACAAATTTTTCTAGTAAAAAAAATACTAGAAAAATTTGTAATTTTGCTATTTGTGGGGTCTAAGATTTATCCTTCGCTTGCTCGCACGGAATATATACTGCCGTTCGCTGCAAGCAGAAAAAAGAAAAAATCAACAATTGAACAATGAATAGTTATTGTCCGTCAAATAAAGAACAATGGAGAAATTGGCTTAAAAAAAATCATTTGACAAAGGAATCCATATGGTTGATAATAAATAAAAAAGGCTCTCCAACCCCAAATCTAAATTGGAGTGAAGCAGTTGATGAAGCACTTTGCTTTGGTTGGATAGATAGCACTAAAAAGTCAATTGATAGTGAAAAGTATATGCAATATTTTTGCAAGAGAAAACCCAATAGTAATTGGTCAAAGATAAATAAGGATAAAGTGAAAACATTGATTGAACAGGGACTTATGGATGAAGCAGGTTACAAAAGCATTGAAATTGCAAAAGAAAATGGTTCTTGGTCTAATTTAGATAAAGTCGAAGCACTTGTAATTCCAGAGGATTTAAAAGAAAAATTTGCAAATTATCAGGGTTCAATGGAATACTTTGACAGTTTAAGCAAATCCGCTAAAAAGATTTTATTGTACTGGGTCATCTCTGCTAAAAGAAAAGAGACGAGAAAAAAGAGAATTTTAGAAATCGCAGAAAATGCAAGCCAAAAATTAAAACCCAAACAATTCAGATGAATAGAAAAAAAAGCAGAAAATAAGCCATTAATTAAGAATAAAAAGAAGCCAGCAGCGAACAAAGTGTAGCTGCTCATCCGCCCTATGCGGGCGCACGCCATTTACACCAACCGTTCGAGGGAACACCTTCACCCTCCCCTCGAACGCCGAGGCTTGCCCCCGCCCGTGGAGTGCCAAAACCACTCCCCAGCACTAGGGCTAACTCGCCCTTGGGCACAATGGCGGCAAGGCTTGGCGTTCGCAACAAAAAAAACATAACACGTTACAAATCAGCCAAATAACAACTACTCAAACAATATGGGAACATCTTTTCTTTACTAAAAAATGGTTGCTGCTTTCTTTTGGACTGAAATTTCTATATTTTCTGTACTATAAATTCTATTTGAGTATTCATAAATACTGCCATTTCCACATTCTCAATTTCATAAAAAACATCTCGTTTTTTTCTCATTAAAGTTAAATCCTAAGTTAAATCAGTATATTGAGTTATTATCAATGTACTTTAAAACAACATATACCTTTAAAACAATGGCTAAATTACTTTTAAATTCAACAGAAGAAAGCAAAATTATTGCTTCAATTTACCCTTCAATAAAGCAAGATATTACAGCTAATCAATGTTTTATAATAAGCTCATCTTATCATAGTTCTGATGGTGGTGGTGGATCGGAGTTATTAGGCGTATTTTTATCTAAAGAAAAAGCTGTAAAAGCATTTCTAAAACGAGTTAAAAATGAATTTAATGCTAAAAATGCTGAATATGCGGAGGAGGGCGAAATTTATTTTGAAGAGGAGCCTGAATTAGAAAATTGGAATAACCAATATACTTTTCAATGCAAAAATTATCTTTACGATGACTATGTTTGGACTTTAAGCCAGAAAATTATTGGGGAAATGGATTTGTATCAAAGGTAAAATTAATGCCGTAGATAACAAGAGCTATACGTCTATTCCCACAGGTTGGGCTAAAGCTAAATTTGCATTGACACACTTTGTGAAACACTACCCATTTCAGCGGTTTTCAGGTGTTTGTAGCTCATAAAAAAAAGTCGGTGTAAACATATCAACAATATCCAAAGCATGTTTCTGGTCAACAATTAACTCTAGCCCATTGTGCTGCTTAATCTAATTATCTTTGTGTCCTTTTTCGTGGCGAACTTCAAGGAACACAGAACTAGGGCTAACTCACCATTGTGAGCAATGATGGTGAGGCTTTGCGTGCCGTGCATACCAGAACAAGAACGAACTCACATCCTTGCACACAAGCAAAACAAAGACATACATGAAACCAACATTTAAGAAAAAATTGACAAAATTAGTCCTTTGGTTATTACTAATTTTTTTGGCTTTATTCCTTTTTAGATTGGTGTATGGCTATACCAAAACTTTTGAGACTACGCCTAGCCAAACTCCATTCTTTGAGAGCATTTTGAATACTAAACGAAATTATGCGTCCAAGGAGTATAAAGTAAAATCAAATACAACCAATCAATCTCCCATAAAAGTTGACCAGAAATACGAGAAAATTGCTGAAATTAATACCAAGTCAAACAAATTTGACCTAGAAGAAAAGCAAAGCCGAGAGGAAATAAATAAGTTTAATGCAATCATCCAATTTGAACAGAAAAGCGGAAACAAAGGGTACAGAAAATTGAATTTGGTCATTGGTGTTCCCCCTGAAAATTTTGATTCCTTATATAGCCAATTAATCACAATAGGCAGGGTGCAGGCCAAACAGATTACGAAAAAGGATAAAACGAATGAATACAAGCAACTAAACGCTAAAAAACTGTCCTTAGAAAAAATTAGAACTTCATTAATTGATCTTAAATCCAAAGGTGGAAAGATTGAGGAATATATGAACTTAGAGAATCGTATATTAGAAATTGAGCAGCAATTGCAAGATTTGGGGGTGAGTTTGGGCGATTTTGACGATGAGAATGAATTCTGTACGGTTCAATTTTCTTTGCTTGAAGGCAAAGAAAAGACCATTGGGATAATGCAACGAATAAAAGTTGCACTAGAATGGACGGTCAAAATCTATTTAAGATTAATGATGACTATGTTTTTCTTAATGCTTTTTGCATATATACTTTTGCTTGGTATTGAGAAGTTTAAAGATTTGTAGTAAAGAATAGTCGGTCTACAACTAGTTTATCAGAAATCCAAAATAAACCAATGAAAACTATACTTTCCATTATTATATTTTTACTAATAAGCTCAACATTTGTTTCGGCTCAATATCAAAATAAAGAACTCATTTTCAACATACTAGAGAATTTTGAAATTATTGACAAACATCATCTAGCCATAGATTTTTGTATTAAGAATGCAAAAGAAGCTTCCTTAAACAGATTGGATAGTGCATTTTATAGTGCTCTTGAGGATGATCTGCGAAGGTATACAGAGGATTCCTTATTTGGCAAATTGAATGTTGCAATTAACCACCATTTTTCAACCCAAGAACTAGAACAACTATCCAAAGAATTAGATGCCAATCAAAACACCAAACTAGTGGATAACTTTATCAGGCTAATGGAAAAAGAAACTGCTAGTATTAGTAAGAGTTGGATAGCTGGGCTAACAAAACTAAGTAGTGATAAAGTTGATAAAGAAAATAACACGATTCATTATAAAGGTTTAGAGAAATGTAAGCAATTCCATGAAGGAACATTTAAGTATACCTTACCTGACGAACAGGAGGCTTTTATAATACGCCATGCAAAAGAACAAATTGAGATTATTGGACAAGATACCATTATAACGTCTGTAGAATGGTTGAATGACTGTGAATATAAACTAAGAATTGTTTATTCTAACAACCAAGAAGTCTTTGAAAATCACAACAACATCGTTACTTTTTGTAAAATATATGCTATCATTGATAAAACTGCTATAATTAATCTTAGTGATGCTGACCAATCCTTTTCACTAAATACTAAATTGACAAAGATAGATTGATATTATACCCTACACCCAAAAACTCCCCCAAGCAATGACACAAAATGAAGCCCTGCCCTTCGGGATTTAAAGGCATTTTATAGGCATTATTACTACCATAATGCCTACCCGAAGGGTAGGGCTGTTAAGTTCTGGAAAAAGCTAATCTGAATGCTGCTGGAAAAACCCCGAAGGGGTGATATTATTGTAATAAAACACTATGAAAAAAACTTAAATCCCGAAGGGATGTCATTATTACCCCTACAAGACGATAATAGCACCCTTTCAGGGTTCAAAAACTATACTTAAATATATTCTATAATAATATCATCCCTTCGGGATTCGCCTTTCGGAGTGTTGACAATTAGAACTTAACAGCCCTACCCTTCGGGATTTTTACAACAACATTTGGAGTCATCTGCCAGAACTTAACATCCCCCTACCCAGAGGGCGACACCTACAGCAGCATAAATTGTTATTTGATTGTAAAGATCATTTTTCTAGCCCTCAACACTCCTCCTTTGAGGGGTGTTTTTTTGTTTAATTTACTCCATATCAATAGAAATTGAGCAATACTACAGCCACTCTTCCAAAATTTTCATCTATTACTAAATATTATTTCTTATCTTTTTCTTTTTTTTTTAAAACTCGTCCCAATCCTTATGAAAATTGCTCTTTTTTGTTTCTTCTTCTTTTTCTTACTTGCCCAAACCTATTCACAAGTCCCTGATAGTCTCAAGAATTATTCTATCCTACAACTGGACAGTATTTTCCACGCACTCCACAAGAACAAACAACACCAGCAAATGCTTCCTTATGCTCTGGCCGCTCGTGATAGAGCCAAGCAACAATATGGAGAACAAGATACGATCTATGCACGTATGTTGTACCAACTTGGTTTTGCTTTTGATTACAATGACGATTTTGAACAAGGGATAAGCTATTATAAGCAAGCTGCCAAGATTCAAGAAGCCATGATTCCTGTTTCTAGAGCTTTTGCCAATACATTGCTTGCTACAGCTAATATATATCACTACAATTTGGGAAAACCAGACAAAGCTCTTCCGCTTTATCTTCAAGCTAAAGACATTAGAGCAAAAGTGCTGGGTAAGAGTCACCTTGATTTTGCTATTGTGCTCAATGATCTTGGAAAGCTGCATTTTGTAATGGGGAATTACAAACAAGCTCTTGCCTGCTACACCCAAACCAAAAACATTAGAGAAAAGGCTCTTGGCAAGAATCATCCTGATTTTGCAGCTTCATTAAATGATATTGCAAGGTTGTATTCCAGAACAGGGAATTATGAAAAGGCACTTACCTTATATCTTCAATCTAAAGATATTTATGAAAAGGAACTAGGACAAAACCATACTGATTTTGCTAGTGTCCTAAATAATTTAGCTGGGGTGTATTATAAAATGGGCAATTATGAGCAGGCTATCGCGCTGTTTACGCAAGCTAAAAATACGATTCAAAATGTACTGGGCAAAGAGCATCCCAACCTCGCAGCTGCACTAAACAATTTGGCTGGGTTGCATTGTAAACTAGGCAATTATGAGCAGGCACTCCCCCTTTTTATTCAGGCCAAAAACATTAGAGAAAAGACGCTGGGCAAGGAGCATCCAGAATTTGCCACTTCACTAAACAATCTTGGACTCTTGTATCAATCTATGGGCAATTATGAGCAGGCGCTCCCCCTTTATACCCAAGCTATAAGTACTAAAGAAAAAGCATTGGGCAAGGAGCATCCTGAATTGGCAAACTTGATTCATAACCTCGGGGCCTTATATGAATCTGTAGGCCAATACGAGCAGGCGCTACCACTTTTTATTCGAGCTAAAGATATTATCGAAAAAAAACTTGGCAAGGAGCATCCTGCCTTGGCCAATTCACTGAATGCGTTAGCTGGATTATATCAATCTACAGGCAATTATGAACAGGCACTCTCACTTTTTGTTCAAGCCAAAACCATTAAGAAAAAAGCATTGGGCAAGGAGCATCCTGCCTTTGCGACTGCACTGAATAACATTGCTAGTTTGCATCAATCTATGGGCAATTATGAGTTGGCTTTGCCGCTTTTTGTTCAAGCCAAAGATATTATCGAAAAAAGCCTTGGCAAAAACCACTATGCTTTTGCTGTTGCACTAAATAATATTGCCACCTTGCATCAAGCTATGGGCAACTATGAACTGGCACGCCCACTTTTGATTCAAGCCACCAATATTACCGAAAAAGCGCTGGGCAAGGAACATCCTGACTTGGCTACTGCAATCTACAATCTGGCCAAATTATATCAATCTACAGGAGATTACCAACTGGCACTCCCTCTGTATATCCAATCCCAAAACATTACAAAAAAAACGCTAGGTAAAGAACATCCTAACTTGGCTAAAGTTATGAATGGTTTTGCCAAATTGCAGGAGGACATGGGAAATCACCTAGAAGCATGGAAGGTATTGGAGCAAATAACAAATAATATAGCTGGAATAAATATAGCACTTACTTGCAATACAGCATGGAAAGATAGTTTGATACAGGTTGCTTATCCTTCTAACATACATATAAGTAGACTTTTGGAAACTTTAGCAATAGCCTATAGACTATTGGGAAAGGATGATAGTGTTAAACAGGCGACTGCCAAACAAAAAAATATTGCTGATTTGGCATTGGCTTTATTAAATAAGGTTCGTAATAAAACCGCTAATGAAAAAGATAAACTAAGATTACTTGCCCAAAGCAACAACTGGATGCAAAAGAGTTTAAACCTTCTAAATCCTGAAATAGAAATAGCGCAAGCATTTAATCGTGCCGACCAGAATAAATCTGTTTTGCTCTTGCAAGCTACCAAATCAGAAATGGCTTATCAATTGGGTGAGTTGCCCGATTCTTTGGTATTCAAAGACAAAAAACTACTCCAACAACAAAGTCAAATCCAAGCTCAACTATTAGAAAATAGAAGCATAGCCGAAAGGGATAGTTTGAGAAATGAATTGAATCAGACTTATCAGCATATTGATGAATTTGAAAAACTAATCCAAAAACGTTTTCCCAAGTATTATCAACTCAAATATGCTCCCATTGATGCTCAAGTGGAGGATATTCAGGCCCTACTAGATGATCGTACAGCATTGTTAGAATATGTGATTGCCGATTCTGTTATGCATATTTTCTTGGTGGATAAGAAAGAAGTACAATGGAAAAAATTCTTTATCCAAAACAAAATTCTCAAACGTAACATAAAAGCACTGCATCATACACTAAGCCAATACCAACTCTTGGTCGAAAACCCCAAAAAAGCTTATAACAGCTATACGAGCAAGGCACACTGGTTTTATGAAAAGCTGGTACAGCCTGTACTAGAAGACAAAACAGCGATACAAAACCTTATCATTGTTACAGATGGTGAGCTTGGGCACTTGCCTTTTGAGGCTTTTTTGATGCAAGCTGCTCCTCAATCTCTTAGCAATTATCAGGAGCTGCATTATTTGGTCAGTGACTACAATATCTCTTATAATTACTCGGCCACGCTCTGGAAAGAAAATAAAGAAGCCATCAGCCCTACCAATAATGGCCAAATTTTAGCCATGGCGGCCAATTATAACCTGCCCTTAGATTCTGCTATGGTAGCGGTACGCCTACCAACCGATCAATGGACAAGAAAAGGGCTTTTTCCGATTCCTGCTGCCCGAAGGGAAGTAGAAACCCTGCAAAAAAACTATCAAGGTTTTTTTGCTTTTGACCAGCTTGCCTCTGAAAAAACAGCCAAAGAAAAAGCTCCTGATTATGCCATTTTGCATTTTGCTACCCACGGTATTCTAGAAAAGCACAGACCTGTTTTATCCAGTTTGGCTTTTTCTGAAGATAATGATAGCACAGAATCCAATTTTTGGCAAGCGCACGAAATTTCCAAAATGCAGCTTCATGCCAATTTGGTGGTGCTTTCTGCTTGCGAAACTGGCTACGGAAAGTTTGAACAGGGCAATGGGATTGCCTCCTTGGCGCGTGCCTTTATGTATGCTGGTGCCTCGGCCATGATTGTGTCGCTCTGGCAAGTAGATGATTATGCCACTTCCAAAATTATGAAAAATCTATATGCCAATTTAGCCAATGGCATGGAAAAAGATGAAGCTTTGCGCCAAGCCAAAATACAGTATATGCAGCAATCAGAGGGCATACTGGCACATCCTGCCCTTTGGTCGGCCTTTGTGATGATGGGGAATACTGAACCCGTGCAAATCAAAAAGAAAGGCAATCCTCTGGTTTGGGGTGCTGGAATTGGGGTCTTGGTTTTGTTGGGAATTGGGGTGTTGGTGTATAGAAAGCGGGTTGGGTAGCTTTTGGCTAGTAATGGAACGTATTGCTTCTAGTTTTTCGTATACCAGAACATTTTTCTTATTTTTTGTGGTCTGTATTGGGTTGGTGTTGGTTTTAATTAATTAAGCACACAAAAGGAAGATAAACTCCATCAAACAATGTTGAAACAATTTTATCATTGGCTAACCAAAAGAAAAAGAGAAGAGGAAGATAGTTTAGCACAACTACATTCTGCTGGTGCTACTGTAAGACATAAAACGCCCTTTTCTAAACTAAAATCTCATCAAAACAGCTTTGAGCTGGATTAAGCATTCATTGATGAATAGATAAATCCCTATCACTCTGTTATATTTTGGGATGAGGAAGAGTTTGTACCACTTTTTAGTGAGCTGTACCCTAGAATTACCAATGAAGTTATTTCTAAATGCCTTGGTGATTTTGATTGGAGAACACGATCGCTTGGTGCATTCTTAGCAGCATTAAAAAACGAAGATAAATTTATCGAGATTATTGGGGTGCATTTGCTAAAGAGTGAGGTTTGTTATGCTGGCTCTACTTATGCTGTTGTTTTGGCTTGGTTTAATGATAAAAAGGGCAACCGATACCTTGAACAATACTTGGACTATTATCTCCCCCAAAAGGATTTATGGTTCGATCAAGGGGCAGTTTTGAATGCCTTGCAATACTTGGATAAAATAAATGGCACTGCAAAAGTAGAGGCATACCAAAAAAGGTGGAAACAATTTGTAGCTAATAAACCCAACTGGAATCAAGAAATTTCGGCAGAGGGAGTTGAACAAAACATTGAGTGCATCCATAAAATACTTGCAAGGGTAAAATAGACCTATGAAAATCAAAATCATCTTCCTACTTATCAATTCGGTAAATCTGCTTTGTGGTCAAGATTTGAAATCAGTAATAGGAAGCTATTACTGGATGAATAAAGACTCAACTGTGTGGATAAAGCTTCAGTTTATGGAGAATGGTGGATTTGAATTTATAGAAGATTATGTATTTGATTGTACTCCTGCTTTTGTCCTATATGGGCATGGAAAATACAAAGCAGAAGCTGATTCTGTGTTATTGATGTTTGATTCTATTCCTTATTTGAAATCAGAGAGCAAATAGACTCGTCTGACAATCAGGATGAATTTTGCGACCTTCAAATACGGGTTTTTGACCCCAATTATCAACCTCTGAAAGAGGCAAAATTGTGTTGGGGAAAACCCAAAATCAAAAGAAAGTGGATAATATCTGAATTTTTTGAACAACAATTTGATGAATTCGCAACATTGAGGTTTAGGTATAATCAACAGGTAAATTATATACGAATAGAGAAAAAGGGCTATTACTGGGGAGAAATCGAACTTCCAAAACGCCTACATAAAGACTACAATATTGAAGTTGTTTTGCGACCAAAACCTATGATTAAATCCAGCAGTTATATTTCCAATGCCAAAATAAAAGTAGCCCGATTATCGGAATATGAAATTCAACTTTATGATGGAAGAACATTCAAAAAAGAAAAAGAACGCTAATCAGATGTATAACACTAAACACTCCTCTCCTATGGAGTGTTTCTTTTATTAGCTCCATACACTGGGGCTTTCTTGTTATTATTCACCACTAAAAACCACCAACTATGAACAATCAAAGAGCTTTGCAGTGTTTTTATTTTATTTTTCTAATTTTTATGGGCCATTCCGTTATTGCCCAAAATTCCAAATTAGCAAAAATGGAGCAACTCCACTTTTTGGTTGGTGAATGGGTGGGCACCTCCAAAATTTTTGAAAATGGAGCGGTCGTTAAACAAGGTGCAGCCTATGAAAAAATCTCCTATGATTTGGGCGGGAGTATTTTGGTCATTGAATTGAATACAGAATTATTGCAATTGCGTACCGTCATCACTTACCACGAAAAAGACCAAAAATATTATTACCACAGATTTTCTAAAGATGGGGCCGCTGTTTATCCAGCCGAGTACAAGGCCGGTCAACTCATTGTTTGGAAAGATCAAACAACTAGATTTTTTTTCGGGAGCACGCCAGCAGGAGGCTTCAAAGAATATGGCGAAAAGTTGGTCAATGGAGAATGGATAACGTATTTTGAAGATACTTTTGTAAATACAAAGTAAAAACACTAGGCATTTTGTCTCCAATGTGTGCCAGTCTGTTATATTTACTCAATAGTTGGAAATGCCCGCTTGATATACACTTGGAGTAGAAAACATGAACACCTTATATACAATATTAAATCTTGGAGTAACAGAAGATTTATCTTCGGAGGAACAATTAAAGACCAAACTGACCAATACAATTATCGTTATCATTATACTAGGTTGTGTGGTTAGTCTAACTGTTTTTTATTGGATTGATGTATCCATCTTTAAGCAAGGCTGGAAGATGTTTCTTATACCTGTATCTTGCTATATTGTAGCCCTGTTCGCTTCGCACCAAAATCATATTATAATGGCACGCCATTTATTTATGGTGATGGCACTTTTGGCTGTATTCTATTTTTTGCTTCTGCTGGGCAATGGATTAGGGGCAGAATTATTTTTTATTATAATGATTTGTGTTTCTTACATCATTATGCCCACCTCACAAAAGTTTTTTCCCTTTTTATATTCTGGTGCTTCTTTGCTTCTAATCATCATAAGTTTCTCTGATTGGTTTAATTTTACATTAGAATTAAGTGACAGTGATCGTTTCAAAATGGCTACCTTCAACTCTACTGCAGCCATTCTAGCCATATTTATTATCATAAAGTTATTCAATGATAATTTCTTTAAAAAAACAAAAGTAATTGAAAAACAAAACATAGAATTGAGAAAGCTACTGAATGAGAACAAAGAATTGGAGCATTTTGCCTATATCGCTTCTCATGATTTGAACGAACCTATACGAACTATTAATAGTTTTATAGATATTATCAGAGAGGAGTACCACGACCCCAACAATGAGGAAATCACGGAGTATTTTCGTTTTATTGATGCCTCCTCTAATAGAATGCGTACCATGATTAATGGCATTTCTACTTATACCAGATTGGGTAAGAATAAAAACTTCAAACCCTGTAATATTAATCAAATAATAGCAGGTATACAACAAGATTTGAACCAAGCCATAAAGGAAAATAATGCCAGTATTAAGGTCGCTCCATTACCTACCATCAAGTGTAATGCGACAGCTATTAGACAAATTTTTCAGAATCTAATTGCTAATGCTATTAAATTTCATCAACCCAACACTCCACCTGTTGTTCAAATTACTTGTCGGGAGCAAGCCACTCATTGGGAATTTTGTGTAGCCGATAATGGTATAGGCATACATAAACATAAACTGGATGCTGTTTTCCAAATGTTCACCAAACTGCACCTGCCCACTGAATTTGAAGGGCATGGAATTGGCCTAGCATTTTGCAAAAAAATCATTGAATTGCACCAAGGGGATATATGGATTGAATCCACTCCAAACGCAGGAAGTCAATTTTATTTTTCTATATTCAAGGAGCTTTGATCATCCACTACAACACAAGCATTGACCATAAAAAGAAAAAAATGAACATTTACCAATTCATACTAATAACCTTAAGTTTGTTGAGTCTATATTCTTGTGAACAACAACTAGAACCTGCAAGTACCCAGCATCATTATTTTGACAAACCTGATTCAGATACCACAGGACAAGAAATCTTGATTGCCATTACCAATGAAGAAGATTTGCAATATGGTGCTTCTGTCGCCTATCGCAACCAGCAGGGCGATACCATTATTCCCTTTGGCAAGTATGCCTATCTAGGGACAGATACATTGGTTCATTTTGCCAATGTGATGGAATATCCAAACGACAGTGCTTACGGCCAATGGGTGGCCATTGACCAACAGCAAAATAAGCTCTATGATATTGTTACCTTTGACAATGGGCCAGATTATTTCCAAGAAGGCTTGGTAAGAGCCAAAAGAAATGAAAAAATGGGCTTTGCCAACCGATATGGGCAAATAGTAGTCCCTTGCAGCTATGCCTTTGCTTGGCCGTTTGAAGAGGGCAAAGCCAAAGTGGCCTTAAAGGCCACTGCTATTAAAGATGGGGAATATACAAGAATGGAATCGGAGGAATGGTTTTATATTGATAAGCAAGGAAATAGAGTAGAACAGAAATAAGCCCACCAATGGATAAACTCAAAGCATTTTTACAAGCATTGGCTGCTATGTCAGACCAAGAATTCGAGGAGTCCAAAGGCCATTTCTACAACATTCATTTGGAAAAAGGAGAGGCGTTGGTGCAGCAAGGCAAAATTTGCAGACAAATTGCTTTTGTCAAACAAGGAAGCTTAAGAACCTTCTATATCAATGACAAAGTCGAGGAAATAACCGCTTGTTTTCGTACCCAAAACAGTTTTGTAAGCTCCTACAAAAGCTTTGTTCTACAACAACCCTCTATCCTTACTGTCAAAGCCTTGGAAAAAACAGAATTGATTGTTATTGATTATGATGCCTTGCAGGAATTGTATCGTACCAGCATGACTTGGCAACGAATAGGTCGATTATTGGCCGAGCGAGAATACATCATTATGGAGGACTATGCCTCTGTATTGAGAAATGAATCTGCCAAGGAAAAATATTTGAGATTGTTGCGCGAGCAAGGCGAAATCTTACAAAAAGCCAATGTGCAACATATTGCCACTTACTTGGGGGTAACTAGAAGAACCTTATCCAGAATTAGACAAGAAATCTCTATGTAAGCATATTTGAGGACATTTGTCCTATGTATTCGCCTTTGGTTATGGTATCTTTATAGTATTCAATATAAAAAACAGAGCAGATGAAGAAGAATATAGCATTGGCAATAGGATGTGTAATACTGGTAATAGCCGCTTGTAGAAAGCAAGATACCAACAGAACCATAGAAATTCCCAACTTCAACTTTCCCAAAACCATTGTCTTCCAAGACAGCCTTTCTGCTTATCAAATTTTTGCAGGTGCCCCTTCCAATTTGGCACCAGCAGCAGGTTTTGAACTGCTCGAACTCAGTTCTATCCTTTTTACAGATTATGCTCACAAACAACGCTTGGTCAAGATTCCAGCAGGCACCCAAATGACCCAATCTAGTGATGGCAGTATTGATTTCCCCAATGGCACTATACTGACCAAGACCTTTTTTTATTATAATGACGAACGAGACACCAGCTTAGGAAAAAGGATTGTAGAAACCAGACTAGAAATCAAAGAAAACAATACTTGGAACATTGCCACCTACATCTGGAACCAAAACCAAACAGAAGCTACTCTAGCATTGAATGGCTCGGACATGCCCATCACTTGGATTGATAAAAATGGCATTACACGCTCTACCCAATATCATGTTCCTACAGAAAATGAATGTATGACCTGCCACCAGTCCGATAACACGATGGCTCCACTAGGGCCCACCTTGCTCCACCTCAACAGAACAGTCCAAAGAAATGGAAGCACCCTCAATCAAATCACCCACTTACAAAACTTGGGCTTACTCAATCAATTTGTCCTACAGCCCATTGGGCAAATGGTGGATTACAAGGACATCAGTGCTGCTCTCAACGACAGAGGGCGAGCCTATTTGGCTATGAATTGCGCCCATTGTCACAACCCCACTGGCTGGGAAGGTGCCACCGAACGCCAATTTGATTTTAGGTATGAAATCCCCCTGAGTGAAACAGGCATTCTCTACGAAAAAGATAAAATCAAACGCGCACTCCAAGATGGAGAAATGCCTTTTATTGGGACGACTCTAGCAGATGATGAGGGCATCAATCTGATTGTTGATTATTTGGATAGTCTTTGAGAATACTACCAACAAGATTACGATCACCAGTATTGTTGTGATAAGGAACACTCCTCTTTTTTTTGTTGGCCAATATAGAGACCTTTTTGGTATATTGTAGGCTAAAACAACCAGCATTTAAAGTTTAAAAACAATGAAAAACCTTGAACTTAAAACCAACTATGAAAAAAATTCTATTCCTCCTTGCCCTCTTTTATCCAATAATAATATGGGCGCAAAAAACGCCAACAGCCATTCAAAAATTCACTAAAACTGAAACCACCTATTATAAAAATGTTTTGCTTCAGTAGCTTCTAAACAAAACAGAAGACGAACTTAAAGGAGAACTAATTCCATTTGCCTATATTGACAGAAAATCCTACCCACTAAAAGGGGACATCAACCTAACAGCCACAAGAAAAGCTATTAGAAACCAATCTAATACAGTTGTTTTATACTGGAAAGTAAAGAATAGTGACCAAGTTGTTTTAATTCTAGCAGGCTATGTATCGGTGGCTTCCTATTGCTCGATCAATCCTCCAAACAAATTGAAAATATTGTCTTTGGGCACAAGGCAGAAACCCCTGGTCTGGGCGATAAAATTACAGAACGAGCTTTTGAAGAAAGGTTTATTGGCCGACAATTAAACAACACCCACACTTTCCTTGTCCAAAAGAAAATGAAGGAAAATCCAGCCCAAAACACCTATCCAATTGAAGGGGTTTCTGGTGCAAGCATTACAGTAGAAGGGGTAACTGATATGCTAAACCAAGCAGCAAGCAGTTATTCAGAATTGCTCCACAACAAGTAATCTCACAGCTCTCCAAACAAATAACAATCAGAAATCTTATCTACATAGGTTGCTAATTTGCTCCATCAAAACTGGACTAAAAATTTGATAATCATTAAAAAAAACAGTGAAATAAAGTTGTCTTTTAGCTTAAACACCCTATCTTAGTGTAATACTTAGGGCTATTCAGAAGTAGTCTAAGAGTATGATAATGAGCAAAATAGTCGTATATTTATAAAAAAAGATGCCCCGCAAAGAGCGATAGGAAGCGAAAAGCGGGGCATTTAATAAAAATACGAGTATGAAAATACAAAGA
>CAYULH010000102.1:0-20057 GCA_964445645.1 uncultured Aureispira sp. | reverse complement strand
CGCTTTGCGAGTATTCCATTTTTTAACTTATAATTAATTTTGTCCACCTACTTAGTTTTAATCTTTACTCGTCATAGCCGCCAAGTCTTCCAAAATCATAAAACAATGAGCAAAATTCCAAGCCAAGGTTTGTTGTATATTGGTTTCTTTTAGAGAAGCAAATAAATCACATTTCCAAAATTCTCCTGCATGTTCTACCGTTGCATAACAATGTTGCTCACAAAATACTACCCGTATCTGTCCTTGTAGGGCTTCTTTGAGTTCAAGGAGTTTTTTTTGAAAAACAGGCGAGAGTTCTTGCAATATCAACGCAGGTTTGACCGTCAACTCTTGTCCCAACAAAGGTTGTTTGACATTGGACAAATCAAAATGCTGGGTAAGTGTATTCGTACTAGCAGTCACTTCAAAATCTGCATCCAGTATATTGGTAGGTGTTTGGGCAAAAAATTGTTTGATAGAGAACTTTTTTCTTTCCTTGGTTGGGGCTTTGGGGGTCAATTTTAGGTAGCCCGAAAAATGTGGATAAGGGGGGCTATCTTCCAGCACAAAAAACAAACCCTTAAAAACCCTAGCATAAGAGTAACCATCTTGGTAGTTGTTTTTAACCAGTTTTTTGGTTTCCAATTCCGAAAAACGAAAGGCACGGCCATCAGGCAGGATGCCCTCACAGTAATCATCTCCGTCTATCTTCTCATAAAAATCCAAAATATCCGACTTATTCAGGTCAATCTGGTTGATGATTTGCTCAGGATTATAATTCAAAGACGCATTCCACTCCCTAAAAACAGGCAGAAAAGCCTCTGTTTTGAGCAATTGCTGAAAATTGTCCTCTTTTTCTTTTTTCTTAAGTAAGAATTGTTGATTGGCAATGAAGGCCACCAAAGCACTGGGAAACAAGGTGCAAAGCACCACAAAAAAGACAGCCAAATCGGGCCGAGCAGACTTAGACAAACCCGAAAATAGATGGTAACAGATCCAAATGGTCAAGGCTGTTGTAACAAAACACAAAAAGCCTGTCCAATAAACTTGTTGAACCAATTGAACCCTTTTTTTTTCTAACTTTTCCAAAGGAGGGCGCAAGGAGTCGCCTATTTGTTGTTGATTAAGCATAGTATAATTATTGTGCTTTGGTTGCTTGTTCTAATCGTTCTAATAATTCAAAGGCTATTTTAAAATTCCAAGCCAAATAAGCAATACGTTGAGGATTGGTGAGTGGTTCTTTGATGTTAACAATCCAAAAATCAAACTTGTTTGGTGCCGCCATATAAACGGTATCATCCTTGAAAGACAGCGAGACCGATTGGCGAAGAGTGGCGCGCATTTGAGTAAGCTGTTCGTAAAATTCAGGGGTCAATTTGCGGCGCACTGTCCACGCTGTTTTGCTCTTGAGTTGGTACAATTGGTCAAACAAAGGCGGCGTATCCGATGGCTTGTTTTTGGCAGCCAAAGAAGCCGAAAAATCCGCATCCAGAATATTCTCTTTGTATTTGCTGCTGGGCCTATTCTTGGCCTTGGCAGCTGCTTCCTTTTTCTGTTTTTTCTTGTAATCCTCGTAGGATTGGGGCAGTATTTGGGCATTACCAAATTGTCCATCTAGCAGGTGCTGCCCTTGAATGGCAAAAAACAAACCTTTGAAAATAGGTTTGTATTCTGTTCCCCCGTCATACGAATAATACTCTTGATGAACGACCAACTCCGAAAATTCAAAGCTGCGGCCGTCACTCAATTTGCCCTTGCAATAATCATCGCCTTTGTAATCTTTAAAATTGGGATATAGTTGTGACTTTTCAAAGGTTGTTCTGGCTATAGATTGCTGAGGAATATACACACAGTTCTTCTTCCATGTTTTGAAAACTTGCTGATAAACCCCCTGTTTGACCTTGGCTTCAAATTGTTGGGTCAAGTTATGCTCTTTTTCTTTGTTATAACTGAGAACACCGGCCCCTATAATTGGGATAAATACAGCGCCCAAAATAATCGGCAACATAGTTAGTGTACTATTGCCGCTTGGTAGCACCGCCAGAATAATTAGCACCACCAAAAAACTAATGGCAATCAATGCTATAAGTTGTATGGTTTTGATTCTAAACCGCTCTGCAAGGGCTGCCCGCTCTATTTCGAGTGGTTGTAAGGCTGGCAATAATTGTTGTTCAATTTCGTGCTGTGTGAGCATGGAGTGTATCGTTTAGGAATTTGGAATGGGCAAGGTCGTGTTGGCTATTTTTTCTAACAATAAGAATGCAGCTGCAAAGTTAGCGGCTACACGCTGAATACGAGCCTCATTCAGCAACGAATAATCTACCGTCACCGGCCAAAAATCAAATTGATGTCGGCTGCTAAAATATAGCTTATTCTGGTAAAACGTAACCGAAATTTGATGTTGGAGCAAACTTTTTAAATAGCCCAATTGTTGGCAAAATTCTAGGGGCAACTTTTCCTTGGCAAAGGGATTCCCAAAGTCCTTGACGTTGTACAAGCGATCAAACAGGGGAGGAATAGGTTTTTTAGCCCCTTTTTCTTTTTTGATAAAATCCTGATTCAGAAAGTCAGCATCCAAGATATTTTCATCAAAATTTTTGGGCTTGGGGATAGATTTTTTGGGTGGCAGTCGTTTTTGTTTTAATTCTTCCTTGGGCTTACGGGGCTTAGGTTCTATGGTCAATCGCCCATCAAAGCCCTCAAAGGGTAGTGTATTATCAATAACAAAAAACAAGCCTTTGAAAACAGGAATTTTGTGTGGGGCATTGTCTTCCCAATGTTCTACTCGTTGTGTTAATAACTCTGAAAAACGAAAATTGCGCCCATCGGGGAGTTGCCCAGTGCAATAATCATCACCGCTATAGATGGAGTAGCCATGATGCAACCCCGCCGCTTTAAAATATTCTTCCTCCACACAAGCATCGGGTATATACTGGCTGCTGGCATTCCAAGTCTGAAAAACTTTTTGATAAACTTCTGTTTTGACTTGATGCTCAAAATCAGCTCTTTTTTGTTCATTGTTTTCTTTGGTGCGTTGCTGAAGGTACCAGAGTATAAAAATAAAAAAGCAAACGAGAATAGTCATCAATTGGGCATCTTTGCCCAGTGTAGGAAGCATCGCAAATAGAAAAAATATAGCACCAACACTTCCAACAACAAGCATTGCTTTTGCTACAACTGTTGTTCTTTTTATTTGTTTTTGAACATGAATTCGCTTTTGTTCTATGTCTTGGAGCAAAGGCGTGAGGAGGGATACAATTTGTTGTTGATTCATAGTATTTAGGAGTAATGGTGTGTTATAATTCACAAAATAAATAACAGTAAGTAGTTGTTCAAAATTCTTTATAACAAAAAACGGATATTTTCCTCCAGCTCATCGTTGAAAATACTCACCTTAGCGCGCTAAGGCTGCGTTTTTCGCCTTGATCTGAATAAAAATCTTCCATTTTTTAACTTACAATTAATTTTGTCCACCTACTTACTAATAATTACTTCGTTCCTGTAGGATTTATTTTATATTTTGGTGGTCAATGATTATTATGATAAAGTGCTAATTCATACAAATGCCTACTTATAAAGACCAGCTACAACAATCTATTGTTATTCCTGAATGGCCAAAGCGTATTGTCTCCTTAGTGCCTTCTCAGACAGAGTTGTTGCATTATTGGGGCTTGGGCGATCGGGTAGTGGGCATTACCAAATTTTGTGTGCATCCAGCGGAGTGGTATCGTACCAAAACACGAATAGGAGGCACCAAAACAGCCAACTTAGAGAAAATAGCAGCCCTGAAACCAGATTTGATTATTGGCAACAAAGAAGAAAACACCAAAGAGGTTATTGAGGCATTGCAGCAGCAATATCCTGTCTGGATGAGTGCTATTTATACCTTGGAGGATGCTTATGAGATGATGGAACAACTCGGCCTTATTTTGGGCGTGGAAGACCAAGCAACGGCCCTAGTGCAGCAATTGCGTGCGGCAATGGCTGGTTGTTCTACTCCCAACCACCGTCGCCTCAAGGTCGCCTATTTTATCTGGCGAGAGCCTTGGATGGTGGCCGCCACCAATACCTTTATTCATCACTTGCTGGATTTGGCAGGCTTTCGCAATGTATTTGAAGCACAAGAGCGTTATCCTGTTATTACATTAGAACAACTGGCAATAGCGCAACCCGATGCTATTTTATTATCGTCAGAGCCTTATCCCTTCAAGGCCAAGCATCAAGCAGAACTGGCCACACACTGCCCCGATGCCAAAATTGAATTGGTAGATGGGGAATTGTTCTCGTGGTACGGCAGTCGTTTGCTCCAAACGGCAAATTATATTCAAAAGCTACAGCAAAAATTAAGGCGCTAGGCGATTAAATTGTATTTTTGTTACTGCTGTTCATTCTAATAATACCAATCAACTCATGCCTTCCAATAGTGCTTCGTTAACGCCCCATGAGGTTTTAAAAAAATACTGGCAGTATGATGATTTTCGACCACTTCAATTAGATATTATTACATCTATTTTGGAGGGCAGGGATACGCTTGCCTTGTTGCCTACAGGGGGCGGAAAATCGCTGTGTTTTCAAGTGCCTGCGCTGTGTCAAGAGGGGATTTGTATTGTGGTATCGCCCCTCATTGCCTTGATGAAGGATCAAGTCAAGAACTTGACGGCTCGTGGGGTGCGTGCTTATGCCTTGTATTCGGGCATGCGTTTGGCGGATATAGATAGAGTGCTAGACAACTGTATTCATGGGCAAGTCGATTTTTTGTACTTGTCGCCCGAGCGTTTGGGAACAGAATTGGCGCAAGCGCGTATACAACAAATGCAGGTGTGTATGTTGGCGATTGATGAGGCGCATTGTATCTCGCAGTGGGGGTATGATTTTAGGCCGGCTTATCTGAATATAGCCGAAATCCGAACCTTGTTGCCCAAGGTGCCGGTTATTGCACTCACGGCAACCGCAACGGCTACGGTGGTACAAGATATTCAAGACAAATTGGCCTTTAGAGCAGGGGCAGAGGTGTTTAAGAAGAGTTTTGCACGCCCCAATTTGTCGTATGTGGTGTTGTATGAAGAGGATAAGCGCAAGAAAATGCTTGATATTTTGCAAAAAATAGCAGGTTCGGGTGTGGTTTATGTGCAGAATAGACGGGAGACTCAAGAGGTAGCGTATTATTTGAGGCGCAATGGCATACAAGCCGATTATTACCATGCAGGGCGTGAGAATGCGGTGCGTGAGCAAGTGCAGGAGGCTTGGATTGCTAATAAAATTAGAATTATAGTGGCAACGAATGCCTTTGGAATGGGCATAGACAAACCTGATGTACGGGTAGTGGTTCACCTGACATTGCCCGATAGTTTGGAGGCTTATTTTCAGGAAGCGGGGCGTGGCGGACGAGATGGGCAACGGGCTTATGGGGTGTTGTTGTACAACCAGTCGGATCGCATCAACTTAGAACGCCATTTGCAACAAGCTTTTCCCACGCTCCAAGAAATGCGTCGGGTGTATCAAGCCTTGGGTTCTTATTATCAATTGGCGGTGGGCTCGGCGCAGGGCGAAACCTTTGATTTGGATGTAGCGGATTTTGCTAGAACGTACAATTTGCCCCCAAGGGAAACCCTACAATCACTCAAAAATTTGATGCACGAGGAGTATATTTACTTGAGTGAGCAAGTGTTTTTGCCTGCTACTTTGCAGGTGATTGTTCAAAAGGAGCTGCTGTATGATTATATTCTCAGAAACACCAAATTACAACAGTTAGTCAATGTTATTTTTCGCTCTTATCAAGGAGCTTTTAGTCATCCTGTGCATGTAAGAGAAGCCGAATTGGCCCGTTATCTCAAGGTTTCGATACCTCAATTGGAGGCTATGCTCGAAAAATTACAACAAGATAATCTCATTAGCTATAAGCCCCAAAAAGATGCGCCCCAACTCACATTTATTAGAGAACGCCTACCCGAATCGGGGATTATTATTGACCAAAAACGCTATCAATTCTTAGAAGAACGCCAAGCCAAACGCCTAGAAAAAGCATTGCATTATGCCGAAACATTGCAATGTCGGCAGCAATTGTTATTGGCGTATTTTGATGAGATGGGGGCGGAGGCCTGTGGAAATTGTGATGTGTGTTTGGGGCGACATGATCGTTTGGTAAAGCATCAAGAGTATTATCAAATAAAGAATAAATTGGAGTATGAACTAAAGAAAACAGCCATCCCCCTGCGTGTTTTGGTGGATAAGTTTCCTGAAAGTAGAAGAGAAAAAGTCTTAAAAGCAGTAGAACATTTAATAGATAATCACACAATTGTCAAAACAGGAAACCAACAATTGCGCTGGGCGTAAATATGTTGGCATACTCTGTCACAATGAGCTTTGTTTTATCTTGAATTTATTGTAACTTTCCCGTATGGAAACCTTAGAAGGAAGCTTGGAACATATTGTTTTTCGGAATGAGGAAAATGGCTACACCGTAGGCAAGGTATTGCCTACAGGACAGGCAAAAGTATGCACGGTAGTGGGCAGTCTAATGGGGGTACAGGTTGGTGAAACCCTAATTTGTCAGGGCCAATGGAGAAATGACAAGCGTTTTGGGAAACAGTTTGTTGTGGAACAATTTGAGGTGAAGATTCCATCTACTACTAGAGGGATTGAACAATATTTGGCTTCGGGTTCAGTGGCTGGAATTGGGGCTGCCTTTGCCAAGCGAATTGTTGATCATTTTGGAGAGGATACATTCACTGTATTTGATATGGCTCCTCATCGACTGCTAGAGATAGAGGGTATTGGTAAGAAAAAACTGGAGCGTATTCAATCCTCTTGGGCCAAGCAAAAGGATATTCGGCAAGTGATGATTTTTTTGCAAAATTGTGGTATTTCTCCCAATTATGCCCAACGTATTTTTAAGGTTTATGGCCAAAAAAGTATAGAGAGGGTTAAGGAAAATCCCTATCGACTTTCTACAGAGATTGACGGTATTGGTTTTAAGAAGTCGGATGCTGTCGCCCAAAAAATGGGCTTGTCTATTGATGATCCTGCTCGTATTGCTTCTGGAATAGAGTATACGTTAGAGCAAATGGCAAGACATGGACATAGTTGTTATCCTGTAGAGCGGCTTATCAAGGAAGCGGCTGTTTTGTTGGGGGTGGCCTTGGATTTGGTCGAAGCGGCACTGCATGAGTTGGCTGCACAAGGCCGAGTATTGTTGCAATTGTTGGAACAACAAGAAGGTAGAGGAACTACGTTTGTATGGTCTAAGCTCAATTATGAGCACGAGACCAGTATTGCAGAGGAGTTGCAACGGTTGCAATTTTTTGATGATGTCTGTCAGGATATGAATTGGGAGACAGCACTAGAACGTTCTACCAAAAAACAAGGTATTACATTGGCCTTGGAGCAAGAGCAGGCTGTGGTGCAGAGTATCCAAGAAAAAATACACATTATTACGGGAGGGCCGGGTACGGGCAAAAGCACCATTACCAAAATTGTATTGGATGTTTGCCTCAAGGCTACTACCAAAATTGTATTGGCGGCACCTACAGGCCGGGCTGCCAAGCGTTTGAGTGAAATTACTAAACAGGAAGCCAGCACTATTCACAGTTTGCTCATCTTTGATTTTGTGACGCATTACTTCCGCAAAAACAAGTATGACCAGTTGGATTGTGAGGTGTTGATTGTGGATGAGGCCAGTATGGTGGATGCTTTTTTGATGAGTGCGTTGTTGCAGGCGGTGCCCGATGCTTGTAAGGTGATTTTGGTAGGGGATGTGGATCAATTGCCGAGTGTAGGAGCAGGCAATGTACTCAATGATTTGATAGATAGTGGGCAGGTGCCGGTGACACGGTTGCAAGAAATTTTTAGACAGGCTGCCAATTCTCAAATTGTACTCAATGCTCACCGAATCAATCAAGGTATTTTTCCTACCATTACTACAGACAAAGACAGTGATTTTTTCTTTATCACAGAGCGGCAACCCGAACGGCTCATACAACATGTATTGGGGCTGATTGCCAAACGTTTGCCCAAGGCGTATCAATTTGATCGGCTCAAGGATATTCAGCTCCTTTGCCCGATGAATAAAGGGAAAATTGGAAGTGTAGAATTTAATAGAGTCTTGCAGCAAGCTCTCAATCCCAAAAAATATAATGAGCAAGCTGGTGTGGGGCCCCGAAAGCTGGTAGAAGGAGACAAAGTAATACAAACCCGCAACAATTACGATAAGGGTATCTATAATGGAGATATTGGTTATATCAAGAAAATTTCTGAGGTTGACAAAGAAATATTGGTAGCGTTTGATGATAAATTGGTGGATTATGAGTGGGCAGAGTTGATGGATTTGGACTTGGCCTATGCGGTATCTGTACACAAATACCAAGGCAGTGAGAGTCCTTGTATTATTTTGCCCATACATGAAGCTTATAATAGGTTGCTATTCCGAAATCTTATTTATACAGGAATTACACGGGGCAAACGTTTGGTGATTTTGGTAGGAACTAAAGAAGCCGTGAGCATGGCTATCAAAAATAACCGTGCAAACAAACGTTACACTGGCCTCAAAAGTTTGTTGCAAAAAAAACAACGTGGTTTACCCATTATCAGGCCAGTACCTATGCTGGGTTCTTCTGTTTATAAAACATGGTTGCGTGAAGCGTATGAACCATTGATGCATTCTATTTTTTCTTCTAATTCTTTCGATTTATTTTCTTAATAATTATGGTGGTATCTGCTCTTATGATTCCTTACTTGTATGCAGATGAGGAAATGACGCTGGTGGTTTTAGAAGCTTTGTTGCAAAAACATAATTTGGAGGCTATTCCAGAGAAACGTTATTATTATCATTATAATGATGCATTGCGGGTGATTGATTTTATACATACCAATGGGATTTATGATGGTTGGGTTTTGTTGATAAATCCAAACGATAAATATAAAGCTAAACAGTTGGTCAATGCTTATCCGCAACAATTTTGTTTGTATGAAGAAGTAGAATATAAGTTTTTAGAAGGCTTATCCAATGTCTTATTACAACAATTGATAGGCTCTGAACATGCGGTAGGCAGACGTTTAGAATTGGTTAAAATCATCCTAAAAGAGCGTGGTATTTTTATTACAAAAGAAAAAATTGCCAAAACCAAACGCTTGGTACAAATAAGAAATGAGGAACAGCAGCTCAAGGTGTTGTACATCAAAATTTTTGTTTGGACGGTAGTGGTGCTAATGGCGCTGGCTTATTTTTGGTTGATTGGTTTGTTGGTTTAGAACAATTGGAAAAATCAAGGAGACATAATTTATATGTTAAACACCATCCTTGGGGGGGGAAGTTGTATATTACAACCACCAAAAACAAAAAAGGCACGATAATAGCCTTGCCATTGTTAGAAAACCATTTAAACAAGATATAATGAAGCCATTATTATTATTGCTATTGCTAGTATGGATACATCCAACTTGGGCACAAGATGAAGAACAAGAAGCAGAACCACTGCATGTAACTAGCCAAGGGTCTTTATTGCCCGCTTTTGAGGCTGGCACCCAAACCTACTTATTAGCCGATCGTGTTAATATCCGAAAATCTCCCTCTTCTAAGTCTACAGTAGCTGTTAACTTGCCTATTGGCACTGCTGTTAAAATTTTGGCAGAAACAGAGGACAAACTAAGAATTAATGGTTATGCTGCTCCTTGGTACAAAGTGTCTTTTGATGCTGTAGATGGGGTTTCTATGGGCTATGTTTGGGGCGGATTACTGGCCTTAGGAAGTTTTTCTTCTTCCCAAGATAAGAAGGTCTTATTTCTGTATGGTTTGGCGGCTGTCAAAACCAAGAAAGGAGAAGAATATCCGACTGCAACTGTTCAAATTAGAGCCTGTAAGAACAATAAAGAACTGTCTCAAATCCAAGTTTCATCCTTGGGAAGCCGTACCTACAATCGACTTTCTAATTATGGCAATAGAGGTTTGAAGGATATAGTTGATGTGTTGGAGTATTCAGAATCACAAGAATTTTGTGGAGGTCAAAACCCAACCACTGTTATTTTTTGGGATGGCAAGGAGCTACACAAAGTAACTAACCTATATTATATGGGCGATCCTCCTGTTTTTGCTTATAATAGGCTTATTTATCCAGATGATAAAGGTGGAAAAGCTGATCGGATTATTGTAGAAACGGTAGATGGGTGGTATGACGAAGAAAAACAACAAGATGTAATTGAGACACACAAAAAAGTAGCTTGTGTATGGGCCGAGCAGACCTTAAAGCAAATGACTGTTTTGTTGGACAAAAAATAGAAAGAGTTTATAGTCAATTGAACCTTATGGTTAGGATGAAACTAGTCGTTTCTCCTAACCATATAGGGGAGTCTTGAGAAGGCTTAAACCAATTCTGGAAAGTTATTTTCTATGATCCCCATTAATTTGTCAATACTTAGGGGTTTATTAGAAAAATCACTCAAGATATTATAAGACAATGCTTTTTGCTTATCATCATCTGCATAGGAGGTGGTTAGCATACAAACAACAACACCAGCTTTTTGATTATCGTTTAGTTTGCGATACTCTTCTAAAAAATCCCAGCCTGTCATATCGGGCATGTTAATATCCAAGAAGATAATTTCAGGGTTTGGAAAAACACCATCTACGTTTGTAGATAGATAGTTTAATGCTTCGCGAGCACCATAAGTAACCACAATATTATGCGTTACATCAGCTTTTTTTATAATTCTACTATTAATAAAGTTATCTGCTTTAGAATCATCAATTAATAGTATATTATGTAGTTTCTTTTTCATGAAACGATATTTTTAGAAATAGTAAAATAAAATTTGCTGCCCTCATTTGGAATAGACTCTACCCATATTTCCCCTTCATGCAATTCTACAATTTTTTTGCAAAAAGACAAACCAATACCCTGTCCTTCATATTCGGAATCTCGGTGCAGCTTGGTAAATATGTTGAAAATTTCTTGCTGTTTCTCTTCTCGAATCCCTATGCCATTATCCGAAACACAAAATTGCCAGTGTTGAGCTTGCTCGCTATAGCTGATAATAATAACTGGAAATTTATCACTGTTTTGGAATTTTACAGCATTAGTAATTAAATTCTGAAATAACTGCTTTAGTTCTAGTCTAGAGCAATAAATATGCGGCAAATCGGGTACTTTTAATGTTACTTTGTTGGCATGGATTAGATGATTGAGATCTTCCTGTAGTTCCACTAATAAATTATTAATCCCAATGATTTCAAAATCCTTCGACTTTCCTATCCTAGAATAGTTCAATAGGCCATTAATCATAGAACGCATTCTATCCAGAGAATCTTGAATAAAGTTAAGATATATTTCTAATTCTTCATTGATAATATCTTCATGTTCTTCTCTGATAATATCTATAAAACTATGAATAGTCCTTAAAGGTTCATTCAAGTCATGAGATGCAATGTAAGCAAAATGCTCTAGCTGTATATTTTTTTGTTCTAATTCTATTGACTTTTTTTGGATTTGTTCAGTAGCTGCATCACGGTCTTTGAGCACGGTGGTATAAAGTATAAAAATTGTTGATATTATAGAAAAGTCATTGATTATACGCATACAAAAAGTATAGAAATACGATATATCCAATAATGGTTTGTAGTAGTAATAATACCATTCTACGCAAAGAGAACAACATACCCCAAACAAGGCATATATCCATCGCCATTTTCCTCTTATGTAATCTAAAAAAACAAGATGTACCCAAATTACAGTTGGAATAAAGTATTGGAAGTGCGCTTGTTGGGGAAAAAAAGCACTAAAAAGGATAATAATAGGAAACGGGTAGAGGATGTAAATGAACCGGCTGAGGTGGACTTTTCGGAAATAGTTGGCGATTAATGGGGCAATAACTGATGGGTAGCATATTAGACCAACTAAACAACTAAAGTAATATTCACCCATTAGTAGAAGCATAATAGTAGGTATACAAATAACTATTACCCCCAAAACAGAGAATCTATTGATAATTTTTAAGATTTTTGTTTCTTCTGGTAATGTATCAGCATCAATACCCAAATTTAGAACTTGGTTGAATAAGTTTTTCATAACATTGATTGTATACACATTTACCTATAGCTTCTATCTACTAAAAAATTATAAATTAGTCTGTATAGATTACAATAATACTTAGCATTGCTAATTTAGTATTTTTTTTTATTGAAATAAAAAATAAAAGCACGATAATGAGCTTGTGTTGTAATAAAAATAATATATTATAAATTTTGCAATAAAATCATTGTAATGTTTTTAGTTTTTCGGATCTCTATTTTTTAAGGTACAAATAAGCGACTAATTATGTTCTTTGTAGATTGGTAAGGCTTTGTATGTGGCAATTAATAAGATTGCTTTTAGTTTTAAGAAGTGATAATTGAAGAATTGTAAATGTTAACGTATAGTAATGGTACAAAAAAATAGTAGTTTATTGCTCTAATAGTTATATTTTTTTAAATTTTGGTTGCCAAACTAAGATTCTTGGATATGGTAAAACAAAACTGGCATCCTTGGTTGAGTGTTGATTCTACCCAAATCTTTCCTTGATGCAATTCTACAATTTTCTTGCAAAAAGATAAGCCAATACCTTGTCCTTTGTATTCTATATTTCGGTGGAGTTTTGTGAATATATTAAAAATTTCTTGCTGCTTTCCTTTCCTAATCCCTATGCCATTATCAGTGACACAAAAGAGCCAGTCTTGGTCTTGTTCTACACAGCTAATTGTAATCGTAGGAACCGTGTTAGGCTTTTGAAATTTAATAGCATTGGTTATTAGATGCTGAAAAAGATGCCTTATTTCTAACTTAGAACAATAGAGCGTGGGCAATGATTCTAGATTTATAATTGCTCTATTATCACGAATAAGATAACTCAAATCTTCTTGCAAGCTATGCAGCAAATGGTTGATATTAACAGACTCCAAAGCACTTAATTTGCCAATTCTCGAATAATTTAAAAGCCCATCAATCATTGCACGCATTCGATCCAGTGCCTCTTGGATAAAATCCAAATAAGTCTGAAGCTCGTGATTGATGGATTGTTTGCAATCTTCCTTGATAATATCCACAAAACTATGAATAGTTCTCAAAGGCTCATTCAAATCATGGGAGGCAATGTGAGCAAAGTGTTCTAATTGAATATTTTTTTGTTCCAATTCTAATGACTTCTGCTTAATCTGTTCTATGGCAACATCACGCTCCTGAATTATAGTGTAGTAAATTGTAATAGAACTCCATAATATAGAAGCGTTATTTAATAAATACATTGCATGTTTGTTGAATGCAGACATACTCAATAATGCTGAATAATAAGTATAATACCATTCTAAGAACACCCAAGACAAGACACCCAATAACGGAAAAACCTTATAGGCATGTGGTATGTTTTTGCCAATCAATAATTGTACACCAACTACAACAGATATAATGTATTGGAAATGACATTCTTTTGGAAACAAAAAAGCAAGGAAGACGAGAGCAGGTAAGAGATAAAGAACAAATAAAAGTCTGCTCTCCTTAATTTTTTTATAATAATTAAATACCAATGGCGCACTAAATAATGGATACAGGAAAATACTTGCCAATAACCCCCAAAAAACATTATTAGAACTAAAGCACAGTGCAATAGGCAAATTGACAGTAATCAAAGCTATTATTGACAATCTATTGATAGTTTTGATTATTTTTTTTTCCTCAATCGGGGTGTCAGCATCAATACCCAAATTTTCAATTCGATTTAATATATTATCCATGGTTTTATATAAAAAATATTTATTGTATAATGTTTAGTTGTTAATAAGCAAAATAAAATAGTTCGCAACCTACGAAATTAATATTCTATAATCTCAAGTTAGTATTTTTTTGCTAAGTACAGGACGAAATTTACAGATTAAAAGCATCTAACTAAGATGCAAGCAGATAACTAAAAAGAAATGTTTATCCTTTACTGAAACCCTTTATATTTTGGTAGAACTCTTTTTGAAAAGTAGTATCTTGGCAACCTTGTGTTTTATCAAAATTCCATTTACCATGAATCGCCAAGCTGCTGTCACCCTTTTTGCCTTGTTATTGACCTGCCTTTTTATGTGCCAATCCAATCCAGCAGAAAAAACAGTGCCCCAAAAGTTAATTTTGCAACAAGCTCAACAACTACAACAAAGCCTGCAAGCCGCAGAAGAAAGCCGTAAGAAAGAAGCCCGTTGGGTCAACGAAAAATTGGCTACCATGAGCAAAGATGCACGCTTGGGACAATTGTTTATGGTAGGTGCCTATCCCACACAGGGCGCTAGTGATGAAAACGCTGTTCTAAGAACCATTAAAGAACACGAAATAGGTGGACTTATCTTTTTTAGGGGGCAAGCAGACCAAATTGCTAGACTGACCAATCGCTATCAATCCCAAAGCAAAATACCCTTGATGATGTCAATGGATGCCGAGTGGGGGACCAATATGCGTGTGTCTCGTGCCACCAAATTTCCACGCCAATTGATGATGGGAGCCTTACAAAACAATGCACTCATTTATGAATTTGGCAAGGCCGTAGCACAAGAATGCCGTGCCATGGGCATTCATATCAATTTTGCCCCAGTGGTAGATGTTAATAACAACCCTGCCAATCCCGTTATTGGCGATCGTTCCTTTGGCGAAAACCGAGAAAACGTAACCGCCAAAGCTTACCAGTATATTCGTGGCTTACAAGATCATGGGGTTATGGCTTGCGCCAAACACTTTCCAGGGCATGGCGACACCAATGTAGATTCACACAAGGATTTGCCTGTTATCAGGCACAGTTTGCAACGTTTGGATAGCATAGAGTTTTATCCATTTAAGAATCTGATTCAGCATGGTGTGCAGAGTGTGATGGTGGCGCATTTGCACATTCCTGCCTTGGATGCGACCCCCAATTTGCCTGTTACGCTTTCCAAGCCCACCATTACAGGCTTGCTCAAAGAAAAAATGGGTTTCAAGGGCTTGATTTTTACAGATGCACTCAATATGCGTGGTGTAACCAAACACTACAAAGATGGCGAAACAGATGTGAAAGCACTGCTGGCAGGAAATGATGTGTTATTAGTAACCCAAGACATTCCCAATGCCAAAAAAAGAATCTATGAAGCCATAGATAGCAGCCTGATTACTTGGGAGGAAATTGACAATCGTGTACGCAAGATTCTTCATGCCAAGTATCGCCTTGGACTACACAACTACAGTCCTGTAGCAGCCACAGGCGTTGCCAACCGCCTAAACCTATCTGAGAACAAAGCCCTAAAACAAGATATTGTCAGTCAAGCCCTCACCTTGGTCGATCCCAGCAATATATTACCCTTGTCTACCAAGCATACGGCCTGCATCAGTGTGGGCACTCGCAAAGGAATGACCACTTTTCAGCAAGAATTACAAAAATATGGCATCAGTGAGCATTATTCGGCCAATGGAGTAATTCCTAAGAGTCGTCTCAAGACCTTATCCAAGAAAAAAACAGTAATTGTAGCCGTACACAATATCAGTCGTTCCTCAGGCAAGCGTTTTAATGTATCTAAGAATATCGAACAATTTGTGCAGGAACTCAGCAAAAAGACCCAAGTGCTGGTGGTTGCTTTTGGCACTCCTTATGCTTTGCGTTATTTTTCGTCGGCCCAAGGAGCAGTGGTGGCCTACAATGATGAGGAAATGACCGAACGCCTAGCTGCCCGTGCCGTTGCAGGAGCCTTGCCATTTAGAGGGCGTTTGCCTGTTACTGCTTCTTCCGTTTTTAAATATGGTATGGGAAAAGATACAGAAGTACAAAAAATGCCTTATGCAAGTAGCCCCGAAAGTGTGGGATTGAGCAGCTCCGTATTGCAAGGAATTGATAAGATTGCAGCAGAAATGATTCGAGAAAAGGCTGCCCCCGGTGCCCAAGTCCTCGTAGCCAAAAACGGCCAAATTGCTTTTCACAGAGCTTATGGACATTATACTTATGACCAAAAAAGACGGGTAGAACGAGATAATATCTACGATTTGGCTTCGGTAACGAAGGTAGCGGCCACCACCATTGCCCTTATGCGTTTGTACGATGAGGGCAAATTGGAGTTGGATCAGCCTTTGAGCCTGTATTTGCCCGAATTGCGAGGCACCAATAAATCCAGAATGACAGTACGGCAAGTACTGTTGCACCAAGCAGGACTCAAGCCTTGGATTCCTTTTTATGTAAAAACATTGGATGAGAATAAACAACCTATTATGGGGCGTTATTATGCTCCAAAATACAACCGCAATTACAAAATTAGGGTGGCCGATAATCTTTACTTTGCTCAAAGCAAGGTAGACTCGGTAATCTGGCAGCGTATTTATGACCAAAACTTGCGCTCTAAAACCAATTATAAGTACAGCGATTTGGGCTTTTACCTATTTACACGCTTAGTCAAAAGATTGACCAATCAATCCTTGGATGAGTATGTTAGTGAAACCTTTTATCGTCCTATGGGCTTGCTGACCACCCAGTTTAATCCTATGCAGCATGGTGTACCCAGAAGCAAAATGATTCCTACCGAGGATGACCAATATTTTAGATACCAAGTAGTGCAGGGTGATGTACACGATATGGGAGCTGCCATGCTTGGAGGCGTGTCGGGTCATGCTGGATTGTTTTCCAATGCTCAAGATTTGGCGGCTATTTTTCAGATGCTAATCAATGGGGGAGAATATGGCGGCAAACGCTACCTCAAAAAATCAACCATTGAGATGTTTACCGCCAAACAAAGCAACACCTCACGCCGCGCCTTGGGTTTTGATAGAAAAGAGGAAGGCGATCGGCCCAGACAATCCATCAATGTGGCTTGGCAAGCCTCGGCCAGAACCTTTGGGCATCAAGGTTTTACAGGAATTGGTGCTTGGGGCGACCCCGAAAATAATATTGTTTATTTGTTCTTATCTAATAGAACCTTTCCCTCGGGAGAAAATATGACTTTGATACGTAGAGATATTCGTTCCCGTATTCAAGAAGTGGTGTACGAGGCAATTTTGCCCGATAGTTAGGAGAGTAGGGAAGTGGAGCACCTAAGCTTCTGCTTCGTCTTCCTTGACGGTAATAGATTCTTTGAGAATGTGTGCCATGGTGAGCAATTGTTCATCATCCATCTTCTTAATCATACCTTTGGCAATTCCCATAATTGCTTTTTTGCCAATTTTAAGGGATTTTTCTACCGCACCAAGGGTAAATTTTTTCATACCTGCACGACGCAAGGATTCTATAAAAAAGAAACCCAACCCCTCATCAGAGAGGTCACTTACAATCTGAAAAAAACGCATGGCATGAGGGCGGCGCTCTTCATTTTGCTCAAAATCTACTACAATTTCTTCTATTCTTTTTAATAAACCTTCAGAAATAGGGTATCCTAGATATTTTTGTTTCATAATGTATGGTTGTTCCAACAACGTCGATAAAAAAAATGGAGAAAATCAATATTGAACTGACTTTCCCCTATGATAAAGGTGTTTCTAGTACCTAATGTTATCCAAGGATAAACTAATATCGTAGTATTTCCAAATTTTTGTTCAAGGAATTATGTTTCGTTAGCAAGACTAACGTGCTTCCCGAATCATCATGGTCAGGCGACTGGTACAAACCAATTTGTTGGCCTCATTGGTCAACTCTATTTGCCAAATGTGCGTGCTGCGTCCTATGTGAACGGCAGTGGCTTTGGCTCGTACTTTTTCGCCCTCAGGCACAGAACGCAAGTGATTGGCATTGATTTCTAGTCCTACGGCGTGATGTGTGCTGGGGTTTTCTATACAGAGTGCAGAGCCAATGCTGCCCACGGTTTCGGCCAAGGCCACAGAAGCACCACCATGCAAAATACGCATCGGTTGTACATTCTTGTGTGTCACTGGCATTTCAGCTACCAAGTAATCATCGCCAGCTTCTACAAACTTAATATCAAAATTATCTACCAAGGTATTGCTACTGGCATTGTGCAGCGCCTCCAAGGTGAATGCTCGTTTCCAAATTTTCATAAACTATTATGCTTGTGCATTGGTTTCACCTGCCACAAATTTATAGCCTACACCACGCACAGAGTGGAAGAAAGCAGGTGATTTGGGATCGCTTTCAAAATATTTGCGGAAAGATAGGATAAAGTTATCAATAGTGCGTGTAGATGGATATACATCATAGCCCCAAACACTTTGCAAAATCTGTTGTCTGGAAACCACCTCGCCACGACGCTCAATTAATAACTTGAGCAGCATAGCTTCTTTCTTGGTAAGCTTGAACGGGCCATCATTGCCCACCGCTTCATAAGTCTTGAAATTTGCCGAATTTGGTCCAAAACTAAAGCTTTCTAAAGAGGTGCTGGTTTGGCTTTGGCTGCGTTTGAGCAAAATTTGAATACGCAGCAAGAGTTCTTCCAAATTAAAAGGCTTAACAATATAATCATCAGCTCCTCGCTTGAGACCAGCTACTTTATCGGCTGTTGTGTCTTTGGCCGTCAGGAATATAATAGGAATATCCATGTTTACCAAGCGGATTTGCTCACACAATTCCAAGCCACTCACTTCGGGGAGCATAATATCCAACAATACAATATCAAAATGTTGTTCTTTGAACATTCTGAGTACTTGTTTGCCTTCGCCAGTAGCTATTACCTCATAGCCCTCTAGTTCTAAATTAAGTTTGAGTGCATCACGGATGCTAACTTCGTCTTCTACTAAAAAAATTCGTACTGCCATAGTTATTTGGTTGACTACTTCGTGAGAAAATTATACTCAAAATATATTATCAATATAATGCAAGAAAAATCACAAAATAGTAGTTGTTAATACTGATACTTTAATAAACAGCATTAGTGTATCAATGGTTTAGAGAAAGTTAGACTATTGTTTTCTCTTTAAATATTGGGCAACACAATACTAAATACAGTTCCTTTGGGTTGATTACTTCTAACAGAAATCTGTCCTTTGTGTGCTTTTATAATTTCTTTGGCTATATAAAGCCCTAGCCCTGTGCCTTTGGTTTTGCGGGTATCTTCATTGCCCACCCGATAAAATTTGTCAAAGATATGCTCTCGCTCTGTTTTGGGAATACCTTGACCAAAATCAGCCACTTCCAAACAATAATTATTATCCTTGTTCATAGCCAAACGCACCACAATACTAGGCGTATCTTTGGCGTATTTTATGGCATTCTCAATCAAATTCATGATGGCCAAAGTCAGCGTCTTTTCATCGGCATTTCTAACCACAGCCTCCTCTATCTTTGTATCAAATTCAATATTACCCGTGTATTTGGGAGCCGCCACCTGAATACATTGAGCAACTAAATGTTTTAAATCAATTGGTTCAAACATATACTGGTAGCCACCGTCAACCCGTGCTGCAAGGAGCAAATCCTCTACCAGTTTGTTGAGCCGTTCTGTATCGGCCAAGGCATTTTTGGTTAGCATTTTTTGCTGTTCCTCGGTCAACTTTCGCTTGCTAAAAGTATCCAATGTTAGTTTGATAACGGCTATAGGCGATTTTAGTTCATGGGTAATAGATAATAGAAAATTTCTCTGTTGTTTGGCCAATGCCAATTCCTTTTGTCTACTCTTGGCTATTTTCCATATTCCCATGACAATGAGGGCCAACAATACAGCCGACTCTCCAAAAATCATCCAACGTTGGCGGCCATAACGTTCCTCCAGCTTGGTATATTCGGCCGATTCTAGGTACACTTGCCGATCAGTGACCCCTTCTTGTTGCATTTGTAGCCACAAAAGCTCTTGTTTGGCAAGCATTGCATCTTCATTTTTGACACAGAGCAAGTAGGCCCACCAGCTACCCGCCACGAGCACATAAGCAATTACAAAATAAAAAAGGAAGTCTATGCCTTTGAGTTGTTTGAATTTCATCATCATTATTATAATAATAATAGTAACAGGGCAGCGGAATAATAGTTGTTGGATAACAGGCTTTTGTCCCACAAAAAAAGCACCAATCAACTTCATGATTGGTGCCGTCTATTTTTTATTAGGATTGTTGGGAATGCTATATATAGTAATGTTTAAGTAGTTGTTCAAAATTCTTTATAACAAAAAACGGATATTTTACTTCGTGAGC
>CAYULH010000101.1:13472-20066 GCA_964445645.1 uncultured Aureispira sp. | reverse complement strand
CCCTTCGGGGTTTACAATTTGCATCATCAATAATTAGAACTTAACAGCCCTGCCCCACTGGTTGGTACGAATAGCTTCCAAATCTAGTATCATTTCTAAATTGGCGACTTCTTGTGGGGGGTAAAAGTCACTCAATGGATTAACAGCATGACCATCTGTAAAAACAAAATCCAAGCCTTGTTTAATTATATCCTCTGTATGGCACACATAATAAACTATGCTTTGAGGGGCTATCTGGGGTACACTATAGCCCGTTTGTATGTCGTACAACATAGGAGTTCTAGTAGCAAAATAGAAAGGAATATAATCACCTATAAAATAGTTGTTATTTGCCAATCTCACAGGTTCTGTATCTCTTCTATTGATGAGGGTGCTATTCCCTATAGGAACATAATTGAGATTGGCATTAACAGAAGACTTGTGTGTGATGCCATGCTGTAGAATATGTGATATATTCTGTATATGTGTCATTCGGAACAGGTGCATAAGCTTTATTAGTCCTCTACTTTTTTCTACCTATTTGGTGTATTCTAAATTTTCTAAAAAAGTTAAATTTATTCACAAAATACAATAATATTCTAATTGTAAGTACTAGTTGTAATAGAATGCTTGGATGTAGTTGAATAAGTTATATCGGAGTAGCTGGAAGTGGATCTAGTTCTGGGGAGTGGTTTTGGTACTCCGTGAGGGGCTATAATTTCATATATCTTGTTAACTGCTGTTTTTTTTACATTTCAGTATCACCGCTATTTGTATAAGGCTTTGGTATGTTCTTTTTATCATCTCCAATCATCTCTCGAATATCGATTTCTATGGCTCTTGAAATTGTAGTAATAGGGACATCATTTCTACTTCCTTCAAAAGGGTTTTCAGACACATCACCAACCCTTTCCATAAGCATGAACACCCATGATATAACTACGCTGATTGGAACAGTCATCCAAACAAAATTTTCAGCAATTAGACGGTTCATGAGGTTTGTATTTTCATGTGTAGCTAGGCTAAGACCTATCTCGTGAAACTCATTCATCATTCCAAAGGGCAGAAGAATCATAAAAATCCAAATGAATAGCAAGTTCAGAGTAGCAAATTGTCTTGGATACGGAAAATTTTTAATTCTTTCTACTTTGCCTTGTAATGTAAATAGCTCGCCAATCATATTCTTAAACTCCATGTGGCGGAAATCATCAATCAACCCTTCTAATTTCAATTCCTTAAAATGCTTTGATTGAAGGTTGAGACAGGCTGCTTGTTTGTTGGTCATATTAAGCACAAATTCTTTCTCATCTTTACTTAGATACCCAACTAGTTCTTCTTCTAGAGAAATTTTGTGTTCTTGTACCTCTATATTTCCCATATGCTCTTTGTTAGACTTGCTATCAACAATGGTTTCCCATGGTTTTTTGACTCTAAGAGCATGCCTCAGAGAAGTCATCCAAGCTACATGACGCATTATAATATCCTTCTTGATTTTATGAAATTCATTATCACTTCTTTCTGTTTTTGCAAATTCATTGGTGATAAAGTCATTACTCATTGTGGCCAATAGTCTGGATGCGTTTACAATACCTCCATAGATCTTTCGGGCTTCCCAAAGCCTCTCATACGAAGCATTGTTTTTAAACCCAGTTATGAAGGCAAGGGATGTCCCAATAAGTCCAATTGGAAGCCATGGCAGATATAACCACTTCAAGCCAACAACGTCATACAGTACTACAGGTGTAATAGACAATAAAAGAAAAAAGTAGATATACTTCCTTGTCCATAGGAGTACAATTTTTAGTGAGTAAACTGGCTTTATGTACATATTTTATTTTTTGCTTGCAGCGAACGCCGAGGCTTGCCGCCGTTGGTTACAATGGCGAGTTAGCCCTAGTTCTGGGGAGTGGTTTTGGCATCCCACGGGCGGGGGGGGAGTATATGAAGCGTAGCATCCTGTAAGGTGCCATGATTTCATAAACAGGGTTGGCAACTGGCTTTTTTAGTTAGTATTATTAAAGATTAATCGGGTCTTTCAGGAATATAAACAACATCAACTCCTATATTATTTCCATATGTTATTACTATGGAACATAATACAGACGCATTTTCACCATTTTGGATTGCAGGTTTCATTAAAGGGATTTTTCTAAGCACTCTTAAGATTTCTGCCTGAACAGTTACTTCTGAATCTCTCACCTTCATGCCAGTTAACTTTCCGTTTTCGTTGATTATAAAAAATGCTTCTACCTGTTTTGGCTCTGAGAGATTTAAATCTTTAGATACACTCAAGTTGAATTCTCGCTTAATAAATGTCGATACTTTATTATTAAAACATTCTCTTGTTTCTTCTTTCGAGAGATCTTCACAACCATTATACACTGGGGCAATTTCTACATCTTTTAATATCACACTCTTGTCAGTAGTATAAGTTGCTAAACCGTCATTATGTGACACAATGCTACATAAACTTAATAAAGCCTGTTCCTCAACTTCTGTCATATTTCCTTGTGCCATCACTTGTTCTTGAACAGCATTTATTTTCGTTATTAAATCACTTTCTGCATTTTTTAATGAGTTGGATTCATCCTTACAAGAAACGCATAATAGAACCATAAAAATGGTTGAAACGACCATTAAGTTTTGGAATTCAAATTTTGTTTTACAATTAAATTTATACTTCACAAGTTTTGTTTTTTTTCGTTTAGTGCCAACGATTGTACAAACACAATATACCAACAACCACCCATATATTTACAAAAGGTGTGGATAATCAGCTAATTTGAAATTATTATTAATAAAAAAAATAATGATAAAATAAAAAAACAACTCTTCCAAAAGAGAGCGGCTACAATTTCTTGGATACAGTAAAATAAAACTGGCTACCTACATTGGGGGTAGATTCTACCCATATATTTCCTTGGTGAAATTCAATAATTCTTTTGCAAAAAGCCAAACCGATTCCATGCCCTTTAAATTCGGTAGGTCGGTGTAGTTTGCTGAACATTTTAAAGATGGTTTCTTTTTTATTTTCTGGTATTCCAATACCATTGTCTGTTACACAAAACTCCCAATGTGTTGCTTTTTCTTGGCAACTGATTTCAATATGAGGGGGCGTGTTTGGGCGCTGGAATTTGATAGCATTAGCCATCAGATTCTGGAAGACTTGTCGTATACCAGAAGGATCACAGGCAATGGTTGGTAAGGGAGCTGTGTTGATAGTGGCTTGATGGTCTTTGATGATTTGAGTTAGATCTTGCTCTAAGGCGGCAATCGTTTGATTCATATCACATAATTCTAGGCGTTTATCGTTTCCTAGCTTGGTGTAATCCAAGATGCCGTTTATCATAGAACGCATTCTAGCAGAGGCCTCATGGATAAAAGAAAAGTACTGGTTGAGATCTTCGTTCGTGGTATCATGATATTCTTCCTTAATGATGTCTATAAAGCTCTCTATTGTTCGTATAGGTTCATTCAAATCATGCGAAGCTATATAAGCAAAATGCTCCAAGTCCTTATTTTCCTTGATTAATTGACTTAATTCTAGGTTTTTGGATTCAATGGTTTTGAGATAAGCGGCACTTTTGTCAAAATATATTATTAATAATAAAAGTATAAAAATTGCTAGAGGAATCAGAATCAATGCAAAAATAAAAGGATTTATAATATTACTAATTTCAACTGGCAAGAAATTCCATCCTGAATAAAATAAGAGCATAACAAGGGTAGAAGCTCCAATGTAAAAATACGAAAAAAACTTGGTCTGGCCACTGTCTAAAAAATAGGACATAACGATAATTATTGGAAAAAATAGTTCCATTCCCGAACCAATTCCAAATACAAAAGCATAAAGATAAATAATTGGGGTGACCCCTAATAGAAGGAAATTTCTTGAAGCAACTATGTTGCTTTTATGAGCTGCATAAAGTCCTAAAACATAACATATTATATTATAGAGTACCCCAATGGTATTGAGAATATAATAGTCATTCAAGAAAAAGGAAAGTACAATGGCTAGTGTTGGGGTAGAGATTAAACCTACAAATAAACAGCTGTTGGTAAACTGCGTTTTTATTTTTTCTTCATAGAGCAGATCATTTGTAATTCCTAAGTTGATTATTTTTTTAAGAGTTTTCATATACCCAGGTGTTTTAGGTAAAATTATACGCCCATCTTACCAAAAGTAGTAATTCTTTTTTAATAGAAAAAAACAAAATTTAGTTATTTTATTTTTATGACTTTAGTTTTAATATTACTTTATTTTTTTGTATGAATATTACTTAAAATTTAGGTCTGGATTTGGGGGGAGGTAATTTGTTTCAATAAAAAAAGCACAATTGCTCAATGGGCTGAGAGGCTGGTTGGGCAATTGTGCTCTTGTTAAAGTAGTTTAAATTAGATGTGTATCCTAGTAAATTACTTCTTATCCTTAGTTAGATCAAAACGATAAATCAAATCCCCTGCAATGTAGGGACCATTGGTAAATTCTGGATTGAGGCGGAAACGATTATCTGTTGACAATGGGAAGGTCAATACTTGGCCGCCCAATACATCAGAAGAGCCAAACAAGCCATATCTGGATAGATCATAGCCTCCACGCAATCTAATAATGGCTGCACCATCTAAGAAACCATAAGCCAAATAAGCACCTATACGAATAGATTCCTCTTGGGTGTACATGTCTATATTGCCAGAAGACAAGTCATAAGACTTGACAGAGGTAAGCAAATCTGCCCCAACACTAAAGTTGCCCACAATGGTATAATTGATGTCTGCTCGAATGGGGAGCACGGCATTGATGTAGAATTTGCGATTTTTGGAGCGATACCACATACCAAGTAGGGGCGTGATGGTACTTCCGTGATTTTCGGACGATACATAAAGGCCAAATTTGATGCTAAGTTGTTCAGAAATTTTGTAGCTCATTAGGGCCAATCCTCCAATTTGTATATCTCTGGAATCTAGTTGCTTAAAGTTGGAAGCTATTTTGGGCAGAATGAGATAAGTGCCATTCCATCGGTCGGAGTGGAAGAGCTTGACCCCCAAATTGAGACGAGCCATGATTAAGTTTTCACGACTTAATGCACCCCGCAAATCAATATTGGTATTCTCTGCCGTAAAACCGGTGAGGACTACAAAACTTTCGCTCAGACGAATGGGGTAGTACAATTGTGCTTGTTGGTTGTAGACTCCTGTAACTTGGCTGTCAAAATTATTGGTTAGGAAACCATTGTTGGACGAAAGCCTAAATACATCGACATAATCTTGTGCTTGTATTTGCAAGTTTAAACCCAAGAAGAATAGTATTATTGCATAATGCTTCATTTTCATAATAATGTTGTTTTGTGATTGTTAAAATCTTGATAATTATCAAAGACTTATAATTATTCTTTGATAATAAGAGGTAAGTATGATTTTTTACATAAAATAGACAAATGGAAGCTTGTCTGTAAAGTTTATTTTTTCTAGCAAAAATCCTAAAATAATGTAGAGCCCTAAGTGTGTCAATCCACTCCAAAAGAAGCTATTTTTGGCTATTTTGATGTTTAGGTTAGGGTTTGAGAAAAATAATAATTGTAAGAACTTGGTTTTTAAAGCTATAAATGTTTTTATATCAACAGGGAATGTCATGAGGTATTGTACCTTAAAACAGTATTGTAATAAGGAGAATAGGGATAACTGTCTAATTTTCACTTTTTTTGATAAGATAGTATATTTTTGATTAAAAACAATCTCCATTTTTAAAAATAAAATTCAACCAAAAAATTAAATTTTAAAACAATGAAGCCAATAATTAAAAAATTAGCTCAAAAGCAGTTGATTGGGCAATCTGTTCAGATGAGTTTGGCCAATAACAAAACAGGGCAGTTGTGGCAGGCGTTTGGCCCTAGGATTAAGGAAATTCCAAACAGGGTTTCAACCGATAAAATCTCCATGCAAGTATATCCACCCTTGTATTATGAGCAATTTAGCCCTATAAAGGCGTTTGAAAAATGGGCAACTGTAGAGGTGAGTACACTAAACAAGATACCAGCAGGTATGCAGACTTTTGTTTTGGAGGAGGGTTTGTATGCTGTATTTAATTACAAGGGTTCTAGCAGTGATCCCTCTATTTTTAGGTATATTTTTTCAGAGTGGATACCCCATTCGGAATATGAGGTAGATGATCGCCCACATTTTGAGGTATTGGGCACCAAGTATCAAAATAATTCGCCCGATTCAGAGGAAGAAATTTGGATTCCTATTCGGAAGAAGTAGGGGCGGGCGAGATTTTATACCCTCAATCCACTTCTATAGGCCAATCTGAATTGCCCCATTCCAACCAAGAACCATCATAATTTTTGACATTTTGATAGCCGAGTAGCTCCTGTAGTACAAAGGTAACACAAGCCGAACGTACTCCAGATTGACAATAGACAATAATAGGTTGGTCGGGCTGAAGGGCGAGTGCTTCGAGTTTTTGTTGAATAACAGCTAAATCCTTGAAAGTGCCATCTTCCCTAGGGCCTATACTAACCAATTCTGACCAATCAAATCGTATAGCCGTGGGTATGCGGCCTCCTCGTTTCACCTTTCCTTTTTTTAGTACGCCTGTGTACTCCTCTATGGTTCTGG
>CAYULH010000101.1:0-13462 GCA_964445645.1 uncultured Aureispira sp. | reverse complement strand
AGTCGAGCAAGGTGCCTTGGTGGAGGAGCTGTTGTTGCACGTCTGTGTAGTTGGCGTGGTTGCTATAGTCGATGGTTTGTAATTGAATAGATGTTTTGGAGGGGCTAGGGCTAAGGGTGTCAATAGGATAACGAAGCAATTGCCACCTTCTAAAACTTCCATCTAGTATTTTGATGTTGTGGTAGCCATAAGCAGATAATATCCACCACAATCTACAGGCATTAGAATTGCCATTGCCATCATAAAGAACAAGTGTATCTTGCGGTTGTACGCCCCAAGCGCCAAGCAAGGCTTCCATTTGTGTTTTGCTCGCCATCATGCCCTTGGTTGTATGCTTGTTATCTTCATAATCTTCTCGCCAAGTTTGTATAGCACTAGGTAAGTGCCCTTGCTCATAATCAACAGCTTCGCGAATGTCTATTATCTTATAATTATCAATTTTATGGTTTAGAATATCCAGCAGATGTTCACATGAAAGGAGCGGTGATTTGTCCAAGTCTACTACTTCTACCGAGTTATTGGTACAAGCGGTTAATAATAGGACAAAGCCCAAGTAGAGGATGGGTTTAGTTTTGTTGATAATAAGCATTAGAAGTCTGGATTAATGTAAATACGGCTACTGTGTTTATAAAAAACACAAGATAAGAGAACTAATAAGGTTTATTGGATCTTGTAGAAGGATTTTTGTGGATTATAATTTATATAAAAAACTAAAAATTAGAATAGTAGACATTATTACGAAACGAAGTGTACGCAAGTAAAAAGATTGAATCAAGAATTCGGAGTATGTTACAATCGTCCATATTATGTTTTAGCTGAATGAACCCCCAAAAAATAAAAAAGAGCCTTTGTTTGTAAGCTGTAATGCGGACAAATAAACCGTTAGCCCCAAAAATCAATAAAAACACTTTGAGTAACAGTTTTCTAAATTATTTTTTTTGATTTGAAATATTGTTTTTTGTGACAAAGTTTTATCTTTAGATATGCGGTAAATTTTTAAATGAAATGTATAAATATACCCCATAAACTTTTAGATTAGGCGCACAAAACCAAAGAGGAATGAACAAAGAAGAATTGGAAGAAGCTATTCATTGGGCCTTGATACAAGGAGAAAAAGAAAAATTAGAAATACTTGCTAGAGAGGCCATGAGTGCCTATCCTGAGGAAGCTTTTGGTTATGCTTATCTGGCAGAAGCTATATTGATGGAGTTTCCTGTACCCTACACCAAAGCAGAATACTGTTTGACCAAAGCTTCACAATTGGCCCCTAGCAATACTGCTTATATGGCTCGTTTTGCAGCTATCAAGGACAAACAAAATCAGGGCGACAATGCTCAGGTTTTGTGGGAAAAGATTTTGAGTATTGATCCCAATCATTTGGAAGCATTGATTGCTAAAGGGCTTCATGTACTTAATAATGTGCTGGATTATAACCAAGCTAAGGGATTTTTTGATAAAGCTATCCAGCATCATATAGAGGATGAGCAAAGCTATTTTTACAGAGCTATATGTTATCTCAAATTAAAGGATTTTGAGAAGGCTTTGCAGGATTACGAGTATTTTGTTCGGTTGAGAGGCACTAGAGAAATCGTAGAGGAGTTGCTTGTAAAAGCAGAAATATGTCGTGGACTCCATGATATAGATAAATTATCAGAAACGTATTATGCTATTTCTAGGCTGAAGCCCGAAGATCCGTTTTATTATATGGAGTATGCGGATATTTTGTTTAGGAATGAACGATATAAGGAAGCTGCCGAGCAATATAGTGCTGCTCTAAAATGGACAGATCCAACAAATGAGGAGTATCTTACTATTGCTTTTTCTTTGGGTGATTCTTTGTATAAGGATAAGCAATATGAGGAGGCCATCACTGCTTTTGAAATTTATGTTGAAAAGGCTCAATTGCCCATTAAAGGTTTGCTCAAGCAAATAGATATTTTCATGCAGCTAAAGGAGTATGAGAATGCCTTGAATAGAATGAAAATTGCTCAGAATATCAACAAAGATCCTTTGTATAGAAATCAATTGGTGGATAAGGAGGTAAAACTATTGATGGAACTCAAAGCTTACGATAAACTAAGTGATTATTTTAAATCCCTTGGTAGGGGAGATGGGAACCCATCTGTCTAAATGTATTAGTAGGACTGTTTGCCCTACAGCCCTACTAATAAACAAAAACTTTACTATTCAGAAACAGTTGCTAAAAACTCGTCTAAACTTTGCTGCAGTGCGCCTAAGTGTTCTTGAGTTACTTTGCCTTCTTTAAAATTATCATAGAAAGAAGGCAAACTAAAAGCACCTGTAACCGTAGCTCCCTGATAGGGCAAAGCGGCTTTAAAATAGTTTAAATGAGTGGCGCCTCCTCCAGGGCCAGGTGAAGTACTCAATACTAAAACAGGTTTACCATCAAAAGCATTTTTTTGTCTTCTGCTCAACCAATCCAATATATTCTTAAGAAAAGCAGAAGGGCCACCATTGTGCTCGGGTGATGCAATGATAAAACTATCGTGTGCTTGAATTAACCCAATTAACTCTGCAATCTTTTCAGGAGTTTGATCGGAATCCATATCAATAGAATACATAGGCACCTCCCAATTTCTAATATCTAATACTTGTACTTCAACATCTTGGAGCAAGGAAGTGGCAAAATCAAGGAGTTGAGCATTAATAGATTGACTGTTATTGCTACCTGCAAAGGCAAGAACTTTTTTCATGATAAGTATATTATAGTGTGATAAAAAGTTTTTTATAAATAGCTGTCAGACACTTGTTCTAAGTGCCCAACAGCTGGTTTGTGCATCCTAAGGAAGTTCCATTGGCACTTCCATCAATAGGATTTGGCTATCTTTGCTTGCTTTGATTTCAAAGCTATCGGTGTCCCAAATACCAAAACCATCTCTTTTGTTTAGTGCTTGCCCAGCTATTTCGGCCGAACCATCAATAACAAAGGCATATACACCATTACCAGATTTGTGTATTTTGTAATCACTGGTGACTTCTTGGTCAAATTCGCCCAAGTGAAACCAAGCATCTTGGTGAATCCAAACTCCTTGATCCTCAGCATTGGGAGAGAGTACTTGATAAAATTCGTTTTCTTTTTGGATGTCTTTGATAGAAATCTGGTCGTAACGTGGTGTTACGTTTCTTTTGTTGGGAAATACCCAGATTTGTAACAAATTCATTTCTTCATCACTATTGGCATTGTACTCACTGTGTCGAATACCTGTACCAGCACTCATCACTTGTACATCACCATATTGCACCACAGCACCATTGCCCATACTATCCTTGTGCTCTAATGCTCCTGCCAGTGGAATAGATATAATTTCCATATTGTCATGAGGATGTGTTCCAAAACCTCTTGAGGGGGCAATTTTGTCATCATTCAGCACTCGTAGCACACCAAAGTGCATACGCTCTGGATTGTAATAATTAGCAAAGCTAAACGAATGTTGTGCTTGGAGCCAGCCGTGGTCGGCTGCGCCTCTAGTGTTGGCTTTATGCAGTACCGTGTTCATAATATTAAATTTCTAAAGGATTGTAAAATATTGTACTACAAAGGTAGTGCTTGGTTAGGACAAGAAAAATGAGCTAGATTAAGAAAAAAAGTTGACCTACATCAACTTCGCTGTTCTTCTGCTATTTGTTTACGCATTCTACTCAAAAACTCCTTGCTAATACCCAAATAAGAAGCAATCATGTATTGTGGAACTCGTTGTACTATATTGGGGTACGTATCTACAAACAAGAGGTAACGCTCTTTGGCAGGCATGGCATGGTTTCTTACAATGCGCTTAGACATATTGCCATAAGCCTTTTGGACAATAAGCCTAAAGTAACGTTCTAGTTTGGGAATATGATCGTACAATTGCTCCATATCCTCATAATTGATGTGTACCACTGTTGTTTTTTCTAGGCATTGTATATGAAATTCAGATGGAGTTTGTGTCGTAAAACTGCACAAATCTCCCGCCCACCAACCTTCAATACCAAAATTCACAATATGCTCATTGCCTTCTTCGTCCAAATAAAAGGTTCTGGTTTTGCCCGAAAGAATAAAGGTTTGATACTTGCACACATTTCCCTCTTGTACAATGTACTGTCCTTTTAAGTAGGTTTTGAGATAGAGCTTGCTGGCCAATAAGGCTTGTTCCTCTTCTGTTAGGGCTACCTTGGTATGGATGCTATCTAGTAAAGGCTTGTATTTCATAAAAAGCCAACTCGGTGGTTTAAAATGGTGATATTAGCTGTTAATACTTCGTGGATTTTTTGCTTTTTTTACAAAAAAGCTAAAAAATCATCTTGTATCTAATTGATTATCAGCCTTTTATGATTTTAGTTTATTTTCTGTAATAAACTGATAATCAATTAGATACGATTTCCAACACTCGCAAAGCGATCTGAATTAGTTTGTATAGTATACAGACTAATGAAGTAAGGAGCTGTAACAGCTTTAGGATTTGTTTTGTTTGAAAATAATTGCTACACCACCATCAATCATAATTGTGCTGGTGTTCAAAATTGGTTTGGTGGTGAAAATAAATAGGCCGCATAAAACTGCGTCCCCCATAACTGAGGGTATAATTGAGACGTATTTTTTCTTCTTCATCCACACTAATCAAAACAGTAGTAACATTTGATTCGGAAAAACTCCTATTGGGTTTCACGACCTCACAAGCACAATTGCCCCCACTTTGTTCTTTGAGCCAAACCAAGTGCCCATAAGCACTAGGCCCAACAGCAGGCTTGGCCTCTGTAGCAGTATTGAGCCACGCACAAATAATAGGAGCTTGCTGGCGAGCATAAATAGCAGTAATAGAATTGATATAAAAAAATAAGCCTACACCAAGCAATAAAGTGATAATCAATATTTTTTTCATCTGTATGACCAATGCTTATATAAAGGTTTCAAAACAGTTGCAGAATACCTACATTCTGGTCCCATTATTATCATTAATACGCAAAGTATCCAAGAACAACTCAATGATTTGGGCATCCTCCTTAAATTCTTCATTAATCATAATAGTCACCACCACAATACCTTGATCCTTTTCTCCATAAGTAGCCACTGTAAAGATTTGTTCTTCTCCTCTATAGCTTAGTGTTGCTTGGATTCCTTTTATAATGTGACCACTTTTTAGCTTTTTGCGAAATGGCTTTTCTTTTTTGGTATAACCATAACTAATGCTTTCTTTGGTAATTTCATTGAGCATCAATTGGGTCAAACTGCTAGGGTCAATGGTGCTGTACTTCTGAACCATGAAGCCATTGCCTGTTGATTTTAGAATCATACATTGTTCTATGCCATTCTGAATTTTGGAATTAGATACGCCTAGTGATTTATGATGCTTGAAGGAAATCATATCGTCTTTATAAGTCAGAATACTAGGCTGTATCAATTGAATGTCCAAGGTTGCTCCTGATTTTGTTTTGTGCTTGGCCGACTCGTTGAGATCAATAGGAATGGAGTCATTGTTGATAATTAAAATGTAATTGCCATTGTTTTGTGCTTGAGCAGTCAAGCTCATTGCTAGTAGTACTATTATAAATGCTCTCGTCATATTTGCGTAGTTTATTTGATGTTGTAATTTCTATTTGTTAGTTCAATGCTTCTTTAATCTTTCCCAGATAAGTTTCAATAGAGCAATCCAAAATCTCAAGATGCTGGGGAATAAGGTTTAACTTATAAAAAGATTGAAACCTGAATTGTTCCATTTTGAACGGAACAAATCTATCTCCATAGATTTTTATGCCTGCTCCAAGAACTTCTTGCACATTCTTATTTACAAAAAAAGAAAACTTAGAATTGGGCAGTAGTCCTCTCATACTATGATCCCAATCTGAATAAGCAAGTGTTTTGTCAGGTGCTACTTCCAAAAGATACAAGCCTCCATCTTCCTCAAACAAATAAAGTGCTTTTTCGCAAGAACATTCATAAACATCCACAGATTCTAATTCGAGAAGAGGAGTAATTTTTTGTCTCAAATCAAGATAGGGTTGTTTCCTTGTGGAGTGATGGCTTATAACAGCTTCATAAACAATTAATAAACAAATAAAAATTACAATAAAGAAGATCCATGCCACTGATTGAACAATAGTATATAAGCCAATAGCTATTAGAATAATAATACTGCATAATAGAATCGTACGCCATTCTACAGGAGCATTCAAGGTGTTTTCATTGTCTTGATAAGTGATCTTGATAATGTCTTTTTCAATGCTTGTTAAGGGGATGGATTTTAGAATCATAATAATAAAGATAAGATACAAATATAGTTGCAAATGCAAGGGATTTTGTAAGATTATGTTTTCCCTTCGTATGTGATATAATGTAATGCCCGAATAGCATTAATGCAATGATTGCCCCAATGGCTTGTAAAGCCAAATTTTAGGCTCCAGAGTCCATCTATAATAGCCTCATTGCTTGCAATGTGGTCAATTTTGTGGATTTCTGTTTTAAAATCTCGGTATATATCGGACAAATCATCGACTAGCCAGCCCAAGGTAGGTTCATTTTCGTCTTTATAAGTCGGGTCAAACACCTCCCAATAAAAACAAGCCTCACCAAGATTGGCAATTAAGTTCGCATTTTGGTTTTTGGGAGTTTGTTTCTTTTTGAAAAATTGTTGGAGGCTAAATGCGGGTTGAGTATAGGTCAATGAGACAGGAGCAAATGATAATCCTGTTTGGTATAGCTTGGCAAGTGCCTTGTGCATTTGGGGATAAAAATCTGCTTGCTTGATGGTGGTGTTTTCGGCCAAATCAATGAATGCACGTGCAGCCGTCAAAAAATCTTGTATTGCTTTGATATTTAATAAGGCTTGTATTTTGGGGCTTAAGTAATTCATTTGAACAAAATTTGAAGAGAATTGTATAATTCTGGCCTATGGTAGGGAGTTAGCATAGGGCAGAGTATATTGGAGAAAATTTGTATTAACAAGTTCATTTTAAGCTATTATCACTTGAATTTAAATAATAAAAGATTTGTAACAATAGCCAATCAAAATGGCTTATCCTCTGATGAAACCATTTTTCATTATTTCCAAGAAGGAAAAACAATTACTGGACAGTATGCAGGTGGAGCCATACTCAAGGGTTTTATAGTCGGAAAACAAACAGGGGATTCAACTATAGAGCTTTTATTTCAGTGCCTGACCACTGAAGGGGAACTAAAAGTGGGCAGTTCTAAAGGTGTTGTTTTGGCAACAGAGCAGGGAAAACTAAACTTGGAGTTTGATTGGCAGTGGTTGAATGGGGATTTGTCGGGTGGCAAATCTGCTTATGTAGAAATAGAGTGATACTAGACAGTCAATTATTAAAATATTAAAATTAAGACAAAAACACTCCTTTCATAAAGCCCCAAAACAAAATCAGAAAGGCACCAATTTCTGCCACAATTAATAAATACATCAATATGTGGACAGATTTTTTGCTGGTATCAAATTGGTTGGTGGTTTAGTGCGCTACGCTTATGAGCCAGCAAGCTGGGTTCTTTGGTGTAGCCCAGCCAAGCATACTTGATTATAGTGCCTACAAAAAAGGTGCAAAGAGTGCCAATAGCAATATAATTCCGTTGGTCACTCCATGCACTTAATTCTGCCAACTTAGCCAAAAACAGGCAAGCAAAGGTCTAAAAGAAGGATGCGTAATGTGTGGTATCAATGTATCTATGCGCCTTTTTATCAGGACTTTTCATCATATCGGCATATTTCCACACACCTGTTAGCAAGGCTGTAAGAAAGAGCAAACAAGCAGTAAGAAGAGCCAACTCACTAGGATCAATTAAGGTCAAATCCATGATAAAATTGGTTGTATAGTTATTGATTTATTTATGATTACACCACAAACCCATCTTTGGGGCCAATAGGACTCGGCAAATCTGTTTCTCCAATCATTTGTCTTAGGTCTATTTCAATGGTTCTGGTCAAGGAGGTCATAGGTACATCAAAGGCAAGTGCCTCAAATGGATTTTCTGTATAATCACCAGCACCTTCCATCATCCAAAATACCCACGAGATTAGGGCAGAAAAAGGGATAACCCCCCAAATCATATTGCTGTGCAATTGGTCATTGGTAAACGCAGACAACAAGGCCATAGGCAATAAGAAGATAAAAATAACTACAAAGTAAAGGCTCAAAGAGGTGTACTGTCTGGGCAATGGAAAGTTTTTGATGCGTTCGCACTTACCCTGCAGGGTATAAAATTCGGTCAACAAGGCTTGCATTTCCATGTGTCGGAAATCGTCTATCAACCCCTTCAATTTGAGTTCTTTTAGGGTTTGAGCCTGTTGGTGAATCAATTGTGTACAACCATTTTTCATAGACAAAATGTGCTGTACCTCTTCATTGCTCAAGAAATTTTGTAATTCCTTTTCGGGATCTTCTGTTGGGAAGAGTTCTTCAATATATTTTCGATAATTTCTGTTCAATTGTTTATCGTGTTCCCAAGGTTTGAGGGTACGCAATTGTCGTTTGAGCCTGTAAATCCATGCAATATGTCTGTATATCAGTGTTCTATGTATCTCTTTTAGTTCTTGGTCAGATGCTTTGGTAGAGGCAAATTCATTGGTTACAAAACAAGTTACCATAGCTCCCCAGCTTCTGCTGCTATTAACAATACCACCCCATATTTTTCGTGCTTCCCATGTTCTATCATAGGCAGAGTTGTTCTTGAAGCCTACATAAAAAGCCAGCGCAACACCTAGCAGCGTCAAGGGGGCCCAAGGTATTTTCAACCATTCAAATTCAAAACAATAATAAAGTGAAGTGATGAGTCCAGAATAGATGGTAAAAAATAAGATGGGTACAATTGAAAAACGAATCATGTTTTTAGGGTGAAACACTCTATCTACATACATGTTGTTGTTAGTTTTGGTAAGGAAGTGATTGGATAATTGAAAGTTAATGTATCCAATGTAATTAATTTATTCAAAAGAAGACTTAATTACTTAGAATGGTTTTCTGAACAAAAGACAAAAATGTCGTAGCCAAATAATGACTATATCAAGATGTGTGTTTTTGTTTACTTTTTCTACTGTTTATTTTACTCATTCAATGTTTTATTGCTTTTTGTCGTTTTATAACCCTTCTATTCCTAAATATGAGGTGCCTCTGATTTATGATTTAACAAAAGTAAAAGTAGTAGGGGCACCAATTGCTTGAACCGTGATAAAATAGACACCAGATTCTAGGGCACTTATATCAAGCTCTACTTGATTAGATTGCAAGAGCAATTGCCCTGTGCTGGAGTATACGGATATAGTTTGAATAGCATTGGGGTTTACATTTTTTAGGCAGACACTTGTGCTGCTAGGGTTGGGGTACAAGACCATTGTGGGGGCGGCAATATTGGTGGTAGACAAAACAGCTTGGCGTTCAAATGCACCTATATCTATACCATTAACAATAGTTCTGGTAGTACTGCTGCTGTGTTTTACATACTCATTAGATACATCGTGAATGGGCAAGTGTATGGCTGGAATAGCAGCTCCTGCATTAACTAAGGGAGAGTTGCTTTGTAGTCCAAAATCTTGGTTGGCAAAATCATTGAACAAAGGATCAGAACCTGTAATGTTATTGCCTTGGTCATTGACAGTGCCCGAACCACTGTGTGCATTGACCCAATTGGTTTTTATCCAATTATAATTGACATTGATGCTGCCATCCCCATTGAGCATAGCCATTCTATTGCCTGTACTGGTATTGTAAATCACATTATTAAAAGCGTGCATGGTTTCATCTTGTGTAGAGAGTCTTGCCAAGGTAGTATTGCCACTTCTGGTAGAAATAACTGTATTGTTATAAAAATAAAAATTACCTTTTCTGTAGCGTGCTGTGGTGCCATTATCCCCCCCATAATGTACTATTTGAGAATTGCCTGCGCCATCTGGTTCTATCAAGATATTACCATAAGCATACGTAGAAGCATAAGAATTGTCATTGTACAAGGCAGCTGTTCCAGATTCTACCAAATCCAACTGGCGGTTGCCACTTTCAATCCAATTGTAACGCACCACCAAGCCTGCTGATCTATCTTTGAGATTATTACCCAAAGCACCTGATCTCAAAGGACCAAATCTGTTGTATTCATAGATGATTCCCAATGCTTCTGTGTAGGTATTGTGCTCATAAATACTCCCTACAATACCATTGTCATAAATGTAATTGCCCGAAATGAGAATGTCCTGTGTTTGACCTCCATTGGCTCCAATAAAGATTCCATTGCCAGAGTCGTGTATAATACAATCCTTGATAATAATGTGCGCTCCTTTTTCTATATATACAGAAGCAGCATTGTTGGCATAGGTGTCCGTTTGGTTATTGTCTGTGGTAAAACTGTAGGCAGGACGTACAGATTTGAGTTCTAAATTCTCAATGGTAATATAGCTTGGCAGGCCATCACTAGGTATGCTAGAACCACCTATTTAATAAGCCCTCTTCTTTCATTCCAGTAGTTGAGGTAAGTGGGAGTGACTGCCCCATTGCCATCTATAACAGGTTTTTGGCCATTAGGCCCACTGACCCCAATGACTTCAATTCTGTTTTGGGCAGTACCTTGTGCATTGATAACCCATTTTTCATAGTAAGGTGTACTTTTCCAATGAATATAAACCCGATCTCCTGCTTGCAACGAATCCCAAGGGGCATCAGCAATGGCTGCCAAAGGTTGGCTAGGGCCAATGTGGTAGTCTGTAGCATAACTAATATGGCTTCTGAATAGTAACAGGAAAAACATAAAAAGAATGTAATTTTTTCTCATGCTATTTAAGTTTGAAATGTGATGAAATTAGTATTCATGTATACTTATTGCAAATAAACAAGATAACTCATTTTAAGAAAAATAACAAAGCTTAGATACTTTTAGGGGGGACATTTATAGAACAATTACCATATTTTTTCAATTTGTTTTAATTGCCCCTTCTTAAAAATTAATAGTACACGTTCCAAATCTATCGTATCACTTTCCAAATTGAAGCAGTCCATTGGCTTATATTCTTGTAGTTTTGCCATAATTCCAGTTTTACTCAAATCTGTTTCATTAATAAGTACTGTTATGGTATTCAAATCACTTTCTGTACTATCATACCCTTCTTGCATATAAGTGATAGTGCTTGCTTGGTCGATAAAGCAATAAAAACCTATTAGCATAGAAGCGAGGAAACCAATGATTGTCACCCAAAAACCTATTTTCCAGTAATTCATCATTCCATTGTAATCTAAAGAAATTCTAGGGGGAGTTTTTATTTTATCAATGTCTGTACTTTTTGTAGATGCAAATCAGTTCCTTTGGTGTAGACCTCAAAGCTTGGTTCTATTTTATGGTCAGGTATAATGCCTCTATTGCTTGTGGCTTGTTGCTTGGATGTTGGGAACAGAATGAGGAAACGTGGAATGCCTATGTTTATCTTAGAATGAGGCAAAATAATGTGCTCGGCCGAGCCTGCTGCAAAACCTTCATATCGTGTGCCTGTTTCTGTGCCAATAATAGTAGCATGGCCATACTCTTTGAGATAGCGAGCAATAGAGCCGCCTGCCGAAAAGGTTTTGCCATTGACCAAAACATAAATAGAACCTTGGAAAGCTAATTTGGAGGCTTTGGGCAGGCGATACGTTCTGGTTTTGCCATTCCAACCAATGGTTTTCTTCAGAAAAGGAGTAGAGGTATTGGGTTTTCTAATAAAAGGCACTATATCATCTGCAAATTCATTGCGTCCCCCTGTATTGTTCCTCAAATCAATGACTAAGTTTTGAGCCTTGTTATCACGCAACTCCTTGAACAAATTCTTGTAGAGTTTTTTGGATTTGACTTGATACTTATTAACACGCCTAAAATCAAAGGAGGGGAGCTTTAAGTAACTATAGTTGTCTTTTATTTCTAAAGTATAAAACCCCTCGTCATCCGTACTTTTCTTTTTGTTATTATTGGGATAATACTTTTTGAGGTTTTCGATTTGCTTGGACTGAACCAATGCTTGGAGGGCAATTTTTTTCTCCTGTTGCTGTGCATCCAATAGCGTGATTTCAAAGTTGTTGGTTTGTTGAATATGAAAATAGTAGCGCACTGAAAAATTGCTTTCTATTTTGCGATAAGCATAACTTTTAATATAACCATCAGAAGGGGTAAAGGCCAGCAAAGAGTCCAAAATTTGGCTGCTTTTTAGGCCATTAATAGCTATAATTTCGTCGCCTCTATTGGTAAGCTGCTCATTGGAGAAATCACCATAGACAAACAGACGACCTGCAACAATTTTGATTTGTATAGGTAGGTAAGCATATTGGTTTTTGTTAATGCCTTGGTTGAATACAGTCTCTTGATTGCCCACCAAAAAATGCCCCTCATTAGCCAAAGCACATACTCGACTAATATTGGTAAAATGTTCTAATACAGAAAGGGAGTCTTGTTGGAGGTGTTGAACAACCAAGTTGGATAAGCTGTCAAATTCGGGGTGGTAACGTCCCAATGCAGGGTTGTATTGCTTGATTCCTTCTATCAAAAAATTAAGATCTTCTACAGCTTTGTTATGTGCTATTTTTTGAGCTATTATGGGCCAATAAGCCAATAAGAATACAAGGAGGAGTAAATGCTTCATTTGATTACTTTTCTAAGATATAATACAATGTAGAAATACCCAGCCCTCTATCATGTTCAATTTCTTTGAGAATGCGGTAACCTCGTTGAGTCAGGTTTTGGATTTGAGCAGTGTTGGTGGTCCATGTGCGTCTGGTAATGACCTTGGAGTGGGTGCTTGTTGGGAGCTGGTTTTCTAAATAATCATTCAATTGCTTGGAAATGCCTTGACCTCTCAAGTAGGGCGTGATGCAAGTGGTGGTTACATAATTGGATAAGGGGGCAGAGGGGATAAGTTCATTGGCATATTGATGAATATAAGCAGAGAAGCCCACAATCTTGTCTCCCAATTGTGCCAAGAGAAAATTTTGATCCAGAATGGATTCAAAATAGGCCGTGGGCAATTGTTTTTGGGCTTTTGCAAAATTACCGTCTGTAGAACTGGCCCTGCTGCTCAGGGGCGGGTGAAAATCCTGATCGCATTCAATCAAGAGCGCAAAAATTTGTTCCTGCTCTGCTGCTGTTAAGTTGGTTTTGTGTTTTATCACAACCATAATAATAGAGTTTAAATACATCTTCTAATGTAGGTTATTTTATGGTTTGTTGGAAATAGATGAGGGAGATATTGAGGAATTGGTTGGTCCCTACGCCTAGGGCTGTTAAGTTCTGGTAAATGAATCTGAATGCTATTGGAAAAAATCCCGAAGGGCAGGGCTGTTAAGTTCTGAAAAAAATGATTTTGAACATTGTTGAGAAAAACCCCGAAGGGGTGATATTATTGTAGTACTAACATAAACAATACGAATTCAACCCTGAAAGGGTGTCATTATTAGCCCTATAAGACGATAATAGCACCCTTTCAGGGTTCAAAAATACGCTTTGCAAACAAAGCTA
>CAYULH010000100.1:0-20520 GCA_964445645.1 uncultured Aureispira sp. | reverse complement strand
TATTCCGCTTTTGGAATGATATATATTTTTTTATTAAACCGAGAATTGCTGCTTTAAATCCCGAAGGGATGTCATTATTAGCATACAATATAATAATATCACCCTTTCAGGGTTCAAAAATACGCTTTGCAAACAAAGCTACAATAATATCACCCCTTCGGGGTTTACAATTTGCAGCATCAATAATTAGAACTTAACAGCCCTGCCCTACGCCCCCCTATAATCCTCCAACAACAACTGATACATCTCCCACCAGCCATTAATTTCATCTATGGAGGCATCGGCTAGGGTGGCATTGGCTTGGGGCAGCAAATACCAAGGGATGAAGGGATATTCGTGGTGTACCCAATGATAGCCACTATTGTGAAACATAAAATTCCAAAGCCAAGAGGTATTGGTTCGGGTATTGCTGGCTGCCAAATGGTGGTCGGTAATTTCGGACCAATACAGCACGGCAGGATAGGCCCAGACTAAGGGTACTATCCAATAAATGAGCACAAAGAGCCAACTGTTATTATAAAAAGCCACCAAGCTCACCAAGCTATACAAAACCAAACTTTTCCAGTGTTTGAACAAGCCCAAGCCCTCAGTTTGGAGCCATTGCCACCCCACTACACCTAGCAAGGGGCGTGTGATCCACAATTTATAAGGGGCAACGCCATCCTTCAATTGATAACTTTGGTAATCTTGGGTAAGGTGATCGTACTTGGTCAAGAGCTGGCCGTGGTGGGTGGCATGTTCTTCTTTCCACACTTGAAAATCTGTCAAGATAGCAGCCGCAATCAAATGCCCCACAGCTTTATTGACCCAAGCTGTTTGAAACAAATTGCCATGACTTGCTTCATGTAGTAATGACTCACCCATTGCAAACTGGACCCCTCCAATAAACCAAATCAACAGCAATGTTACCAGTATATACTGCCCCCATTGGGCCGCCAGCCACCATGCCAACCCCAAAAACAGCACATCACGTAGTAAAACTCCAAAACCACGCACATCACTGCGTTTTTTAAATTGTTGTTGTACTTGTAATTTGGTCAGCATCATTTTTATTATGAGAATGAAAAAATAGAACATAAAAATACATAAAAAGGCGTGGCCAAAGGCTTTTGGATGTTAAAAGGTGGCTAAGATATTGTAATGTTTTAAAATAAATTTTTACTCAGTCAAAATTTTCTTGTTAATTTCACGTTTTTTGTCAGTTTCTTGTTGATAACATCAGTTTCTGTGGAAATGTAATAATGTTGATATGTAGGAACAAGGCATGCCTTGTTCCTACATATATATTTATCCAAAAAAATTAAATTGCAATCTGTTTCATTCAATCCATTACCAAACTATAATTTTATGAACATCGAATTTTTGAGAGAATATTGTTTATCCAAACCCAGTGTAACAGAATCTATGCCTTTTGGGCCTGATGTACTGGTTTTTAAGGTGGCGAATAAGGTCTTTGCATTGACCAATTTGGAGTGGGAAGATTTTAGGGTAAACCTCAAATGTGACCCTGATCGAGCAGTAGAATTGCGTGAAAGTTATCCAGAAGTGCAACCGGGGTACCACATGAACAAGAAACATTGGAATACGGTAGATTTTGAAGGCAGTCTGACCAAATCTATGCTACTAGAGTTGGTGGATCACTCTTATGATATGGTGGTGAAAGGCTTGCCCAAAAAAGTGCGTGCTACTCTCCAAAATAAAGAATAATTGGTTGGCCTTTTTATATTTTATACTCACTCAAGTTATAAACACAATCCTGACTTTTTAGTGGGTCAAAAAAGTTTTATTTTTTATTTTATTTTAAATATGACATGATTTTATCTAGTTGCCAGATAAAAAAATAAAAATATTTTTTCGATTAAGCTGCTCTTTTTTAAGGGCAGCTTTTTTTTATTGCTACCATTTTTTTTTAGCAGTTTTTGAGTGTTGCTTTTCTTTTGATTCAGTCACAATTGTCACCTTTTTGTAGTAAAAAATAATTTTTTTTAAACGTATTTTTTTTGATTTTTTGCGTTTTTTAGTGCTGGTGGCCTCTATTACATATAGTGCAACGATATGTTTTTTTTATAGATTTTTGTTTGCTTTTTTATGCTCTATTTGAGGGTTTAAATGTTATAAGCCTTGAAAAACAGTATTTTGAGAAGTTACTTTTATTCTTTGTTAGCAAAATAATTAGTTGTTTTTTTAGTGATAAGTTGTTCTTTTATCTTTTTAAAAAAAGGAAAGCCTAATTTTTCGTGGGTTTAGTTTGTGTTTTTATTATTTGAATATTTGAGTTATTTTTGCAAATTTGTCGTCACAAAAAAGACCTTATTTTGTGCCAAAATCGAAAAATTAGTTTATCTTTAATTCTAACTGAACTAAAAGAAGTAAACTTTTATTAATTCTTTATTTTTCGTTTTAATTCAATTTTTGAAGGTTACTTTTTTAAAACAAGACCATAAAAAATAAACAGTACGATTTGTACTTGCAGAATCCTACCTATTCCCATGTCACATTTAATTAATAGTAGTCAATTTCCCTCATATTGTTAAAACACATTCTTATGTTAAGAATTTTCCAATCGAATAGACAGGACATCTATTTTTTTATTTTTGTTTTGTGGTGTTTTTTACTTTCCCCAATTAATACAAAAGCCCAAAGCGAAGTTCCGGGAGGTATTCCCTCAGGTTTAGAGTTGTGGCACAAAGGTGAAGATATCCCCAATCCAAATGCCCCTGGCCCTTGGGATGACACAGAGGACTGGCCTGATGCTAGACCTGGGAGCCTGCGATCACCTTCTACCTATGATAATACTAACCCTTCTGGTTTTTACACTGTTGAAGATAACTTCAACTTTAATAGAGCATTATTTATAAACAATGAATGGTGGGAGGCTGATTTGGATATCAATGACCCTGCAATATTTGCTAGTGGCGTAAATGTATTTACCGTTTTTAGACCAACTGACCCCGGAAATATTTATCTGTGGGGTAATGGAAAATCTGGTGTTAGCGGTACTAGAGGTAGGCAGGCTTATACTGAGGAATTGTCAGATGGAAGTGGTGGGTTTGCAGCTTATAATACAAATGGTACTGGATTTAGACCCTATATCAATTTCATTGAGTTGAGAGAAGGGACTATTCCTAACCCCCAAAACTCATTAATTTATTTAAACGGAGCGACTATAGCTAGTATTCCTACCCAAGTTACGTTACAAAACCCTGCTGATGTTACTAGTGATTTACTCGTGGGTATCGCCAATGAAGATGATAATCCTACTGGTGGTGCTTTTGGTAATGGTTTGGATATGGAACTAGCAGAATTTATTGTATATTCTGGAACCCTAAGTTCAGCTGATAGAATAAAAATTACTTCCTACTTGGGAATTAAGTATGGTATTACTTTAGATCATAATTATGTTTTATCCAATGATTCCATAGCATGGGATAGGTCAGGGCATAGCTACAACAATAATATAATAGGGATAGCCTATGATGTACAGTCACTTCCGAATGGTGCTAATGGTGCTTTGGCACAAAACCGCTCCAGAAGTGAAGAACCGGGGGATGATTTGGAGATTAATGCCTTAGGAACTTACCAGAATGCTTCTATAAGACGTTCATTGATGATAGGACATGATGGTGCACCAACAAATTCTACATCAAACATTACTATTGATAACAACTTCTTTAGAAGAGGTCGCCGAATAAGACGGGTTTGGCGTTGTCAGGAGATAGAAGACTATAACGAGTATACTATCTCATTTAATAATATAACGTTACCTAGTGGTTTTAATGACAACAATACAGTTTTGTTAGTTTCCACAGATGAGACCTTTAGTACGAATGTAACGGCTTATCCTTTGCGTCCCGATGGCTCCTACATACGAGCTACCAATGTTGATTTTCCGGCAGCGGTGTCTTATATGACCATTGCACTGATGGAAGCAGTGACATGGGTACATACTACAGCTCCTAATAACATCATTATTGCTGGTTCTGTAAATAACATGGCAGACCAAGTATTGGGTATCAATGATATGCAGGGAGCAAATACATCAAGTAATAATCCTCGCTTCGCTTCTACGCCCAACAATCCTTATATGAACTTTCATCCGTATATCACCTTCAATGATGTTGGTGACAACTGGATAGAACGCGATGAAGTAGTTGGCTACTCTAGAAATGTGACTTCTACCTTTTTGGTGATGCAGAATGATGGTACAGGACCGAATAATCAGGCTCTATTTTCTTATGCTACAGAAAGTAGTCCCGGAAATACACGGTATGGTGGAAATAGCTTAAGAATTAACGATCCATCTAGTTTAAGTGCTGAGGTTACGGATGCTGGTGGTAATTTTAATAGTAATTGGGATATGACGGCCAATCAGGAAGTATCTATTGTTTCTCATGTACGGGGCGGGGGTGCTGATGATCACATCTATCTCAATGGTTCTGTAGCAATCAATAGCTATAGCAATAGTGCTGCAAATGTTCGTTCTAATGGCACCCTAATTATTGGGCAAGAACAGGATGATATGGGGGATCCTAATGGTTTTGACAGTAATGAACGATTGGAGGGTGATTTTGCCGAGTTTATAACATTTAATGAACGATTAACGGACATAGAAACAAAGCAAGTACATTCTTACCTAGGCATTAAATATGGGTTGCAATTGGCGCATGATTATATTGCTGGAGACAGAGATACTATTTGGAATTATCTTGTTAATACTACTGGGCCTCAGGGAGGCTACCACAGAACAGTTGGAGGAATTGGTAGAGATGATTTTATGGGATTGGATCAACGAAAAACACGTAGTAATAAACCAGATCCTGTTGTTACCATAGAACACATTGGCCCATTTCCGGCAGATGATTCTTATTTGATGTGGGGTTCTGTATTATATAGCTCAGGAACAACACCAGCCAATTATGATTTAATCAGTGCAACAGGAGCACCTCAAGGTTTTCAAATTTCTGAACGCTACTGGAAAGTCTCCAACCCCAATAATAACGTAGGGCAAGTTGTTGTAAGAATGGATGTTCCACCATCGAGAGTAGGAAACACAATAGGAGCCACGCTGCTCATTAGTGCCAGTACAGATTTCTCTACAGGAGTTACAGGTTCTGTATCAGGTGTTACTAACGGAAATGTTATTGAATTTACAGCAACCTTACGAGATGGAGAATATTTTACCTTGGGTTTTGCTGAGGATCTATTTTTTACCAATAACGAATCTAATGCTCCGAGTACTTTTGAGGCTTGCCCCGGAGATAGTGTTACCTTTAGATATCGAGGTCTACCAAGTCATCCAAATCGTGTGCGCCTAAAAAGTAATGTTGTTGGTAATTCTACTATTGATATATTTGCAGTAACTGTTTCTAATCAACAACCTGATACTGTTGGGGTAAGAGGAGAAATTGCTTTTCGAATTCCAGCCGATGCTGCTACAGGCAACGTACTATTCTTGGGTGTATCTGGAAATATAATTTTTAACAGCAATATGTTTCTGACTATTCATAATCCTAGTATAGGATTTGTTCCAGCAACCAACCCTATTTGTGCCGATCAGGACATTGCACTATACGGATTTCCAGAAGGGGGAACCTTTTTGAGTTCTATACCGGGATTAATTAGCCCCTCAGGAGACTCTTTGTATGGCTTAGGTGCTGGCTGGTCGCCGTTACATGATGATTCTTTGGTGGTCGATGTAACTTACCAGTATTATCCAAAGTATACCAGTGGTCGCGATTGTGCATTCCCAAAAGAAGTCTTAGATAGTCTTGTCATACGGGATAATAGATTATCTAATCTAGCATTAGCCAATATAGTTAAGCAACCTAATTTGCCAGTTGGAGCCAATAATACATCTCTACTTGTGAATAGACAAACCATAATCACAGTTACACCCGATATTTTTGCTGTTCCGGGAGGATTTCCACATCCGTTTAGTTTTACAGGAGCCTATGTGCTGAATAATGTATTCTTGACGGATATAGCTTCAGATCCCAATAACCCTAATAGTGCTAACATCCACCCTATTACCTTTAGTTTTAATAATAAAGGATGTATAGCGTCCGATATAGATACTATTGATATTTTAAGACCACTGGAAATAGAAAGTTTGCCTGATACTATATGTGCAGGAGCTCAGGCATTCTTTTTTTATAGAGATACCATCAATAGTCCGTATAGGACTTACAGATCAGGTGCAGATTCTATTGTGGCGAATGAAATAATAAGTCTTAGTACAACAGACCCTGCGAATGCACCGGCAATTGTAATAAGGAACAATACCCAAGGTAGCGAAGTATACGAATTTATTCCAGGGGTTTTACCTCTGGGGACTACCTTGGTACAGGTAACTATAACCTATCAAACCACAACGATTAGTCCTAGTGGTACCAGTAGTACAACAGCCAGAGCCGTTGCTAACGTTGTGGTTAGGCAGCGTCCAGTGCTTAGTTTTAGTTTGCCAATACAAAATTACTGTGGTACAGGGGAGCCTGATACACTGCGTCCAATCCCCGGTTTTATTCGTTCTCCTATTACAACCTTTAGTCTTTTGGCAGATGATACGTTAGGAAACTTTACCTTGAATGGTATTTTACTTGAAGATACCATACTAGATCCAGAACTCAATTACAACACCCTTGTTCCTATTCCTAATAGAGATTTGAACTTACGCTTAACCTATACCATTAGTCAATATGGATGTACAGATGATACAACCGTGAACATAACGATTACTGCGCCATTGCGACCTACCTTCTTCGTAAAGCCTGCCTATTGTTTGAATGAAGACCCTGTACAACTCAATGGAGCAGTGCTGCCCGGAGGTGTTGTTCGATCGAGCGTGGGGCGTTTTTTGCCCGCTACTGGACTTAATGATAGCACAGGGGTTTTTGATCCCAAAGTGGCAGGTATTGGAATACATCCAGTAACCTATGTTTTAACCGATCCTATTGGGTGTTCCTATTCGTTTACCGATACCTTGATAGTACGAGAGCCGCCCCAAATCCGAATGACATTGGATAGTTCTAGGAGTAATACTACATTTTCTAATCGAGCTAATAGTTTCTGTGGTAGTGTGACAGAAGTAGATATGCGTTCTACCTTAATTGCAGGAAGTGCTATTGATTCTATTCGTTACTTTGGAGCTGGGGTATTGGATAGTACCCTCAATCCAAACAGTGTATTCCTTTCAGGAACACAGGGTGTAGCCCAAGGAACGGGAGGTACCTTCCCTGTATGGGCAGTTGTTACCGATAGTTTCTTGTGTAAGGGATATGACACCTTGACGGTGACTATTATTGCGGCCCCCGCAGTTGATATTGATAGTTTATTTAATGGTAGACAAAGTGTCTATGGGGTTAACAATGATATATCAGAACACACCTACTGTAAAAGTGCACTTTCTTTTCTTTTGGACGGAAATCCAGTTCACAGGCGTGGTGGCAGGGCTATTGGAGTTATCTCGGGCTTAGGAGTTACTCGCATTGATACCAATTATTACTACGATCCTAGTTTAGTGCCATTTGGTATTGAGGTCGATACGGTGGTTTATACTTATACGGATGCCCTTGGTTGTGAAAACGAGGATATAGCAATTGTTAAGTTAGATTCTGTTCCTATTGTTACCTTAACTGGATTTGGTACAGATACAGCTTATTGTCTTAATGCTCCTGCGAGACAATTAACAGGTACACCTGATCTAAATACCTCAGCGGGAGTCTCCGCTACTTTTTCTGGTTTTGGGGTCAATCCTAATACGGGGTTATTTACGCCATTTCTGGCTGGTATAGGGCCCAAGAGAATTGTTTATGAATTTATTGATAACAACAACTGTGTGAGTTCTGATACAGCATTTATTAGGATTAATCCATTGCCAGTGCCTATGTTTGGGGGCTATCAAAACCAGTACTGTACAGCAGCACCCGATGATACACTTATCAGCTTAAACGATACCATAACGGGTACATACAGATTTTATGGTGCTGTTATTTTGGATTCTATGGGAATCTTACGTCCCAACTTAGATACTTCAGGGGGCAATACTACTGGAACCCGAACGATTTACTATAGTTATACCGATTCAGTGGGTTGTACTAATGTGGATAGTGTCAATATTTTTGTACACCCAACCCCCGAAATTGTTATCAATGGTTTGGACTCCGCCTATTGTTTTAGTGATCCCGAGGATATTATTTCTGTATTTCCTTCAGGAATCTTATACAACAATGATTTAGGCTTCTCTGTTAGTGGCAATTCGATAACCTTTGATCCCGATCAAGACTCGGCAGGGATTAAAACATTTACCTATAGCCATGTGGATAACAATGGTTGTTCAGATACAGTCACAGCACGTACCTATGTCTATAGGCCAACGCCGCCCAATATTATCAACCTAGATACCTTCTATTGCGAAGGCAGTGATACCATAGCTATTAATGGTACACCGATAGGAGGAGCCTTTTCTGGCTCGGGTGTTTGGTTAGATTCTATAATAGGTATTTGGGAGTTCAATCCTAGTGTAGCAGGAGTTGGTACACATGCCATTACCTATAGTATTGATGATCCGCTCACGGGCTATATATTGGGCAATGGTCAGCCAGCCAACTTGGTCTGTCCGGCTGATACTTCACTCAATGTTGTTGTGCGGCCATTGCCACAACCCAAAATGTTGAGTCCTGCCAACAATAGCAGCTTCTGTAGCAATGACAGTATACAACCATTAATTCCTGTCAGTTCTATTAATCCCACGCGCGACTTCTTTAGAGATACTTCTGGAGGCGTAGGATATACGACAACAGCTATTGCAGATACCATTAGCTTTAATCCATTGATTGTTAGTTTTGATACCGATACGATTTTTCATTTTGATCCAAGTGTTGTGAATGCGGGTATTCATTTGATTACCTATATTGCTACTGATAGTGCTTCGGGTTGTCAAGATAGCATCAACTTTACCTTTATTGTTGATCAATATACAGAACCATTCTTTGCGTTGGATTCTGCCTTCTGTGAGTCGGCCGATTCGGTCTTATTATTTGGTATTCCAACAGGGGGAGAATTTGCCAGAAATAGTGTGCCGATTACAGCCAATCCACCTTATTTTTATCCTAATCCGGGGTATAGTAGTGGGCAGTATTTGACAAGTACCATTTATGATACCATTACTTATAGTGTTACGGATGGTGCTTGTGATGGAATAGATACACAAATAGTACAAATTAGTCCAGTGCCACAAATTAGTTTCTCTACACCACTACCACACAATACCTTCTGTTTGGGAGGCGATACAGTCCGATTGACTACCAATAATAACTTGGGTGGTTTTATTAGTGGAAACGGAGTACCTTTTGGAACAAAAATCTTTATTCCAGATTTGGCTGGTGGTGGAAGCCATGCTGTTCGATATTATTATCAAGATTCTATAACAGGATGTGATAATGAATATATTGATACTTTGTATGTATACAGTATGCCTAATGTAGGCTTCTCTGTAGCAGGAGGTTGTCAAGCAGATAGTTTGCAGTTTAACCCCAATAACAATATTCTAGGTTTAATTGCCAATTCGCAAGTTGTAGATTCTATAACAAACGTCAAATGGATATTTAGTCCAACAGACTCCTTGATAGGGGGAGCACAAATCCGAAGTGTTGACACCGTATTCCACAGTTATGGAGCATCAGGGGTTTATTATCCTCAATTGATTGTAGCCAATAGAGAGTACTGTATTGATACACAAACCATTCGTTTGGTAGTTTCGCCCAAAGTAAATACATTTCCTTATGTAGAAGACTTTGAAGCATCATCAGGAGATTGGTTTGCCGAGAGTAGAGATAGCGCACGAAGCTTGTTGTGGGAGTGGGGAGCAGACCTCAACCCACAAGGGATAGCTGCTGACCCCAATAACAAGGTATGGGCTACTCAGGTAAACGCTGGGTACAGTGGAAATGAAGCTGCTTGGGTTTATAGTCCTTGTTTTGATATTAGCACACTAGATCGTCCTATGGTTAGTTTGGATTATTGGAGTCATACACGCCAACAGTTTGATGGTACTGTTATAGAATACCAGATGGCGGATGGTTCTTGGGCACCTCTTGGCGAGGTCAATAGAGGTATCAATTGGTTCAATACTGCTTCGATTGCAGGCGAGCCGGGTGATGAGGACAATCGTGTGTTCTCTTTGGGCTGGTCTGGTCTAAGTAGTGGCTGGCAAAATGGTCGTTACAAACTGGATAATTACAGAGGAGATAGCAGTGTGATAAGAATGAGAGTAGCCTTTGCCTCCCTCAAACGTAATCCACAAAGTTTCCACGATGGTTTTGCTTTTGATAACTTCATTGTCAAGAACCGTACACGCAATGTATTATTAGAAAATATGGTGCATGAAGATTATGGAAACATGGAGAATATCAATAATCGAATCTATAATTTGATTTATAATACAGATTTAGAGAAAGATGTAGTGCTATTGCAGTACCATATCGAAACAGCAAATGGCCAAGGCTCGGTAGGTGCCAACAGCGATAAGTTTTATCTCGACAATAAATTCTTGGGGCAAACTAGAGCTTTTGAATATGGTGGCCCTCCTGCTGGACGTTCCTTTATCAATGGGGTAGATTCTAATATTACCTATATTGCAGAGTTATTGACAGAGGTTGATTTTGAGCAAGATATGTTGGAGACACCAAATTTTGCTATCACTATTGATACGTTCAGTCACATCAACAACAATTTCAAAATCGTAGCCAATGTAACAGCCTTAGAAGCTATGCCAACGGCTAATTATAGAATTTATACAGTCATATCAGAGGATTCATTAAGATACCCTACAGGAAGCAGCTATGCTAGTGAAGTACATGCTGTGGCTAGAGAGAACGATGAATATCACTTGAATACCAATGTTGGTACTAATAACCGTTACAACAACCGTTCTTGGGCGGTAGGTGAAAACCAACGCGTTGAGTTCAACTGGAATCATTCTAGTAGTGGATTTATCAACTACGAACCCGGACAGTTCCATGCGGTAGTCTTTATTCAGAATATTAGTACCAAGGAAATTTTCCAAGTAGCTACCACTAGAGAAGTGAGTGGTACATGGGTAGGCGTTAATGCAGTGGCCGTAGAGGATGAACTCAACGAAATACAGAGCATGAAGTTGTTTCCCAACCCTGCACACGATTACTTCAACTTAGCGTTCGATCAAACATTAGAACACGATTACCAGTGGAAACTCGTAGATATTCGTGGGGTCAATGTTAGAGAAGGAGCAATACAAGCTGGCAATGATCAACTGCGTGTGGACGGCCTAAATTGTCCTCCCGGAACTTACATCTTGCTGCTATACAACGACAGTGTTTTTGTACAGCGAAAAGTAGTCATTGGTAGACCCTAATTGATGGTTTATCCAGCGTATAATTATGAGCCACCTTTGCATAAGGGTGGCTCATTTTTTATGTTGCGATGATATAGGCTAGTAGATAAACAAGATTTTTATTTAAATAAATTGCAAGAGTGCAGAACAAATGATATATCTTTATCAGCGACAAAAAAACACCTTGTTTTAAAAAAAATAGTTATACTAAAGTAATTTTACATAAAACTTATACTCCTAAACAAAAAAATATCAACTCAATTTTTTATTATTATACCTAGTGTAAATTACATTATCACGGCCACAAACACAGAATTACATTAAATTTATTGGTTGCATTACAACACTATCTCACTATCTACAATCACTATTTAATATTTAATTCACGTTTAATTTCTTTTTTCTTAGCCCCAAAACCAAGCAAGATAAACGATCAACTTACTACTTTTAGTATTTTATAAGAAATATAGAAAAGTAGTATTTACCTCTTACGACCAAAATTAAATTTCATGTCAAAAATTTTCCAATTGAATACGCAGGGATTAGTCAGCTCTGTTATTTTTTATTTGTGTTTTTTGATCACTCCTTCAACGACCACCAATGCCCAAGCTGTTCCGGGCGGAGTAGGGAACAATTTGCAACTATGGCACTTGACCGATTCACTTCCTGCGTTGACCAATGGCTTACAATTAGATTGGCCTGATGCAAATCCTACCAACCCACTACCTGCTTCTGCTTATACGAATAATAGGACTTATGAAACAAGCGATAGACTCAATTATAATAGTTGTGTCGTATTAAATGATGAATGGTTTGAGTCTAATTTAAACATCAATCAAAACCCATTTCTAAACGATATTAATGTTTTTACTGTATTCAAATCTAGAAATAATGGTAACATCTATTTGTGGGGTAATGGGAAAAATGATAATAATGATAATAGAAGAACAGGAAGACAAGTTCACACAGAAGAAATAACGAATGGTATTACAAGTGGAGGTAACCGTGGTCCTGTTTCTTACCCTGGTAACACTACAGCTGGTGGTGCTTACATTAATCATGTCTATATTGTAGAAGGAACAAGTAGCAATCCTGCTGATTCTAAAATATATTTAAATGGTGCAGATATTGCTACGATTGCTACTACTACTACTATTGAATCAAATAGTAATGAAATTTATGATAAGCTTCTGATAGGTGTGTCTAATAGAGATGATGACCCCCAAAATAATGGTAACAAAAATATCGACTTGGCCGAGTTTATCGTTTATTCTGGCAATCTTGGCCAAATTAACAGAGAAAGAATTAACTCTTATTTGGGAATTAAGTACGGCATTACCCTAAACCACAATTATCAATTATCTACAGGTGCAGTAGTTTGGGATAGAGCAGGTCATACTTATAACAACAACATTGTAGGTATAGCTAGAGATTTGGATGCTCCGCAAGGAGGAGGGAATAGTGGCAACCTCAAACAAAATCGCTCCAAAAGTGAACATCCGGGGGATTTCTTAGAATTGAGTGCGCCTGCTGATTACTTAAATAACGCAGGTACACGTGCCTTGTTAGCGGGACACAATGGCTTGCCAACCAACCAAGTCGCTGCCTTTACTATTGATAATAACTTTTTTAGAAGTGGAAGAAGAAGTAGCCGTATTTGGCGTTGCCAAGAAACAGGGGGCTATACCAACTACAACATTTCTTTTGATGATGCTATTTTGAATAATTTGCCTAGTGGATTTAATCGGCAAAATTTGGTGTTAATTGTTTCTAGTGATCCTACTTTTAGTACAGGAGTAACGGCTTACGAACTTAGAAACAACGGTGGGTTTCAACTCGCAAGCGGTGTTAGTTTTCCAGCGGCCGAATCATACATGACCATCGCCCAGATGGAAACCGTAACTTGGATCAAGGCCGATGCGGCCAACAACACTACTATTGGAGGGCGTGTTGATTCTTTGATGGATCAAGTACTGGGCATAAATGATATGTTAGGCATGAATAAAGCGGGTGCCGATCCTGCTTTTAATACCAATCCTACCAGTAGCGTCATGAATTTCCACCCTTATATTACCTTTAATGATGGGGCCAATGACAACTGGATAGAGCGTTCCTATATGATTGGGCATGGTAGAAATGCAAGTTCTACTTTCTTGGTTATGCGAAACGATGGTCTGGGGGCAAATGCTACTAGTCAAGTGCTTTTATCTTATGCCACAGTAGATAATAATGGATCAACGCAATTTAATGGTAATAGTTTATACATTGCAAACCCCACAGATGTTAGAACAATCGTTAATGCAGGTAGTGGAGGGCATCCTAGTGGTTTAGCATTTGATAATAATTTTTCTGCTGTAATCTCACACGTGAGGGGTAGCAATGCCAACAATATAATAGGGGTTAATGGAGTAGAAGATCCAGCTAATTACAAGCAAAATGATGTTATAAGAACCAACGGCACTTTAATTATTGGACAAGAGCAAGATGTTATTAGAGATCCTAATAGTTTTGGTGCCAATCAACGACTAGAAGGAGATTTTGCAGAATTGATTATGCTCAATGAGCGTTTGAATGCTACAGAAACCGATCAAGTCCGCACCTATTTGGGGGTGAAATATGGACTATTACTAGCACATGATTATATCGCTTCAGACGGTAGTACTATTTGGAATAGAACAACCAATAGTGATTATAACCGAACAATAGGCGGAATTGGAAGAGACGATGCCTTTGAATTGGATCAAAGAAAATCACGCAGCCAGAAAGCAGATGCCAAAGTTACTATAGAACACAGTAGCCCTTTTACAACAAATCTTTCACATTTGTTATGGGGTTCATTATTGTATAGTACAGGAACTATTGTAGCTGATTATGAAAATATTAGTACCGCAGGCGCACCTCCGGGTTTTGAAGTATCCGAACGTCACTGGAAAGTCTCTAACCCCGGTAATAGAGTAGGGGCTGTAACCGTAAAAATGGATATACCCACAACTAGAGCAGCTAATTTAGTGGGTGTTCGATTATTAATAAGTAGTAGTCCTAATTTTAATACTGGTTTTATTACAGCAGAACAAGGAACTGTGAATACAGGGGCGGGCTATATCGAATTTCCGAATGTAACGTTGAACGATGGAGAATATTTTGCTCTTGGTTTTGATACCGATTTGTTTTATACCAATAACGAACCGGGCGCACCAAGTACATTTGAGGCTTGTGCAGGAGACAATGTAACCTTTAGATATAGAGGACTTCCGAGTCATCCCCAAGATGTACGCTTTAAAAGTAATGATCCCAATAATCCAACTTACCCATTTACTTATCCAGCATCCATTTCTGTCACAAATCAGTTGCCAGATACAGGAGGAACTTTCAAAGGGGAACTGACCATTGACATTCCTGCTGATGCCGTTACAGGTAATATTTTGTTTTTGGATGCACCAGCTAATGGTGGAGTGATTTACAATAGCAATGCCTTTATTACCATTCATAACCCTATAGTCTCATTTATTCCAGAAACTAACCCCATCTGTGCGGATAGAGATATTGAATTATTCGGTTTTCCCGATGGAGGAACCTTTTCTAGTACTATACCGGGGTTGATTAGTCCAGCAGGCGATTCTTTATATGGTTTAGGAGCGGGTTGGGGACCCAATCATAGAGACTCCTTAGATGTCCCTGTTACCTACACCTACTACCCAGAATATACCAACGGTCGGCCTTGCCCTATTCCCAAGGTGGTTACAGAAACACTAACACTACGAGACAATCGTTTGACCAATATAGAGTTTGCCTATATAGTAAGACAAGCTCCACCTACTGTTAATAACATTGTATTGGGGGTTAATGCCAATACCATAACGAATGTTACGCCCAATATTCTTAATTATCCAGGGGGCTTTCCTCATCCATTTACGTTTACAGGAACGTATGTAACCCCTCCACCCAGCCATACATTTTTGGCAGATGCAGCACAGGCCAGTAATCCTGTTATTTTTAGATTCAATAATCAAGGCTGTGTTGGAGAACAATCCAATGTTATAGATGTATACCAGCCCTTGGGAATTCCGGGAATTCCTGATACGTTATGTGCAGAGGCAGATACTATTTATTTTTATCGAGATCCTGCTCCTCAAAATGCTTATTCAATTACAACCAATGGAGGTACAACCGTAGAGGAAAATAGAATAATGGGTACGTTTGCTAGAGATACTACACAACAAAATGCGATTATTTATGTGGATAATACGGCTGGTAGTGAAGTATTTGCTTTTGTGCCCAGCAACTTACCTCCCGGTACTACCAATGTTACCTTGAGAATGGAATATAGAACGACCACTACTACTGCTAATGGTTCTACATTCTTTAGTTTTGATGCCATTTCTAGTATAGTTATTACACCTAGACCAACTATCAATCTGGGAACAGCAATAGACCCCGTCTATTGTACGTCAGGAGATTTAGATACCTTGCGGCCTAATCCTGTTTTTGATAATCGAAGCACGACATATTTTACATTAGTTGGCGAAGATACTCTTGGAAATTACACTTTGTTAGATACACTACTTCAAGACACTATTTTTAGCCCGAGTATGCACTATGATTCTTTAGTGCCTTTTCCTAATAGAGATTTACCCATTCGTTTGACTTATACCGTTGAACGTTATGGCTGTACAGACCACGATACTGCTTTTACCATTATTAGAGCACCACTACGTCCTTTCTTTTCTACCAAAATCGCTTATTGTAGAAACGAAGATCCTACTGTTCTTAGTGCAGGACTTTTACCCGGTGTTATTCGATCTGGAAATGGTTATTTCAATCCAACTACAGGATTGGATAGTGCAGGAAATTTTGATCCTGTGTTAGCTTTTATTGGCGAAAACCCTGTTACCTATACATTAGTTGACCAATTTGGTTGTCAGTATGATTATACCGACACCTTATTAGTTCGGGAACCACCCCAAATTTTAATGACGTTAGATGGTCTTAGGAGTAATCTAAGTTATTGTGGTAGTGTTACTTCTGTAGATATGCGTTCTACCTTGATTTCAGGAAGTGCGATTGACTCTATTCGTTATTTTGGGGCAGGAGTTATAGATAGCACCCTCAATCCCAATAGTGTGTTTGTTTCGCCCGGTGGCCCCTTGGCAGGAACAGGGGGTACTTTCCCTGTGTGGTCAGTTGTCACCGATAGCTTTTTGTGCAAGGGCTATGATACCTTAGTGGTTACGGTTATTCAAGCACCTGCTATTGATATTGATAGTGTATTTAATAAAAGACAAAGTGTTTATGGGGTCAACAATGATATAGCAGAACATACCTATTGCAAAAGCGCACCAACATTTATTATTGATGGAAATCCATTGCATAGAAGTAATGGTAGAATTGATGGGATTATTACAGGATTAGGTGTAAGGTTAATAGATACCACTTATTATTATAATCCTAGTTTAGTGCCATTGGGCATAGAGGTAGATACGGTACGCTACACCTACACCGACCAAGTAGGATGCGAAAATACCGATATTGCCATTATCAAGTTAGATTCTGTTCCTGTGGTTACGCTAAGTGGTTTTGGCAACAACACCAGCTTTTGCCCCAACTACCCAGCAGTGCAATTGACTGGTACACCCGATACCGTCAATTCGGCTGGCCGTGCTACCTTTGCAGGCCCAGGGGTGAATCCAAATACGGGTATATTTAATCCTGCTTTGGCAGGTATAGGTACCAAATTAATTACGTACGAATTTATTGATGGCAACAACTGTGTTAATGCTGATACCGTACAAATTGTAATGAACCCATTGCCTACGCCTTTGTTTGATGGTTATTTAAATGAATATTGTACAGCAGGAGCTGACGATACCTTGAGAAGTTTGAACGATACTTCAACTGGTTCGTTCTGGTTTGCGGGGCCTATTATTATTGATAGTATAGGCATTTTGCGCCCAAGCGCAGATACAAGCAATGGTTCTACCAACACTACTGGTGCCAAGACCGTCTATTATGCCTATACAGACTCTCTGAATTGTACCAATATAGATAGTGTAAACATCTTTGTTCACCCTACGCCCGAAATTGTAATTAGTGGTTTAGACTCGGCTTATTGTTTTAGTGATGCAGAAGATAATATTTCTGTATTTCCAGCAGGAACCTTATATGACAATGATTTAGGTTTTTCCTCTAGTGGTAATACCATTACCTTTGATCCAGATCAAGACTCGGCAGGAATAAAAACCTTTACCTATAGGCATGTGGATAATAATGGTTGTGCCGATACCATTATAGCTCGCACGTATGTGTATAGACCACAAGCCCCACAGATTAGCAATTTAGATACCTTCTATTGTGAAACCAATGATACTATTCCGATCAATGCCAATCCATTAGGAGGTGCGTTTTCGGGGCCAGGTGTTTGGACAGATACTTCTAGTAATGCTTGGGCTTTTGTACCAGCCTCTGCTGGTGTAGGCACACATATAGTTACCTACAGCATTGCCGATACACTTAGAGGCTACACCTTGGGCAATGGTCAACCAGCTAGTTTGGTCTGCCCTGCTGATAGTTCACTGAATGTTACTGTGCGCCCATTGCCATTGCCCAAAATGGTAAGCCCACCCAATAACAGCCGTTATTGTAGCAATGATTCATTACAAGAACTAATTCCTGTTAGTTATATCAATAGAACTTGGAATGCCTTTAGTGATACTTCTGGTGGTTTGGTTATGGTAATTGATACCTTTACTACTATACTTAGTCCTCCTCCAAACCCCATTTTCCAAGAGCAGTATGATACTACTTACTACTTTAATCCGGGTAGTGTTGTAGATGGTACGCACTTGATTACATATATTGCAATAGACAGTGCTTCGCGTTGTACAGATAGTATACAGTTTTCGCTGACTGTAGATGCTTACACTGATCCTTTCTTTGCATTGGATTCTGTGTATTGCGAGTCAGAGGATTCCGTCTTATTATTTGGTATTCCAACAGGCGGAACATTTGCTAGAAATAGTGTTCCAATAACTTCTACACCACCTTATTTTTATCCCAATCAGGGGTATTCGAGTGGACAATATCTATCTAGTACCATTAATGATACGATTACTTATAGTTTTGTAGATGGAGCTTGCGAGGGAATTGATACACAAATTGTAGAAATCAACCCTGTACCACAAATTAGTTTCACCACCACCTTCCCACACAATACTTACTGCTTGGGAGGTGATACCGTATGGCTCAACACACAAGATACGGGTGGAATTTTTAGTGGTAGTGGTGTACCATTTGGAACAAATATCTTTATTCCAGATTTGGCAGGTGGTGGCTCTCACCCGATCCGATACTACTTTCTAGACTCATTGACAGGCTGTGATAATGAATTTGTAGATACGCTCTATGTTTACAGTATGCCCGATGTAGATTTTTCAGTAGAAGGAGGCTGTCAGTTCGATAGTGTGCGTTTTATGCCAAATAATAGCATTTTGGGCTTAACTAGCAATTCACAGGTGGTCGATTCAATCACAAGTGTACAGTGGGTCATGAGTCCTTATTACTCGGTGGCAGGCACTATGCAAAGTCGTGCCATTGACTCGATCAACTATCGTTATGATACAGCAGGGGTATATTATACACAGCTCATTGTTGCCAATAGACAGCATTGTATTGATACACAAACACTGCGTTTAGTGATTTCGCCCAAAATCAATGCCTATCCCTACGTACAAGATTTTGAATCTGATGCAGGCGAATGGTTTGCCGAAAGCAGAGATAGCAGCCATCAGTTGTTGTGGGAGTGGGGTATAGATAGTAATGCTTTGGGAGTAGCTGCTGATGTTGCCAATCATATTTGGGCTACCCAAACCAACTCGGGCTATGGCCCCGAAGAAGATGCTTGGGTGTACAGTCCTTGTTTTGATATTTCCAGCTTGCAGCGTCCAATGATTAGTATGGATTATTGGAGTGATACACGGGACCGTGCTGATGGAAGTATTTTGGAATACCAAAAAGCGGATGGCTCTTGGGCACCATTGGGGGCAATAGGCCGAGGTATCAATTGGTTCAATACCCCCTTTGTGGCTGGCGAACCCGGAGATGATACCCACCGAGATTTCCCAATAGGATGGTCTGGCCAAAATTCAAGTTGGCAGAATGGACGCTACAAGCTCGATGACTACAGAGACAACAACAATGTAGTACGATTGAGAGTAGCTTTTGCTTCCTTAAAAAACGATCCGCAAGGATTGTATGATGGTTTTGCCTTTGATAATGTGGTTATACGGGATCGTACTCGAAATGTATTGTTAGAAAATATGGTGCATGATGGTTATGGTAATATGGAAAATATCAATAATCGCACTTATCAATTGATTCACCATACCAATCTCAATAAAGATGTAGTCTTGTTGCAGTATCATATTGAGAGTGCCAATGGACAAGGCAACGCAGGAGCTGCGGCCGATCACTTCTACAATCACAATCCATCTTTGGGACGAACTCGTTCGTATGAGTACGGTGGCTCTCCAGCAGGGCGTTCGTTTATCAATGGGGTAGATTCTAGCGTGACCTATACTACTATTAGCTTGACAGAAATAGATTTCGAGCAAGATATGTTAGAAACGCCCAAGTTTAATATTACCATTGATACCTTCGAACATGTGAATAACAATTTCAGAATCGTAGCCAATGTGACCGCATTAGAAAATATGCCAAGTGCCAATTACAGAATTTATACCGTGATTTCTGAAGATTCCTTGCAGTATCCTGTTGGAAGCAGTTACATCAGTGAGGTACACGCTGTAGCCAGAGAGAATGACGAATACCACCTCAATTCATCTGTTAGTACCAACAACTTGTACAGCAATCGTGCTTGGGCGGTAGGCGAAACACAACAAGTGGTGTTCAATTGGAACCATGTCAATAGTGGTGGATTTATCAATTATGAAGAAGGTGACTTCCAGGCTGTGGTGTTTATCCAAAACATTAGCACTAAGGAAATCTTCCAAGTAGCCACTAGTAGAGATGTGAGTGGCTATTGGGTGGGGGTTGAGCCAGTGGTAGCCAAAGAGGAACTGAACGAAATTCGGAATGTTAATTTATATCCCAATCCAGCACACGATTACTTCAACCTAGAGTTTGACCAAATATTGAAA
>CAYULH010000099.1:0-20874 GCA_964445645.1 uncultured Aureispira sp. | reverse complement strand
GAAAAAGAATCGTTTTTTAGCCCGTTTACTTTTTTAAGACTACTTAAGACTACTTCATTATGAAAGTGGAAGAATACGTGCGACAACACACGCAAAAGGGCTTTTGGAAAATCTAGCTAATTTCACTACCTTGAGTTGTATAAAAAACTGGGCAAAATCCTCTAAAAGTATACAATATTAATAACATGCGTTAGCATTTGAAATACATGATAAGACTATGACCAAATGTAAGATTTGTAATGGAGATTCTAAGCCTATATTCAAAGCCAAAGTTTTATACAAATATGAAGTAGACTATTTTCAATGCACCAACTGCCAATTCATTCAAACAGAAGAACCCTTTTGGTTAGAGGAAGCATACTCTAGTGCTATTACTGATTTAGATTTAGGCTATGTAACTAGAAATGTCTTATTTTCGGAAATTACAACTAAGATATTGAAACATGCTTTTGATAAAAATGCTTCATTTTTGGACTATGGGGGTGGGTATGGAATGTTTGTAAGATTGATGAGAGATAAAGGATTTGATTTTTATAGAGAGGACAAATATTGTGAAAATTTATTCTCTAACTATTTTGATGTTAGCAATCTTGAAAATCATAAAAAATTTGAAGTTTTAACTGCTTTTGAAGTTTTTGAACATTTGGAAGATCCTATTGCTGAGATCAAAAACATGATGAATTACTCAGATTCTATACTCTTTAGTACTGAAATTCAGCCCGATATTACTTTTTCAAGTGCCGATGATTGGTGGTACATCTCTCCAGAAATTGGTCAACATATTTCTCTTTTTACCCGAAAATCATTGTCCCATCTTGCTAATAAGTATGGTTTTCATTTTTATTCTTCTAGGAATAATATACATCTGATTACTAAAAAGAAGTTTCGATTTAACCCACTTACTTATCCAGTTTACTCTTCTCTAATAGTGGATAAAATCTTTGGGAGGAATTTTTCCAATCCTAAAAGCTTGCTAATGAAGGACTACGAAAAAGTGAAAAAAATTCTAGCAATAGATAAAAAGGATTAAAACAGTATCTTATCCATACATTTGACGCTTCCCTTCTTGAAAAACACCAAAATATCTTTCCAAAACCAATAACAAACTCGCCTTGTTGGGGGCAACAATCATCAGCTTCAACCTTATTTCAACTCAAACCCTGACTAAATGCACTATTCAACTACGGTTGAGAGCAGCAGGTAGCATTTAGACCTGTTATTAAAAACAAAGTGTCCTTAAGTTGTGTTTTTTTATTAAACTAAACTAATTCAAAAAATAACACTATACATGAAGGTTGAATTATTTATTTTATTGCTACACCTAGTGTTGTTTTTAGCAGCTTGTAATAATGTTAGTGTAGATAAAAAAGTCGAAGAAGCTTTTGAACTAGGGGTTACTACAGATGGGCATTATCACAATGATTACTTCGATTTAGAAATTTATTTTGATCCCACTTGGAATATACAGAAGCGAGAGCAAGCAGAGTTGATGAAGGAAGTAGGAGAGCCTATTTTGGTTGAAACCAAAAAAGAATTAAAAGTAGGGGAGGTTAACACGACCTATTTGCTTACTGTGTTGAAACATCCTACAGAAGCACAAGTCCTTTACAATCCTAAATTTGTGGCATTGGTAGAGCATGTTAGAGATTTTCCAGAAATTAGGACAGGAGCCGATTATTTATCACAAATTCAGAAATCACTAACTCAAACTACCCTAAAATATGATTTTGCAAAGGTGTATGAGAAAAGAATAGGTGCCAAGCTATTTCATGTGTTAAAAACGCAGATTGAACATCTGGGAATGCAAGTACATCAAGATTATTATTCTACTATTGAACGAGATTTTTGTTTGAGTTTTATCTTAAGATACCATACCGACAAAGAACACAAAGAGCTGCTAAAAATTATAAATAAGATTCGTATGTAAGAGGGCGTGTATGTATTGGTGGCAACAAAGTAGATGTCAGATACAAACATTATATCTGACATCTGTTTAGTTATTAAAAATGATAACGAATTTGAATGACACTCATTTCCTGATCGGCTAATGTGCGCCATTGTCCAGTAAAAGTAGCTCCATAAGAAATGGCCAATAAGGGGCCAACCACCTGCGCTTGCTGCTCATTGGCAATAAATCCAGCAGGTACTTCTGTCAAGAATTCTCGTTCTCCTTGTTGTTTTACAGGGCGCTCTATTTCAATTAGGCTCATCTTGGCAGGCACCACAGTACTCCATGCACCTGTCCAATGCCCTTGATGGGCTGCTGCAATAATAGGTGCTTTTTGTTTGGCATCGTGATTGTTCCAGAGGGGGCCAGCAGGCAGAGGAATTTTGTACGTTTTCATGTTCTATGTTGCTTTATAATTGTGAATACAACAAAACTCGGAAAATAGGAGCAAAGAAAACAGGGTAAAAATACCTACTTTGCAAAAACAGGTAAAAATACCTATGCCTAGAATTATTGTGTATTTTGAGATAAAAAAGTAGATAACTTCATAAAATTGATACCATATTATGGGACTTATAAAAGAATTTAAGGAATTTGCGGTCAAGGGTAATATGATAGATATTGCTGTTGGGGTAATTATTGGGGCTGCTTTTAACAAAGTAGTAGATGTATTGGTAAAGGAAATTTTGTTGCCACCACTTTCTTTATTAACAGATGGCATTAACCTAGAATCCAAAAAAGTTATTTTGCGACAAGCAGTAGAGGCCGAAAATATACAAGAGGTAGCCATTAGTTATGGCAAATTATTGGAGACAGGGCTTGATTTTTTGATTGTGAGTTTTACAGTATTTATAATGGTGAAAATCATGAACAATGTTCGGAAAAAGGCAGAGGATCCGCAAGATAAAACCACCCCAACCCCCAAGGACATTGAATATTTGAAGAAGAATAATGATTTGCTAGAGCAGCAAGTACAGCTTTTGGAAAAATTGGTAGACCAGAATAATTCCTAAGTATTCATTATTAATACTTCGTGGATTAGCTCGCTTCGCTCGTGAGCTCACCTACGGTTCGGTTTTTTACTTTTTTTACACTCGCAAAGCGATCTGACTTAGTTTGTACAGTGTACAGACTAATCAGCAAGCTAAAAAAGCATCTTGTATCTGATTGATAATCAATCTTTTATAATTTTACCTCTTTTTATGTAATAAATTGATTATCAATCAGATACGATTTCCAACGAAGTAAGGCATTATGAAAATAGCATTGATTTCAGATACCCATAGTTATCTAGATCCCAATATATTACCTTATCTGGAAGCCTGTGATCAGATATGGCATGCAGGCGATATAGGAAATGTGGCAGTGGCCGACCAATTAGAAGCTATAGCTCCGCTCAAAGCGGTATATGGGAATATTGATGGACATGAATTGAGAGTTCGTTACCCCAAAGAATGGAGGGCAAACATTGAGGGCTTATCTATTTATATGACCCATATTGGAGGCTATCCCGGACGTTATCCCAAAAAATTAAAAGCTGTATTGGAACAACAACAGCCTGATATTTTTATTTGTGGGCATTCGCACATTTTAAAAGTGATGAGTGATAAAAAATTGAACTTGCTGCATCTCAATCCCGGAGCCTGTGGCCGACATGGTTTTCATAGAGTCAAGACATTTTTGCAGTTCCAAATCAATGAAGGCAAAATAGAACAGTTGCAAGTGGTAGAATTGGGATTGCGTGGCAAAATTGATTCCTGACCATCTTTATTCTCTTAAAGGAATATTAAAGCTGCATTTTAATCCTTTTTTGGAGTGGAGAATAGTATATTACCAGTTATTCTAGTGTCATAAATTTGAAAACAATTTTAACTTAAAACAAATAAAACATGAAAATTTCCCATTTTCTTTTGCTGCTTTTTTTAGGTGTTGCCCTGACATCTTGCGTAGGAAAAAAGAAATATGCAGAATTGCAAACCACCTTTGATGCTTCTCAAAAAGACCTTAATCGCCTCAATAAGGAGGTGAGTGATTTAATCAAACAACTCGACCAGTGCAATAGTTACAAAGCTGCTAGTGATAAAGTGATGCAGGTGCGTGAGCAGCAAATCAAAGACCTAAGATCCCAAATTGAAGATCTAAAAGCACAACGCCAAAAACAATACAGCACGGTAGACCAATTGACAGGCTTGTCTCAATCGGCCAATGAAAACATCAAAGAAACCCTCAAACAACTAGAGGGCAAAGATAAATACATCAAATATGTTCAGGCAGCTCGTACACGGGCAGATTCCATCAACTTGGCCTTGGCCGTTAATCTCAAAAGTGTGCTCAAAGAGGGCATTGCAGATGATGATGTAGATGTAAAGGTGGACAAAACAGTGGTGTTTATTAATTTGTCTGACAAGATGCTGTACAATTCTGGAAGTTATGAAATTACAGACAGAGCCAACGAAGTATTGGGCAAAATTGCCACGATTGTCAAGGCGCGCCCAGGGTTTGAAGTTATGGTAGAGGGCTACACAGATAATGTTCCTATTAAGAATGATTGTATTACTGATAATTGGGATTTGAGTGTTAAGCGTGCCACTTCTGTAGTACGTGCCTTGCAATCCAAGCATGGAATTGATCCCAATCGCCTGATTGCGGCAGGACGAGGAGAGCACAATCAATTGGCCTCTAATGACACCGCAGAAGGCAAAGCAACTAATCGTAGAACTAGAATTATTATTTTGCCCAAATTGGATGAATTCTACGACTTGCTCAATCCCAGTAATGTTCCTAAGTAATTTTAAAAACTGCTTAGTAGTCTGTTGTCAATGAATGCTTTGTGTGTTCATTGACAACAGTTTTCTTATCAAAAAGAGGAATAATGAAACTATATAGTGTAGGAATTGTAATGCTAATAAGTGGTTATTGGGCAACATGGAGTTATGGTCAATCTATTGCATGGGGGCCAGCTTATGAGCGAAGTTCATTGTTTAATCAACAAGAAGTAGCACAGCTAACAACAGACCAAATGTTGGTTTGGCAGACGTACAAAGACCCTCAGTATTATTGGAAATACAAAGCTCTGCTATATGACAAGACCTTAACCCAAACAGCCAGCCCTACACCTATACAATTTGAACATCAGGGGATTAGTGGAACCTATCAGGCCAACTATTACCAAAATAATCAATGGCATTTTTATTACACCATTCCTCAAGCTGCTGCTACCAGTGAGTTGCTGTGCAGGGCTACCCTCCATTCTCAAACATTAACCCTGCAAGCCAACACCCAAATCATTGATACCATACCTTATAATATAAAATTAGGAAAGACAAAGTACCAACTAGGCAAGGCACCCAACAACCAGACCTTATTGTATGGAATTTTACCCCAAGCCTCTAAACAAGCTGCTCAATTATTGGTATATCAACTCAATGAGGCAGGTAAAGTAGTGTTGCAACAGCAAATAACAGCACCCCAAGAAGCAGGTTTGTTGTTACTACAAGATATAAAAGATGCTATCCTTACCCCCCAAGGCCATGCTTATTTATTGTGTAAATTCTATCATAAGAAAAGTCGAAAAGAAGAAAAAAAATCAGCATTGCCCTACCATTATGCCTTATTGCAAATAGATGCCACAGGAACAGCAACTTGGCAAGACAGTTTGAGTATTGCAAATCAGGTAGATAGTTCTGAACTGGTATCTGCACGTTTGTATACCAATGATAGTTTGGAGCAAGTGTATTGTGTGGGAACATACAGAAGGCCGGCGGGTGCAGGTATGTTTCAGTGGAATCCCATTAGTCAATCGCTTCAAACAATGGCTTATCCCCAAGCCCTACAAGGTGTACAAGCAGCGCGCAAAACCAAAAAAGTGGGGTTGCACAGTTACAAAATTCAGCAAGGTTTTCTACAAGAGAATGGTGATTTTTTGGCTATAGCCGAACAGCAATATACCAAGGTGTATTGGGATAAATCAGAAGGAGGACAGGCATTGCAACAAGTACATGATATTTTGTTGATGAAGTGGGATGCACAAGGAAAACTGCTTTGGTATCACAATATTCCCAAACGTCAACGTGCAGGAGGAGAGGGCTACACGGCCATGCAAGAGACTTGGTATTCCTTCAATGCCTTGGAGCAAGATCAAACCATTCATTTGTTTTATAATGACCTGCCAGAGAATAAAAATGTGGCACCCGAATCCTTGATAACAGCTTATTATAACCAACCACAAACATTGCATTGTTGGCACTATTGTCTCCATGCCCAAACGGGCGAATTGATAACAGCCCAGCCTATTGATAGCCCCAAGGATTGGCTCATCTATCCACAAAAAATTCAACTCCAATCAGATGGAAAGGTGGTGTTGGCTGCCCTCCAATTGGCTACCTCTACCAAAGAAAAAGCAAAAATACGTTGGGGACATTACTCTTTGCAAAAAACAGAGTAGGGCTGTTAAGTTCTAAAAAAAACTAATCTGAATACTATAGGGAAGTCCTTCCAAAGAACCAAGCAGCCCAAAGTCCTGAAAGGACTACATAAAAAGAAGGAAGCATTCCTTCCCAACTAAAACCCACACCCAAACAAAGAGTCCTGAAAGGACGTTATAAAATAAGGAAGGAAGCATTCCTTCCGAAGAAAGGACATAACACAAAGAAGGAAGCATTCCTTCCAAGATTACAACTTACGTTTTAACAAATCCTCCAAAGCACCCACCAGTTCAGGAAACTGAAAATCATAGCCCAAATCCATTAATGCCTTGGGGATTACTCGGGTACTATTGAGCACCACATCGGCCATTTCGCCCATGGCTGCACGCAAAGCAAACTTGGGAACAGGAACAAGTAAGGTGTGTTGGTCACGAGCAGTAGATAGGGCTTGGGCCAATACTTTGTTGGTAGTTGGGCTAGGAGCTGTGCCATTATAAATGCCATCCATCCTATCATCCTCCAAAGCCCGAATAAAGATGTTGCATATATCATCAATGTGAATCCAAGACATGTATTGTTGCCCATTACCAAAGTAAGCACCTACTCTAAAACCATAAGATAGATTGATTTTTTCGAGTGCCCCACCTTGTGTAGACATTACCACCCCCACACGCACAATAGGCGTACGAATACCCTGCTCTCGAATAGCATCAGCAGCTTGTTCCCATTGTACACAAACATCGCTCATAAAATCCTGTCCCGATGGAGCCGCCTCTGTCAATTCCGTTGCTCCTTGGTTGCCATAAAACCCTATAGCCGAGCAAGAAACAAAAACTGTTGGAGGGTTTTCTTGTTCTGCCAAATAGTTGGTCAAGAGTTGAGTAGAGGCCACACGGCTGCCAATAATTGCTTGTTTGCGTTTGGAACTCCAACGAGCATCAGCAATGCCAGCACCAGCCAAATGTATAATACCATATACTCCTTCTAGGGCACGTTTGTCTATTGTTTGTGCTTGAATATCCCATTGATAAGCAGGATATTTAGCGGTTAGATTTTCGGTGCGGCTGAGATGTTGTACTTTGTAACCTTTGGCAGAGAGTAGGTCACTAATGCGTGAACCCAACAAACCTGTACCACCTGTAATGAGTATTTTTTTCATAAGAATAGGAGAATTGATAAAATGATTTGGGGTAAGAACCTCTTGTAAAAAACGACTTTTTACTTTTGGTAAAAACAAAAAGAACCAAACTTAGTAAGTTTATAAATGAAGCACACTATTATAAAATAAGATTCAAAAAAGTTAACTATAGGCATCTTGATATGTTGTAATTGCTCAATAATTAATTATCTTGGGAAGTCGACATACTGTTATATAATAATGTTATCAATAACTATATTGTTAATAAAAACAGGCTTCCCTTTTTGCAATAGAACTGTAATAGTATTGTAGTATTTGTTTTAGTTTTTTATAAAATCTGCAAGACAGAGTTGTATGGCTTGAATACACTTTGAATTGCCTAAAAAGAATGTATTGTATGAAAACCTCCCAGACATTGAAATATTTAGGTTTGGCGATAGGCTTGTTGGTGGCTTTGACAGCTTGTAATGGAGATGCTCCCACAGATCCTGACCCTTCTGTCAACCAAACAGAAACCAACAACACCACTAGAACGGAGTTAGTTATTCATGAAATGGATGATCCAGATGGCATGAATCCCTTAGTTTCCAATGCTGCCAATGCTTTGTACATACACAACAATATGTTTAGCAAATTGTTGGTCTACGATCTACAAACATTAAAACTCACGCCTCAATTGGCCAAGAGTTTACCCGAAATTAAAGTGTTGGAGGAAGGCCCTTATGCTGGTGGTATGGCACTCACTTATGAGATTCATCCCGAAGCCAAATGGGAAAATGGAACCCCCATTACGGCTGCTGATTATGTATTTACCATCAAAGCTATCAAGAACCCTAAGGTTAATAGTGCCCAGCTACGTCCTTATTTTGATTTCTTGGATGCTATTGAAATTGATCCTGAAAATGATCGAAAATTTACTATATACTCCAAGCAACGTTACTTTAGAGCAGAAGAATCTTCAGGACAAGAGGGATTTGTATTGCCAGAATATCACTATGATCCAGAGGGCTTGATGCAAGGCTTTACTATAAAACAGCTCAGTGACCCTGCCCAACAAGACGAATTAATGCGGGACCCCACTATTACACGTTTTGCACAAGCATTCAATTCGGCAGAGTACAGCCGTGACCCTGCTATGGTAGTGGGTAGTGGGCCCTACAAATTGGTAGAATGGAGCGAGCGTCAGCGTATAGTATTGGAGCGCAAAAAAGATTGGTGGGGCGATAAAGTAGAAGGACGACAAACACTAGAAGCATTTCCTCCCAAGATTATTTACCGTATCATTTCGGATATGACGGCAGCTATTACCAATGCCAAAGATGGGCAAATAGATGTTATTCGTAGCATCCCTCCAACCAAATACATTGAGCTAAAAGAAGATCCCAAATTTAGCAGCAATTTTGATTTGAGCACACCCGATCAGTTTGCTTATCACTATATCGGATTCAACCTCAAACGTCCACAATTTAAAGATAAGCGCGTGCGTCGAGCTATTGCCCATCTTATTGATAGAGACGAAATGATTGGAGCCATCTTTGAAGGTATGGCTATCAAAACCAATGGCCCTATCAATCCTACCAAGCCTTATTACAATGAAAATCTAAAAGACATTGAATACAACCCCGAACTAGCTGCCCAATTGCTAAAAGAAGCAGGGTGGAAAGACAGTGATGGAGACAATATCTTGGATAAGGTAGTAGATGGTAAGAAGGTAGATATGAAGGTTGAATTTAAGTACAACCAAGGCAATACTGTCCGTAAAAATATTGGGCAAATCCTAATGGACGAAGCTGCTCGTGTGGGTATTGAAGTAACCCTAACACCTGTGGAGTTTGCAAAATTATTGACCGATGCCGACAAACGTGAATTTGACATGGTGGCCTTGGCTTGGGTCAAAACGCCTGGATTGGACGATATGAAACAAGTATGGCACAGTGAGGCCGATCGTCAGGGTGGTTCTAATCGTGTGGGATTTGGAACACCCGAATCGGACAAACTCATTGATGAAATTCGTGTAACATTAGACAAAGAAAAACAAAGAGAACTGTATCTAAAAGTACAAGAAATCATTTACGAAGAACAACCTTATGTGTTCTTGTTTGTACCTGCCGAGCGCATTGCCATCAACAACCGATTTGACGGAACAGAAGTGTCGCCTCAACGCCCAGGGTATAGAGATGCTTCTTTCAAATTGAGAGGCCAATAAGAATTATAATGCTGATTCAAAAAATCCCCTGTTTGATAGCATCAAGCAGGGGATTTTTATTTTGAATTTAAATTCATAACAAAAACAAGGCTTTATCAACTGCCCATGCCCACACCAGCTTTGCGAGTTGCCTCCCAAAAGAAGCTCTCCTCATTCACATTAAAACTACCTTCTTCCAAATGCTGGTTGTCTTTGATGGTGCCACTGAGCCAAACTACATGTTCTCCATCAAATCCCGATAGGTACAATCGGGCACCTTGTACCGTACCCTCTACCCAATAACGCTTGCCATTGTCTCGCTCTAGCGAACCAATTACATCATTCTTATCTGCCGTGAGCTTCAATTTGATACTGGTACTCGAATCTTTGGCTATGGTGGCCGTCATAGCCCATTCTCCCGTTAGTTCTACCAATGGTTGTTCCCTAATATTAGGAAAACGATGTCTAGGGCCTTTGATGCCGCCAAACTCAATAGGATAAAACTCATTTTTTTTGTCGTACAAATAACCATTCATTTGGTCAATCTGATACACGACCTTGAGGTAGGTTTGAGCTTGATTAAAATAGGCAAACAAGGTATCTCCAAACAAATAAGCGGTATCAGAAACCAATTGCTGCTTACCCGTGTCAAAAGCCAATTCAAGGGGTTGTTCATTGTTAGAATTATTAACCTGATACAGCACAGGAACATTCTGACGGCCCAATTTGAACACCCCTCGCCATATCCCCGGAGCAACCCCTTCTATAGCTTCCCCCTTTTGGATGCTCCAACAACTACTCAATAAACAGGCAATAAATGTACTTAAAACTAAATAACGCATAATATTAGACTACTTAATAACAAATCGTTTGTTGTAATGCTTGCAATTATTAAGACAAGATTTTTGAGCTTAGGTTTATAAAAAACAAAGGCTATATCTTGATTAATCAAATCACGCAGCAAAAGTACTTTTTTATAGTGGATAATCATCTCTAAGATGATAATCCACTATAAAAATTTCTTTTTGTCGTTGTGCAACACAAAAAAATGCCGCTTTCTGTTGATTCAAATTTGATAGAATAGAAGCATTTATTGTGACGGCACTGTTGCGTTTGCCAATTGTGGCAGCTCTGCAAGGATAATTGACTAGAAAAATCCTTGTAGGTTTTTTGTTGGTTATCAAGTTTTTATAATTGATGAAATCCAACAACGAACTTGAGCAAGGAACTTATTGTAAGAGGAAAAGAAAAATCTTGTGTGGCAAAATATTAGTTCAAAGGGCATTCTCACCATATTACCCTCCAAAAATATTCTCCTCAAACCAAATAAAATTTGGCATTTTATAGCCTTTGGTATGTATAAATAAATGTGACAGGATTTGTTTATATTAAGTAGTAATTGTTGTTTATGTAATTGAAAATCAAGATTGTAAAACTTTTATTCTGTTAGTATAAAAAAATGAATAACACTTGGAAAGAAAAAAAATACGCCTACCTTTGCCCCCGTTTTTAATTAACAACAATTCAAACAACCATAAAAATGCTAAAATCTTTATTATCAATATTTGCTTTAATATTGACTATCAATGTCTCTAGTGCCTGCACGGCTATTGTGCCTTCTCCTGCTAACCCTACAGCAGGGCAAACTGTTAATTTTTCCTTGTCGGGCTGTAGCAGTTTTTGTTATTTTCCTTGTTTTGCCAGCAGTGGCCAATGGACTATTTCTAGTCAGGGGGCTTTTGTGATAGCAGGGGTTACGTATAATGGTTTTGCACAGGTTTCAGGATTGGGCGTAAGTGTACGATTTAATTCTAATACTACAGCAAGCGTAACATTTCGTGCCAATTGCAGTTCTTCTTGCAATGCATTTGTATCTAGGCAAGTAACAATAGGGCCAGCAGCTCCCCCTACCATTACAAGACCTTCTACTTCACTAGTACCCAGTGACTTGGTGAATTTGTGGAAAGGAGCAGGAGCCAATAAAGATTTACTACCCAAAGAGCAAGATTGTATCAATGTACATGATGTTAGTACATATCCTATTGATTTACCTAAAATAGTCTCTCCATTTAGAGATGGATATAGAGTGAATATAACTCACTTAAATAGGATTATCAGCAATACCAATACTGGCAGAACTTCTATTGTTTATTTTCAAGCTGGAACCTATTATTTTGATAAATCAGAAACTATACGTCTAAATAAAGACAATCTTGTTTTGAGCGGAGCAGGTGCTGATAAGACTAAGTTTAAAGTAGTTTCTACTGTTCCTGCCTATTTTACCAGTGGCGCAATTACTTTTATTACTGTAAATTCAAAAAAACGTGTAGGTGTAACATGTTTAAGTATAAACACTGAAACAGCCTTTCCTGTTCGCTTTCTTCATCAAAGACATACCAATGCTAAGTTTAAGAATAGATCTATTATTCATTTTGGGTCTTCTAATAATTGTTGGGTGAGTGGCGTTAATGTAGAAAGAGGTTATGGAAGTACTGTGTCAATTTCAGGGGGGCATCATAATGAAGTTACCAACTGTTATTTTTATAACCATTGGACATTGGGAGGTTCATTATTGGGTGTTAATAGCGGAGGTACTCAGGGATATTCTGTTTCGATAAATAATAGTGATAACAACTTAGTAGAAAATAACAAAATGGGGTTATCAAGACATAATGTCCTCATTCAGGGAAAAGGTAAAGACTATCTCAATTCTACAAAAGAAGATGAATTAAGTAGTGGAAATGTAGTTGCTTACAATTATTTTTATGATGGTGAAGCTAAACATGAGTATGGCTATACCATAGATCACCCTTGGAACATAACATTTCATGGTGGAGGTAAAAATAAAAATAATTTAGTAGAAGGTAATGTTTGTGAAGATCGACTTGGGGTAGACAAAGTAAAAAAATCTAACGGGGAGAACAATACCTTTTATAGAAATGTAATTAAAACTCAAATAGAAGTTCAACGAGGCTCTCGAAGTAATTGTTACAATTCTGGGCAGATATTCCTTGGAAATGGAGTATACAAAAGAGGAGTCACAATTGATAGATATAAAATCAAAGGAAATGGTCACCGAATTAAGGTAAATAGAAAATGTAGTTCAAGAGGAAGCGGCTGTACTTCTAGGCGATTTAGTGTAGGAGCTACATGTAGTAGGTTTGGTAGTAACAAAAATGATGCATTAGGAAGAGGAGAAAGGTTAGGAGAAAGCTGTTACTTGGCTTCAGTTCCTAGTTTTCTTAGTAATTTACCTGTTTACAATCCAGACGTTGTTATTCCAGCCAAAAATTACAACTCCGCCCCCGCAGAAGGTTGCTACTACTGCCCCGAAATGGCAACCATCAACAATGAAGAGCCAGAGCCAGTCAACCTAACTCAAAAAGTAGAAGTTACCAAAGTAGAGCAATTAACAATTGAGCAAATAGCCAAGGCAGAACAACCCAACACTACCCCCCTTGATGTATTGGTATTCCCCAATCCAACTTCGGGCAAAGTAACCATCCAAATTGCTGGTGCTGCTATTTCAGGCAATGTGATGTTCCAATTATTTGCCCTATCAGGCGAATTGCTAGACACACGCAATGTAACCTTAAACGGCCAAAACAGCTTTGAGTATGATTTATCTAAGTTCAATACTGGCATGTACATAGGAACCATTATTGACAATGAAAAACTGTATCGAGTAAAGATTGTGAAGCAATAATTTGAGACAACTTCAATAAAATAAGAGGTGGAACCGTTAGCGGTTCCGCCTTTTGATTTTTTAGTGGATAATCATCTTTAAGATGATAATCCACTAAAAAAATCTTAGCGTTGGTGATAAAAAACCAACGAAGCTTTGCCAATGGTATTGGCATTGACCTGAAAGCCAACCGTAGCAGGAATCGCATCAGGCTTGATGTCCAATTTATCCGTTTTGAGGGCGTGTATGGTAATGGTATACTGGTGCAAGCCATGTCCCTCTGGTGGGCAAGGGCCGCCATAACCTACTTGACCATAATCGGTTCTGGTTTGTACCGCACCTTCGGGCATCAGGCCAGCTTCTGGATTGCCTGCATTGATGGGCAATTCTGTAGTAGTAGCAGGCAAATTTACCACGAGCCAGTGCCACCAGCCACTGCCTGTAGGTGCATCAGGGTCGTGCATCAAAATAGCAAAGCTCTTCGTACCCTCGGGGGCATTTTCCCATGACAATTGAGGCGATTGATTGCTGCCACCACAGCCTGTCATCACTTCTTGAGGTGTGGCTTGGCCTTCGAGATTGCTGCTTTTGAGCGTAAAGGTTTTGGTAGTCGATTGAGCTTCAGAATTGCAACTAAAAAGTGTCCAGCAAAGAAAAAATAAGATTATCTGTTTCATTATTGATAAAAATTGTGTGGTTAGTAATAAACTTATAGTACAAAGATAGTTGTTCTAATAAGCATTAGTTAGGGCTAAATGTTCAATTACTAAGGCCAAAAGTTCAAGCTTGATTGACATAAGCACTCGGAGTCACTCCAAAGCGACTTTTGAAGGCTGCCGTAAAGCTAGAATGGTGCTGAAAACCCAATGCTTCGGATAATTCACTAGGACGATATTCGCCTTGGCGCAATAATTTTGCAGCACGCTGTAAGCGTTGTTCTCTCAACCATGATTGAGGCGTACTGTCATAATATTGAGCAAAACGCCGTTTAAAAGTAGACACACTCATGGCACACAAAAAAGCCATCTGTTCTAGCGTCAGTTTTTCATAAATTGCCTTTTGGGCAACTTGAGTTAACTGCTGCAAGGCAGGAACAGGGGGTGTTTTGAGAAACGAAAAAAAATTTGCCCCGTGTTGGCTGTAGCCATATAGCAAAAATTCTTCTACCTTGTGGCGCAAAAAGGTAGCATCTGCTCGTGGAGCCAACTGTAACGAATGGACAAAATTGCGTACAAAAGCATCGTAAGCCAATACCTGAATCGGAAAATCGGTAGTTTGTTCAGGCACTTCAATCTGGTGTTTGAGCAACAGTTCTTGTACAATCTGATGCTTAAAAAACAACAAATGGCTGCGGTATTGTTGCTCCACTGAGAGCTTTTCTGTCATCAAGCATTGTCCTTCTGATAATAATAAAAAAGACTCTGCATCAATTGTTACCGTCTCCTGCGGCAATAAAACTATTTTTTCGCCCTCTTGTAAGAAAGAAATTAGATGATGCGTCAATTGAATTTGACTGCGCTCAATAGCTGTATTACTAGTGTAAGAATGCTGCACCACATCGGGCGTGTTTTCAGAGGACAGAAAGTAATTCGGAAGGGTATACATAATGCGCTAAGGATTGTTACAATAAATAAAACACCATCTTAAAATAAGGTTTTTATGCTTTCCTTGTCAGAAAAATTAGCCTGTTGTGGGTATATTGAGCAACAAAACGCCCATTAGTTGATAAGGAATGTCTATTAGTCGAAATTATGTTCAACTTGATGGAATGCGGAAACTAAAGAACCTGTATCTCGGTTAAAATGGATAACTTTGCTACTAGATAGAACGTTGTTATTAGAACGAGAATTAAACAAATTACTAGCAAAAAAGCACACATCCAGCTTTTTGTTACAATAATCCTTACTTCATTAGTCTGTATACTATACAAACTAATTCAGATCGCTTTGCGAGTGTTGGAAATCGTATCTAATTGATTATTAGCTTATTACAGAAAATAAATCAAAATCTTAAAGGCTTGATAATCAATTAGATACAAGATGATTTTTTAGCTTTTTTGTACTCGCAAAGCGATCTGACTTCCTTTGTACAGTGTACAAAGGAATCAGTAAAGTAAAAAACACACGAAGTATTAAATAATAAAATGAAAAACTATATTCAGTGAATGTATTAGAACTCCAAAATGTACGGAAAACGTATCAAGACCATGTAGCTTGTAACAGTATTTCCTTTGAGGTACCTGAAGGCAAACTCTTTGGTTTGCTTGGTCCAAACGGAGCGGGCAAAACCTCCCTCATTCGTATCATAACCACCATTACCAGAGCAGATTCGGGAACCATCTTGTTCAGAGGAGAACCTCTCAACAGCAACCACCCATCGCAGATTGGCTATATGCCCGAAGAACGAGGCTTGTACAAAAAAATGAAAGTAGGGGAACAAATTACCTACTTGGCTCGCCTAAAGGGGTATAGCAAAAAACAAGCAAAAGAACAACTCGATTATTGGCTCACTAAGTTTGACATCGAGGATTGGCACAACAAGAACATTGAAGAGCTATCCAAAGGAATGCAGCAAAAAATCCAATTTATTTGCACCGTCATTCACCAGCCCAAGTTGTTGATTCTGGACGAACCATTTTCGGGGCTAGATCCTGTTAATGCCAACCTAATTCGCGATGAAATCTATGAACTGCACCGAAAAGGAACGACGATTTTGTTTTCTACCCACAGAATGGAGCAAGTAGAGCAAATTTGTGAAAACATTGTATTGATAAACAAAGGTACAAGTGTATTGGAAGGCTCCGTACAAGACGTAAAGGAACAATTCAAAGAGCATTTATTCCAATTGGATTATGCAGGCGAACTGCCCCCAGATATTGAACAGCACATTGATTTGGAGCGTGAAAGCAATAATAGAATTGTGGTGAAATTGCGTGACGATGAACATGCCAATAATTTTTTGAAGTACTTGTTGAGTCACGGCACTACCGTCAAGGCATTTAACGAAATACTACCCACATTAAACGAAATATTCATTAAAATAGTAGGAGGAGCGTCAGATGAGTAAACTTTGGATGATTACAGGAAGAGAATATACGTCGAGAGTAAAGAAAAAGACCTTTATTCTGACCACTATATTAGCCCCCATTGGTTTTGTTATTTTTTGGGGCGCATTGATTTTTATCATGTCCTCGGGCGAAGAACGCAAAGAAGTTGCCCTATTAGACCCGCACGATATTATGCAGTTGAGTGAGCGTGGCAAGCTCAAGGATGGCATGATTACCTACAAATATCCCAAAACAGACCTAGAAACCCTCAAGGAAAATTTCAAAGAGGAAGGCTACAAAGGGATTTTGTATTTGCCCGAGCAAGAACTGGACAGCCTAACCAAAACCATCAATGTACAATATTACTCCGATGAAGACTTAGGCGTAAATACCAAAAAACGCATCAAAGATGCGTTTAAGCAGCAAGCCAAAAAAATCAAAATGACCGCCATGAACTTGGATAAGGAAACATTGGATAGGCTAGATACCGATGTGCTGCTCAAAACCCCCAGCTTGGACGGCACCGATGATGGAGCGGCCAATTATAGGGTGGAAATCGCTACCGCTCTAGGCGGAATGATGATGTTTCTTATCTACTTCATTATTTTTATTTATGGTAATATGGTGATGCGCTCCGTAATGGAAGAAAAAACCAACAGAATTGTAGAGGTACTAATCTCCTCCGTGAAGCCCTTTGAATTGATGTTGGGCAAAATTATTGGAGTTGGAGCGGTAGGACTGACTCAAATTGCGATTTGGGCGATTGTATTTCCATTGTTGTATTTGGGAATGGGCTTTTTGTTTTCTGATAAATTACAAGAAATGCAAGCGGCCACCAATGTATCTACTGCCGAAACAGGCGACCTCAATGATACTATTATGATGGTCATGAACGACTTGCAAAGCTTCAATTATGTTTACATCATTGGTTTTTTCTTGGTATTCTTCTTACTAGGGTATATCTTGTATGCCTCCCTGTATGCGGCAGTAGGTGCTGCTATGGGCGATGATTGGGGCGAAGGCCAATCCTTGACCCTTATTGTTACCTTACCTATTGTTATTGGTTTTTATATTGGTATCTCTGCGGTAGAAAATCCCATGAGCAGCATGGCCGTTTGGTCGTCTATGGTACCCTTCTTTGCACCCATTGTCATGCCCGCCCGAATTGTGTTTGACCCTCCGCTCTGGCAAGTACTAGGCTCTATTGTTATTCTCATCGTTAGTAGCCTTTTCTTGATTTGGCTCTCCGGCCGAATTTATAGAGTGGGAATTTTGATGTACGGCAAAAAAACGACCTTCAAGGAATTTGTGCAATGGATTTTCCGAAAGGATTAAAGTTATTTTTAAGACTACTTAAATATAGTATAATTAGAGGCTGTCTAAATAAGGCAGCCTTTTGCTATTTACAAATCCAACTTCTCAATTGCCCAACCATCAAAATAAGCAGCAGCCACTTCCCAATCCTTTGCAAAACCCAATAAAAAACCACCACCACCAGCACCACAAATCTTGAGACAAAAATCGCCCGTCTCTAGTCCTGTTTCCCACAAGGCACGCCACTGTGGCAAAATCATAGGCGGCAAATATTGCAGTTGCTTGGCCGAAATACTTGCCACAGCCTCCAACAAAGCAGCATCATTGCCCTGCTGCCAAGCACTAATAGCATGGTCTACAGCAGTAGAAACAGGGCTTACAAAGTTATCTAAGAAGCTAGTTTGTGTGGATTGCTCCACAAAGAAGCGAATAAGTGGGGTAGAAATACGTGGATGTTGGCTATCAATTAGAAAAACACAACTACTAGATAGCGTAGGAAGCGTAGTTTCTGTAACAGTTTTGTCAGTTTGCACCCAAATAGGACGTTGTAGATAAGACACCAAAGGATCTATCCCAGAGCTTTTGCCATGAAAGAAAGATTCCAAATCTGCCAAAACCTGTTGCAAGGAGCCCCGATCAATGATTGCTCGATCTACTCCATAACGATCATACAAAGCAGCACAAACAGCTCCCGAACTGCCCAAACCATAACCAATAGGAGAGTTGGACATCAGCCACAAACCCTGCTCCAAATCATTGGCCAGTTGATCTAAGTGTAAGCTACTTGTTTTCCTGTCGGCCAATTCTTCATAAATTGTCCACAAACCTACTTTGCACTTTTCCTCAGATAAACTAACCTCAAAAGAAGGCGGAATAGGGCCATCACTCCAATAAGTGCGATACTTATAATGGGGAATAGCTAGGGCTGCTGATTCTTGAATAATGGTATATTCTCCTAAGAGCAATAATTTGGAGGGGTAAACACTAGACATAAATAAGAGATAATAAGTAGTTGTTCAAAATTCTTTATAACAAAAAACGGATATTTTACTTCGTGAGCCCTTCGGGGTTCCTCCAGCTAGTGCGCTTCGCTTATGAGCTCGGCAGAGCCTCGGTTCATCGTTGAAAATACTCACCTTAGCGCGCTAAGGCTGCGTTTTTCGCCTTGATCTGAATAATTGCTAGTGCTTTTGTGCTACCAGCACAAGCCATCGCAGCTCGCTTTGCGAGTATTCCATTTTTTAACTTACAATTAATTTTATCCACCTACTTAGATTAAATAACACCTGCTAAGAACAAAATGAGTAAAACAAGTCCTGCTAGTAAACAAACAGCCAAAAAGATAAGTAATATTTTGAGGCACGCATCCTCATCATCACAAACTTCTTCACAACAATTTTCACAACAATTGCTACAACAATCACTATCAGCACAACTCTCACAGCAGCCTTCACAACATCCCGAACAGCAAGCTCCACAGCAATCTGACCAAAAAGAGTTCTTAATTCCTGAAGAGGCAAGTTTGTTAGCTTTTCGTTGCAAGCGTCTCTGGCGACGGCGTTCTCGACGTTCTTGTCGTTTTTGTTTTCTGCGTTTACGCACAATAGGCATCAAGCCCAATGTTGCTAATATAGTAGTAAATAAAAGACTCCACTGAAATACTTCCCACTTTCCTTCCTCTGGAAGATAATTTTGTGCTTCTGGATTGATAAAGACCGCCACAGCAATCATATAAACATTCATTTGACGCACTCTAGTAGTGGGCGCACAACTGAGTTGTTCGGCTGTTTCCTTGGCTTGTTGCCAACGCAAAGCCCAACGCTCCTTCAAGCTCTTGGGAATAACACGCTCTCGATAAATTCTCAAGGCCAAATTGGAAGTTAATCGACCTGAGAAACGTTCTTTGGCTGCTTCAGAAATAGATAATTGCCCAATGTGAACATTAATATTTTGTTCTAATTGTAACAATAATTGTCGAACTTGTTCTAAAGCACTGCTTGGCAAACTACGTGATTCGGGCCAAAATAAAGCCAATGGATTAAAAACCCCTTCAAACACATCCTTCTCATAATCCTCAAAAGCATCTAGGATATAGATTAACTGCCCAAAAGCCAAACCCAAGGCTTTTAGATCACTTTTGTTTTGTAATAACTTCCCACCTAAAGCAAATAATTCACTAGTAATCGTTGCGGTAGGAGCAGCATAGTGTAGCAAATGCTCTTCGATATTGTCAGTATATACGATGCTCTTTTGCTCTAGTTCTACTTGCCTAATAATCCATTGATCGATTTCAGACATATCTAGCCCCCAAGTCTCCAATTGCTGGTAAGCCTTTTTAAACGTCTTTTGATACGCCTGTTGAATCATTTTCCAACGAAAACGTCCGCTATCCTTGATGTTGTCATCTATTTTGAGTGCCCCCAATAGAGCAGATGTATGAGCGGCATATTCTAAGGAAAAGGGGAGTTGGTCTTCTTTGGGCATACTAAAACAAGTATTTACCACTTGAAGATTTCCTTCCCAAGTATCGGTAGATTGATGATTTAATTCTGATAATAACTCTGCCAAAAATACCGTATCAAAATTGAGCAACAATCGACTTTTATGGTCAAATGTTTTTCCAATAGCTTTGCAAGTACCACAATAATGCTGACGATGCAACAAATAAGCAGATTGCGCTTGTTCACAAGAACAACTAGTAGAAGAACATTGGCGTTTAGGTCGCATTAAACCAAACATAATACAGATGTATTAAAGTGAATTCAGGAAATAAAATGAGGTGCAAACCAAAATTTGGTAGATAATGTAGATTATAAGGTAAAAATAAAAATCATGAACAACTAAATATTGAGAGAGGAATTTTTGTGTGTGAGCAAAAGCAATAATTATACTTTTGATAATAACCACTCTTGCCAAATAATCATAGTTTAATACTCGGTTTAACTTAGGTTCTCCTTTTCAAAAAAAGAAGCAAAAGATTTGCGAGAACAAAAAACAGGTCTTACATTTGCAACCGCTTCGCACAAAAGGTGAGTGGCAAGGAAGACAAAAGGCTGAAAAAGTAAGCAACAAACAGCGGCAAAAAAAAGGATAAAATTTTTGCCAAAAAGTTTGCGAAATCAAAAAGCCCTAGT
>CAYULH010000098.1:0-21211 GCA_964445645.1 uncultured Aureispira sp. | reverse complement strand
CTGTATACTATACAAACTAATTCAGATCGCTTTGCGAGTGTTGGAAATCGTATCTGATTGATTATCAGTTTATTACAGAAACAAACTTAAACCATAAAAGACTGATAATCAGTTAGATACAAGATGTTTTTTTACTTTTTTATAAAAAAAAGTAAAAAAACGAACTTGTGAGCTCACGAGCGAAGCGAGCTAAACCGAACCGTAGGTAAGCTCATAAGCAAAGTGAGCTAATACACGAAGTATTATTAAAAAAATAGCTTAGTATAGGGGTAGTTTTCTTAAAATAGCTCCTTTAGGTAGAAATACAATTGTTTTAGACTTCAAGGAATAGACACTACTAACATTACTTTTTATGCACCCAACCATTCATGCTTATCAAGATGACTTGCTAGGAACACTAGATGCCACTGCTTTGGCCGACCATCTACGCAACAAAGATTTTACAGCACAGGAACTAGCCGCTTGTGCTATCAAGCGTGCTCAAGCAGTCAATCCCCAGCTCAATGCCATTGCTTATGCTGATTTTGATCGGGTATCAGAATGGGTGGAAAGCCAAGGAACAGGTGTATGGGCAGGGATTCCCACGTTTATCAAGGATTTGGTGCATGTAGAGGGGATGCCTACTTTGCATGGTTCAAGAGCCTTGGGGAATAAATTGCAAAAGAAGAACGAAAAAATCACCCAACAATTATTGGCGTTGGGTGTAGTGCCATTGGGCAAATCAACCACCTCTGAATTTGGCTTAATGCCTACTTCTGAGACCTTGTTGCAAGGGGCAACCCAAAACCCAATGGGCATAGGCTATTCTACTGGAGGCTCCTCTGGTGGAGCAGGGGCATTGGTGGCAGCAGGTGTGGTGCCTGTGAGTCATGCTGCTGATGGAGGTGGCTCTATTCGGATTCCTGCCGCTTGTTGTGGCTTGGTTGGTTTTAAGCCTAGTCTTGGGCGTGATGTAGATTCGCCTACCAAGGCACTGCCCATTGATATTGTGGCTCAAGGCGTACTAACACGCTCTGTTCGAGATGCTATTGCTTATCAGTTGGGGGTGGAGCAGTACTACCCAACACCAAAACTGCCGCCTATTGGCTCTATTCAAGCCCCCTTGAAACGCCGTCTAAAAATTGCTTATTTTGTGCAAACACCTACTCAGGTCAATGTGCATGAAGATGTAAAGAAAGGCATGGAAAGGGCTGCACAGTTTTGTGAGCAATTGGGGCATCAGGTAGAATTGATTGATTGCCCTTTTACACAGGAAACCAAGATTGACTTTTTGGGCTATTGGAGTATGATTAGTTATCTATTGATGCGTTTTGGAAAGTTTAGTTATGGTTGGAGTTTTAGGGGCAAGCAGGCAGAGCCATTTACCCAACAAATGGCCAAGGTTTTTCCTAAGATATTGTTTGATATTAGAACTGTATTGCGTCGTCTCAAGCATTTTGCTGCTCATTATGATGCCTTGCATCAGAATTATGACATTTTGTTGAGTCCTGTAGTGGCACATCCTACGCCCCCTATTGGTTATTTTGATCCCAATATTAATTTCTTTTCTAGTATTGAAAAATTGAGCCAATACGTCAATTTTACGGTGTTTCAGAACATTTCGGGTGCGCCCGCTATTGCCTTGCCTATGGCAGAGAGTGCCGAGGGAATGCCCATAGGCGTGCAGTTTTCTGGCAAGTTTGGGGCCGATCGTTTGGTGTTGGAATTGGCCTTAGAGCTGGAGCAAAAAGGCGGTTTTATTGACTGGCAAAAACGGCTGATTACTCCACAGGTTTAGGCAGGTGTACTTGTATGCGTGGGTCTTTGTAGAGGACAATGGGATAATGTTGGGTCAACCAAGCTCGTTCTGGTGGGCTGGCTACTCGGTCTTCTGCATCCCAAAGCACGGCCTCATACAGTGGCAGTTGCTCAAAGGGGGCATAATCCTTGCTCTGTGGGCTTACCATATTGATGTGCAGGCGTTTTCCTTGTCGTAAGTAATAATACTCTAGCAGAGGTTTGTCATAATTAGAAAACAAATAACAGTGTTGAATATTGGCATCTAAGAGATGCTGGGCTATAGATTGGACTTGCCAATCCAATTTTGCACTCCACTGCAAGGCATAATGTTGTTCTAGTCGCCAACTATAGACTCCTATTATCATAAAAATGCCTAGCAACAACTGCTTAGGATGTTGCCAATGGGGTGCTAGAACCTGCCCTGCAAGCACTATCCAAAGTGCCAATATCGGCCCCAAGAAACACCAAACTCGATAGGGTGGTTGCGCTCCTGTTAGTCCATTGAGCAAGGTTGGAAAGAGCAAAAAAAGCAGTACCAATTGCACCAGCGTATAGGCTGTGTATTTATGTTTTTTATTATAATAAAGAACAACCAAAACAGCCAATAGCCCCAACCAAATACCATACACAGGCGTACCTCGCCCTCCGCCCCACAACAACCAATCGGCTACCTTGTCTTGATAAGCCCACCATGCTTCTCCACTAGGCCCTTGGCTGGCCGCTGCCCACAATACTTGCCCCCCATTGGTGATAAAGTAAGGAGCGTAAAGCAGTGTGGTACAGCCCATTACAGTGGCATTGGCTAGTAGCCATTTTTTTAAAAAAGTTATGGAAAATCGCCCTTTCCAAACCAAAAAAAGACTCGTAACAACCACTACATAAGCATGAGTAGGCACACTATACAGCCCCAATACATGGGCTACAATCCACCAAGTCCAGTGGTAGTAAAGTTGGCGTTTGGCGGTGAGCAAATGCCAAGTAGCAGCCAATGCAATGACTGTAAACAGCAATTGAAAAATATAGCCACGTGCATAGAGGCTATACAAGCTGGCCGCAGGGGCAAAAGCCAAAAAAGCCAAGCCCAATAAGGCCCAATAGCTAGAGCCAATTTGACGGGCAAATTTGTAAAAGACCAACAAGAGTACAAGGCCGCCTATGGCCACGGGCAGCCGCAAACTATACTGCCCATCAATAGGCAGATAATCGCTAAGGCAGGCCAATAAAGTGTATAACATATGATTGTTGTTGGGGCTGATGGCCGCCACCCAAAAACCATTGGAGACAAAATGGTTGTAGGTCCAAGCCTCGTCATACTGTAGGGCATAATGCCCCATATAGTACAGCATTCTTACAGCAGCCAACCCTATAATAAGCCCTAAGAAACCCTTTTCTGCTTGGCTTAGAGCAGTCCAAAAGGCCGCTTGTTGTTGTTTGTGAGTGGTGTAAAATAAGGCTAAAAATCGGCTCCAATATTGGCTTTTGTGGAAATACCAAGGGCTGAGTAGAAGCCAAAAAACAAACAAAATGCCCAACAGATAAGGCAGCATGGCATAGCGTGCTTGGGGCAGTACAGCTTGTTCAAAGTAAGGCCGCCAATCGAGCTTGTGAACAGTTTGGAGCAGCACAGTGGTAAACTGCTCATAGGCCGTATGGTAAGTGTACAGGCTACTAGTTAGAAGAAGAATACCTAACAGCAGCCAACAGGCCCACAAACTGTATTGAAGAAAGGAAGGAAGAGGTTTTTTCAACGCAATTTTTGGATGATTTTTTTGAGATCAGCAATTTCGGCTTGCAAGTCAATGGCTTCCCGTCCACTGGTAGGTGGATCAATAAATTTGGCATCTGTAACAATGGTTTCTACATTGTTTAGGCGTTTTTCGAGTTGTTGGACGGTTTTTTGGAGTTGTTCTACTTGTGCCAACAAGAGTTCTTGTTGGGCAGCATCATCCAAAACACCCGGATTACTTTTATTTTGATTGCTAAAAAAAACATATCCCAACAGTGCAAAAACACCAAAGGCCAATAATAAAACAATAAACTGCATAATAATATAGCTTAGTAGTAATTTTTATTTTCTTGATCCAACCTAATTTGTTCTTTTTCGTATTCCGTAAGTTCAATACGAGTAGGTGTTTGTCCCGTATTTTGCTGTACATCCAACAGAGTTTCTTTTATCAGATCATTTTCTGCACGCAATAGTGCTATTTGTTGGCGCAAATCATTCAATTTTTCTTGATTGATTCCACCACCTTCTCCCTCCTGTCTCAATTTTTCCATTTTGAGTTTGTAAGAAGTGTAAATAGCGGACAATGGAATTCCAAAAACACATAAAATAGCAATAATAGGAATTAAAGCTTCTAAAAGTTGCGCCATAAATATTGTTTGTTAAAAAGGTAGAGTAAGGTTTTATTGGTAATTTAGATAGTGCTTAGTATCTAAATTTTTGCTGCTCCTCGTCCAAGCGTTTTTGTTCTAATTCATATTCTAAGTCAATATACTCTTTTCTATCCAAAACAATATGCTCCAGATTATTAATTCGTTCTTCTAAACGTGCATTTTCTTCTTTTAATTGACGAATTTCTAGTTCAGAATATCTGTTATTAGAACCCAAAAAAACTTTATTTTCTCGTTTTAAACGTTCTCGTTGTAAGGAAAAATAAGAACTCGAAATGGTAATAAGTGCAATGGAAAGCCAGAACATAGTAGTAGCTGTTGTAAAGTTAGAAATAGATTTGTTCAGTTGTTATATCCATAACTTATCAGGCACTAAAATAAGTTTCCCCCATCCTATCAAACCCTAGAAATATTCGACTAATACGCTCAAAAACGATTCAAATCTATATCGGGCAGTGTTACATGAACACTATTGAGACGAGCAATACTTTGGATAATTCTAATTTCGGGCAAGAGATTGTTTTGTTTGTTGGGGTGTTTGCGGTAAGCATCCAAAATAGGCTTGACAAGCGCACGGACTGTGTGTGCAGGCAGGTTTTGGGCATTTTGCAAGGTTTTTAAGGCTTTGAATTGCCATTCGGGTTGGCGTAGCAGATAGGTAATATGAATCAAGGATTTGTCTACGCCTTGTGGCATTCTAATCAACAACTCCAAGCACATTTTTACAATTTCTTCTTGTTGGTGTAGCAAGCCTTGATTGATATTGGGCCAGAGCTGCGCCAGCTCATGGCTGTAATATTTTAGCCCTTGCAAATAGGCGAGGAGCAGGGTATCATCCGATTCTACAATAGACCAAATTTGTTGCAAAACAGCTTTTCTAGGCGCACGTTTGAAGGATTTTAGGCGTTCTAACAATCGTTTTTCTAATAGGAAAGGATGGCCTTTGGCGGCTTGATGTACCAGTTGTTGGTAGGTTTTGTTGGGGCAATATTGGTGCAATACCTCCTCCAGATGTTCCAAATTGGGCGCAGATTCTAGCCGCTCCAATGACTCTTCTACGGTCTGGTTTGGTTGCAATAAATAATAAATCGCCTTGCGTATATCTTTTTTGGCTACTTCATAAAACACCTGTTTGCAAACTTCTGGCGTTTGTTGTGGAATAGCCTGTGTGATAAAATCTAGCTGTAACTCATACGGATCCATAGATACAATTGAAGGAGGTAATACATAATGATAAATAACAATTTAATCCTCTTCTGCTACGACATTAAAGTGCGGGGTAGAGTGAATGTGTTTTTCTTTCTCTTCGTACAAGTCAATTTTTTGGACAGTGATGTTGCGTGTTCGGGCATTGACTTCAAAATCCTCGATCAATTCTAGTACATCATGGTGTATAAAATGCGTTTCGCTGGCATCAATAATCACGGTGACATCGTTGGGTACTTCTGACAAAAATGCCTGAATGGAAGCTTTGTTGAGGAAGGTAACATCGGCTGATAGGATAAGACGCAGGGTTTGATGTTTTTTTGATTTTTCTACTCGATAGGGAATTTTATAATTATTATACAAAATACTTAACAGTGCAACCGCCATTCCACAGCCAATACCTTTGAGCAAGTCAATCAATAAAATACAGACAACCGTAGTCATAAACGGTATAAACTGTGTCCAGCCTTGCTTGTACATTTTTTTGAATAGGGTAGGTCTGGCCAATTTATAACCTACTACTATCAAAATAGCGGCAAGTGTTGCCAATGGAATAAGATTGAGATATTGAGGAATGAGAATAACACTAAACAAGATCAAAAAGCCGTGCATCACAGCCGATGCTTTGGTTTTGCCACCCGATTGTTGATTGACCGAGCTGCGTACAATTACCTGTACTACAGGAATTCCACCAATAAGCCCAGCAACAATATTCCCCAATCCTTGTGCCTTGAGCTCGCGATTAACAGGACTGGTACGCTTGTACGTATCTTGTTTGTCCGAAGCTTCCAAACACAATAGGGTTTCTATACTAGCGACTAAGGCCAATACCGCCGCAATTCTCCAAACTGCAGGGTTGTTCCATGCACTAAAGTCGGGATTCTGAAAGTTGGCTCTAAATTCGGTCAATGTTTCTGCAATTGGAATATTAACCATGTGGTCGGCAGAGATGTTCCAATAGGCATCGGTAGACAAACCGATTACCAGAGCAACCCCAACAAGCACCACCACCAAAGGGCCCTGAATAATACGTGCCCATCGCATGCTTTTCATAAACGAGGTTTCCCAAAGAATCAGAATGGCCAGGGAGATAACGGAAACCAAAACAACCCCCGGACTGATGTAATTGAGCATATTGAACAATTCTGAAAAGGTGTTTTGTCCATCGACCTGCATAAAAGAAAAATCTCCTTCAGGATCCGCATCGTAGCCTACAGCATGGGGCAGTTGTTTCATGAAAATGAGAATACCAATACCAGCCAGCATCCCGTGTACTACAGAGGAGGGAAAGTAATACGCAATAATCCCTGCTTTGGCAAAACCCATGAGCAATTGGAAAATACCTGAAATAAATACCGCCAACAAAAAGACCTCAAAACTTTGCAATTCTGTTATCGCATCCAATACAATAACTGCCAATCCCGCAGCAGGCCCACTAACGCCCAATGGAGAACCACTGGCAGCCCCTACTACAATTCCCCCCACGATTCCAGCTATAATGCCAGAAAACAAAGGTGCTCCAGAGGCAAGGGCTACACCCAAGCAGAGTGGCATTGCTACCAAAAATACAATAATACTTGCTGGAATATCAGCGCCAAAATTCTTGAATGGGCTAAAATCTTGTTGTTCGTTCATAATAGGCTAATGATTTGGCTGCTAGAAGGTGTCAGCAATGGTATAAAATAAAGGATTGAATAGAGGGAATTCAATCAGGAGAATCTCAAATAGTATAAGCAAAGGTAATATATTCTCTCTAAAAACAGAGGATGTTGCTGTCATAAAGAATGGTTCTACCATTTCAAAAGTAAAACTTAATTTAATAAATGATAGTAATACTATTGCAAGGATGCTTGTAAATCAAGGCAGGTAGGGATTTGGATAGATATAATCAAATATTGCCACAACTTCATTATCTTACCATTATTAATTATTAACTCACCAAATCCATTTATTATAGTATGAGCATTCTTGTTTGGAAATTGGCCAAAACTGTATTGATTATGGTAGTGCTGATAGTGGTATTATTTCTCAATTATTTGTTTTTTGCTTGGTTTTTGTCGGTTTTGACCACTACCTCTAAGTCAAGTTCTTGTAGAGGGCAGGAAGAGCATTTTTTTGTGAATAGCAATGGCATACATGTAGATATTGTATTGCCTGTTACGGCATTGGATGAGGAATTTTTGGAGCAACTGAATGTGCAAGAAGGCACTACTTATGTAGGCATGGGTTGGGGCGATGAAGGTTTTTATCTTCGAGTGCCAAGTTGGTCGGAAATAGATTGGAGGGTAGCTGCTGCGGCTATTTTTCTACCTACGCCTACCTTAATGCACGTTACCCACTATCAACGTGCCTCTACAAGTTGGAAACGTGTGTGGATTTGTTGCGAACAAAGAGAATCCCTGCTGGATTTTGTCAAAGGCTCGTTCAAGCGTTCGGCTACAGGTGGTTTGCGCTATTTGCCCGACAAGGGCTACCAAGATAACGATTATTTTTATAAGGCAACAGGTTATTACACAGGCTTGTATACCTGTAATATATGGGCCAATCAAGCCCTCAAAAGTGCCCAAGTCAAAACAGCAATCTGGTCGCCCTTTGATAAGGGCATCTTGAGGCATTTATGATTTGACAGCCGAATTGACAATGGGGCGCATGATCCAAAGGCCATATTTGTTATAATAAATATCTTCCTTGGGGTAGCGTTGGTCTTCCTCTTCGGTAATCTGAAAAGAGGGCATGTCTGAGGCGGGCGAGAAGCTTTCGCCTGGGCGAATGTGGGGTTGCTCCAAAATTTGATACAAACAAAAAGCATCTAGGGCATAAATAGCTGTTTGCTGGTCTACAGCTCCTACAATAGCATCTTTTAAGCCCATGTTTTGCATTCCACTGGTGTAATAGACATCGCCATCGGCATGAAGCTTCATTACAAAGGCATCATAAAGCCGTGCATCATCGGGCAATTGACTAATCTTATTCCACACCTCTGTGCTAAAGGCTTTGCCCGTGGTTTCGACCTTGACCCCAAGGCCCCCAATACTCAAGAGTGCTTGGCTCGTTTCCAACATCTTACGGGCATCTTCTACCGTCCCCCCCTTGCCAATCAAATAAATGGTAAAGGTGTGTTTGTCAATGGCTTCTAATTGTTCTTCTGTTAATCTGCCCATGCTCAATTGTTCAAACGCTTGGCGCATGTTTTTATCCTTCTCATAAATTTCTATCCCAAAGCTATCTTGTGTTTGTTCGTGGAGCAAGGCCATGCCGGCATAACTATAGCCGTCAATGCCATTAATAGCCTTGACCAAGGCTTCTTGGTTTTTGGATTGTACAGGAATGCCAATTACTATGGCTTGTTCGTTTTTGAAATTAGGAGGTGTAGACACGTTGGTTGATGGTTATTAAGAAAAAGAAAAAAATGGTAGATTAAATGGGTCTGCTACTTTGGATAACTGTTGTTGGAGGTTTAAGTTTAGTAGACCACAAAATAAGAAGTTGTTTTAGAATTGAAAAAAAGATAGCAATCATGAAAAAACTAAAATTCTTTGGCGAAGTGCTGGGCTTGTCGCCTTTTAGGGAGCGATGGGCGCAAACTAAGGTGGCTCTTTTTGGGCAAGAGGATGTGCCCGGTTCCAAGTTTGGTTTATCCAGCTTATCGCAATTGCATCCTCGCATCTCGCCTTATTTGTGGCGGGGCAAGTTTTATGTTCCAAGACAAGCCATTATTTCCAATTTGGTCAATCACACCCCCACGCCTATTGAGGCAGGTTGGTCGGTCAAGAAAACACAAGTGCGAGACTATCGAGGTCGTCAACTGACTTATGATAGTCATAATGGAACTGATTTTGCCATTCCTGTTGGCTCAGAAGTGTGTACGGCGGCTGTGGGGCAAGTGGTGGCGATTCAGTCCGAATTTAACCGTGGAGGGCTGAAGATTTTTATCGATCATGGGCAAGGCTTGATGACTTGTTATGCCCACTTGGCGCGTGCCTTGGTAGAGGTGGGGGAGGTATTGGAACGAGGCCAAACCATTGCTTTGTCGGGGTATAGTGGGCTGGATGCCTTGGTTACTTTTCCTTTTGGCATTCCTCATATTCATTTTAATGTTTGGCTCAATGGGCAGCCTGTTGATCCTTTTCCTTATGATAATCGGGTTTCGCTCTGGAAAAATGGTGCTTTGCCTGCTCCTGCTCGTGGGGGAGGTGCCCCCTTTGTTGCATCTGTTTATAAAGAGGAGCAAGTAAATGCTTTGATTGCTAGTTGTAAGACGGCTTCGGTACGGGCTGCATTGCATGCAATGCAGCCCCTAGCACAAAAAGCAGCAGCAGTAATCATACACAGTAATTACTATCCTACTCGTTTTGACAACCATATACCAGTTTATGACCAAGTGTATGCACGCCGTCCACGCTTAGATTTGCCATTTAGTGCCAAGGACTTTGATGGGGTGGTTTTTTTGGATGATTTGTAAAAAAAACGGCCGAATGCTATACAAACGTCATAAGCAGTAACAAAAAGCATAGAATATAAGGTAGTGTAAATGACATGCCTTATCTTTGCGCCTACTTAAAAATTTAGATAGAACAACCCATACCATAGGTTTTTCTGTACAAGAACTTCTACATTGAATCGTTGAAGTTGTATTATAATCATAAAAAAGCATTAAAATGGGTACTCATAGAGCATCAGAGAATGACTACTATTGGGCAGACGACAAAGAGCCTCATTTTCTACGCCGTCAGGCAATCCTAAAAGCACATCCAGAAGTTAAACAATTGTTTGGCATCAATCCCAAGATGAAATATTTTACGGTACTTTGGGTAACGTTGCAAATGACCGTAGCGGCCTTTGCGTGGCAATTGAGCTGGATTCCATTCTTGTTGGTAACATATTTTGTAGGAGCTACCATTATACATGGAATGTTCTTGGCTGTGCATGAAATTACGCACGATTTGGCTTTTGAGAAAAAAGTACACAACAATTACTTGGCGTTTGTAGCCAATATTCCAATGATGGCACCTTATGCCATGGCCTTCAAATATTACCACAGCATTCACCACTGGGATCAAGGGCGTGATGGCGAAGATACCGATATTCCTACTTTGGGCGAAGCCATGTTGTTTAGAGGTTTTGTGGGCAAGGTGATTTGGTTTGTATCACAAATCTTCTTTTATGCCTTGCGTCCTATGGTGGTAAAGCCACTAAAAATTGACAAGTGGGTCATTTATAACTGGATTTTCCAATTGACGGCAATGGGGCTTTATTTTGGAAGTTTGGCTTACTTTGTAGCACCAGCAGCAGCAGGGTCTGCAGCCTTGTATTTGTTCCTATCCTTGGTATTTGCAGGTGGCTTGCACCCCACTTCAGGGCACTTCATTTCAGAGCATTATGTATTTGAAGAAGGGCAAGAAACCTATTCTTATTATGGCCCATTGAACTTAGTAACCTTTAATGTGGGGTATCACAATGAGCATCATGATTTTCCTAGAATTCCGGGAAGCCGTTTGCCACAATTGAAAAAAATGGCACCAGAGTTTTATGACCATTTGCACTCGTACAATTCTTGGGTGGCTGTGAATTGGCGTTTTCTAACAGATAAAAACGTGACGCTATATTCTAGAACCAAGCGGGAGAATCCCAATTATGATTACAGTCATAAAAAAACAGCAAAAAAAGAGCAGCCTGCTGAAGCTTAGTAGGATGGTAAAACAATAAAAAGTAAGAGCTTGTTGGAATGTTCCAACAAGCTCTTTTTTTAGGTGTAGCTCTGCCTTACAGGGTTTCCTACAGACGGTAGACGATGTCCTCTCTTCACTAAATCCTAGTCGATAGCCCTTGAAACAAAGTATTAGATAGAAAACCTACACCATCCAAAGCATTAAATGGTTGACTTTTTCTGTATTTTTTTTTGTGAATAAAGGTATCGTTGATTCCGCATTAAAAAATCAAAAAAAATGTTTGAAAGGAAAAGTAGAGCGAAAAGAAACACTTAAAAAAATATGCTATAATGATAAGTGGGACGTTGTTATTCCTCCAAGAGAAAATCATCGGCCTCTTCTTGCCATTCTGGACGATGTTTCTGGTGGCGTTGGTAGGGCTTTTTGTTGAGGTATTTGTCTTCTTTGAAGTGCATGGTGCATTCGGCTAGAGCCGAACCTTGTCGAATCATAATGCCATTGAGGGGGCAGTGTTCCCAACCACAGTCATGCTTGGCATAGGTACCAAAATTTCGATGATTGAGTTGCTTTTCTTTGAGATAAGTTTGTTGGTATTGATAAATATCAGCCCAGAGTTGAGCATGATCGGCTTTGGTGAGGTCTTGGCCCAAGGTCACCAATTGCTTGTAGGTCCAAGGGTCTTTGAGTTGCAAAAAATCAAATGTCTTGGCAAAAGCTTGCTGGGCATAATCCCGCACTTCCAATTGATCTTCCAAACTTAGTTTTTTATTCTCCAAGATAGAACGAAACAAGCCCAAGGTATTGAAGTTGGTGTATTTCTTATAATTGTCAATATGGTGGTAATAATTCCCTTTAGACCAGAGGTTGAATAAGGTTTTGATTTTCATGGTATATTAGACATTATTGAAGGCTTGTGAATAATTCGCCAAATTATTACAAAAAACACAACTAAAAGACCATACAATAAGTTCCTTGCTGCCCTAGCAACACAACTATCGCACCGTAACCGTACTATAGCCGCCCCCTTTCTTGACCACCTGAATCTGGGTATCAATACTTTGTTTGAGTTTTTCTACATGAGAAATAATGCCCACGGTTTTGCCTTGTGATTCCAAGGTCTGCAAGGCTCTAATCGCCATTTGCAAGGTATTGTTATCTAAGGTGCCAAAACCCTCGTCTATAAACAAAGACTCGATATTGGCACGCCCTGCTGCCAAATCAGACAGTGCCAAAGCCAAGGACAAACTCGCCAAAAAACTCTCGCCACCCGACAAGGTATTGAGGGGGCGTTTGTTGTTCAATTGGAAAGTATCTACAATATCAATTTCCAGCAATTCAGTATCCTTGGTATCTTCAGGACTTTCTAGGCGTGTTTCCAAGTAGTAACGCTGGTTGAGGAAGGTGCCTAAGTGAATATTGGCCAGTCTGACCAGTTTTTTGAGGGTAATGCTTTGTGCAAAACGGCTAAACTTTTTGCCATTCTTAGAGCCAATCAGGCGATTGAGGACATCCCAACGCGCTACTTCTTTTTGGTGTTGGGCAATGGATTCTAGGAGCTGGGCATGTTGCTGTTGTTGCAATGCCTGCCGCTCTAGCTTTTCCTTGATGGCCCCCAATTGTTGAAGTTCGGCCGTTCTTTCTTTTTCTAATTGTGCCAAGGCCGTTGCCAATTCTTCGGCGCTTTGCTCTATGACTGCTACCAAGGCTTGCTGCTGCTCTAAATCCTGCTGGTTGCGTTCTTGCTGCTGGCTCAAACGTTGTTGTTGTTGTTGCAATTGAGTACTCAACGCATCATACTCCGTTACCTTATCCGCCTCCAATAACAAGCCACGCAAACTATGAATATCGCCCAAGTTGGCAGCCTGCAAACGCTGGGTTAAAGCGGCGTTTTTTGTTGCTAATTGTTGTTTGACTTGCGCTATTTGATTTTGCGTCACGTTTATTTTTCCTGTGCAATTGGCTTGCTGCTGCTGTTGCTGCTGTATGTTTTGAAGCAGCTCCTGTTGTACCTTTTTTAAGGTTTCCAATTGCTGTAGATGGGCGGTTTTGGCAGCTTCTACCGAATCCCCTGCAAACAATTGATGACGTTCGGCTCTAAATGCTTGCAATTGGGTTTTGCAATCGGCCAACACCACTTGCAAATCCTCGTCCTCCTTGGTCCAATCCAACAACCGCTCCCGATCATTCTGAATTTGCTGCTGCAATTTTGCCAATTGATTGGCACCCTGCTGCTCGGCCTCCAACTGCTGTTTGTATTTGGTTTTGTACTGCTCCAATTGCTGTACAGCTTGTGGGCTATTTTCTGTTAGCCCAAAGGGCAATAAAACCTGTTGAATAGTTTGTAGATGGGTTGCAATTTTGGCTTCATGATGTTGTTGATCCAGTGCCAACTTCTCTTGCTCTAGTTGCTGTTGTTCTATTTGTGTACGCAAGAGTTGCAACTGTTTTTTCAAACTCTCCTGTTCCGCCAGTTGGATTTGTTCTTGACGTTTGCACTCCTTTAATTGTGTTTCCAATTGTTGGTAATGCTTAATAGCAGCATTGGTTTGGGTAATTTGGTCTTGTAGCACTTGTTTTTGATGAATGACCAAGCCACTGGGTATAGAATGTTGCTCTAGCAAACGACTAATACGCCCTTCTACTTGTTCAATTGCTTGCTGAATCTGCTCTTTCTTCTTTTGAGCCTCTTGCAATAAACGATTGGCCAAAAGAGCATTACTTACAATTTCTCGATATTGTTGGTCCAATTGCTCGTACTTATTCTCGGCTGTTTTTAGATCGGCTGCCGCTTTTTGCAAGGCAAAACTAATATCCACTTGCTCTGTCCTAAAAGGGTGCTCCGTCGAAAAACACAAAGGACATTTTTCGCCTTCCTTCAAGGCCCCACGCAAGTCACTCAAGCTGTTTTGTTCCTGTCGGGCTTGGTAAACCTCTGCGTAGTACAACTTATTTTTTTTGGCACGTTCCAGCTCAAATTCATTCGACAAAAAAGCACCATCCAATTGCTCCAATGCCCCTTGCTGCCCTCTAATTTCCTCTTCTTGCGCTATCAAGTCAGCCAACAAACCATAATTCGTTTTGCGCTCCTCTTCTATGGTTCTCAAAACCTCCAATGTCCCGTCCAAATCCTGATACGACTGTTTTACCCATTCCAAATGCTCTTCGTATGATTGGAGGACATCCAGTTTTTCTTTGGTACAGAGCTGTTGATAATCTGCCTGAAATTGAGCCTGTTTATTTTGTGCAATCGTTAGCTCCTCTTGCAATTGCTGTTGTTGTTGGTTGGCTTGCTGTTGGTTGGCTTGCAGCGTTTTTTGGGTTTTCCCAATACTCTTTAAAGCTTTTTGGCTATCAGCCCAATTGTTTTGTTCTAGCTGCAATTTTTCAATAACAGCCGTTTCCAGCAGGGGCGCATGGTGAGCATGTTGTTCCAGCCATTTTTTTAAATCCTCTTGTTGTTGCAGTGCCTTTTTTTGCTCTTGCTCCAATTGCTCCATAGAGCTTTCCTTTTCTTGGATTTTAAGGTGCAATGCTTCTTTTTTCTTTTCCAACGCTTGGTAATTTTGGACTTGGTTGGCAATGTTGCTATCCAAGGCGACCACACGAGCATAATTTTGGTCAAATGCCTGATAAGCCGCTTGTGCCTGCTCCAATTTTTCTTTTATCCCCTGTTCTTTTTGTTCAAAATCATGGAGTTGTTGCTGGGTGCTTTTTTCTTCTATTAATAATTGTTGTAAGGCTTCTGCCAAACCATTTTCCTGCTTCTGCAAGTCCTCCAACTGCTCCAAATCACCCTGATAAACGGCCGCTTGTTGGTGTTGTTGTAATGCTTGTAGCAGCGGTTGAGCCGTTTCCCAATCCGTCTTGAGTTGTTCCTGCAATTGAGCAATTTTATGAGCCTCCGCTTCTAATTTTGCCAATTCTTGCAATTGCTGTAGTTGCTGCTGTTGTGCCTTGATTTGTGCTTCTTTGGCTTGTTGAGCGGTCTCCAATTGCTGCCCTTGCTCGGCCAATGCCTCTTGTTCTTCTGCGGACAAAAGGGCAAAATTAGCCCCTTGTTCTTGCAATTGCTGCAATTGGGCTTCCGCCAATTTGTGGCGTTCAAAAGCCGCACTCGAAATTTCCGAATAGCGTTCAGAGTTGGTTATACGTTCCAAAATCTCGGCTCTATCCTGCACATTCTTCAAAAATTCGGCAAAATCCCCTTGTGCCAACAGCACAGAGCGACTAAAACGTTTGAAATTGAGACCATTGAGCAATTGCTCTATTTGCTCATTCACCTCCTTTTTTTTAGTGGCTAATAGTTGTCCACTCTGTTGGTTGGCCGCCAATTGCACCAATTCCCGTTTAGAATTTTGAAATTTGCCCTTATTTTTTCCTTTGCTATTTCGGCCTATACTCCATTTGGCTCTATAAACCTCCTCCCCACTCTGAAAAGTAACTTCCGAAAAAGCATCCGCCGCTCCATAGGTCACAATTTTATGCTCTTTGTCCTTGCCACTCATATCCTGAAAACGTGGCACTTCCGCAAACAAAGCCAAAGTAATGGCATCCAAAATGGTGGATTTGCCTGCTCCTGTAGGGCCAGAAATTAGGAACAAACCACAGTTTTGGAGTGGTGCCTCTTCAAAAGACAAAAAAACTTCACCCTTGAGGGAATTGAGATTCTTGAGGCGAATACTTAAAAGCTTCATAGTAGTAATTAATTCTCACAAAAAGCAAACAATATAATTCCTCAAAATACAAAAAAGACAGTGACAAATAGGTTTTTGAGCTTGCCTTTTGCAGATACTGTCAAGGCATCTACTTGGAGTGTTGTTTAAGCCAAGTTTCGTCCAGTGCTTTTTGGGTATAATTGAACATTAGTTCTTTGTTATCATACACCGTATTATCAATAAAAATCTTGTCTCTATCCAGCTGGTGTGGTACATTGTAATACTTGAGAACTTTTCTAAGATGTTGAGCAAAGTTTTCGGGGTATTGGTCTACGATTTGGTATTCGTTTTCAGAGTTGGTTTGTACAGGTTTAAATTCTACTAGATTGGCTCTACTTATGGCCGCAGCAATCACTGCTATGGCAAGCAACCCTAGCAAAACGCCGATAACTATTCCCATTGGTCGTTACAGTTTTAGTACTTTACCCGTCGTATTATTTTGCTACTGAAGCAATGGTCGGTGATAGGTAAAGCAATGGTCATTTAAAGGATTATCTAATTTTTCATTGTTTGGGAAATTGGCCTTGTTTGCTTGTAGAATTATTTTTTTAGCTATCAAACAATTCTAGAAGCAAACTGCTTAATTTAACATCAATATATAAAATAAAAACAACATTTACAAGTGGAATGTTTTTAGGTGATGGATTCGCTGCTCTATCAGTGCTTTTGCAACCACTCTTTATCCATAGCTTTATTGGTATAATTAAACATCAATTTATTTTTATCAAATTTAATGTCTAATTCTAACAAAAAAATAGCACAGGAAAAAAGACCGTGTTTAGTATTCTATCCTGTGCTTATGAAAAGTGAATCAGCTATGCTCTATATAAGATTAAGCCCTACCTAAGATTCTGTTTTATAATCGCCCAACCATGCTTTACGCAAAGCCAGTTGTTCGGGGGTAGCATTCTCTTTGGGTAGGAGGACATGTTTGGCTTTTACAGGCACTTTTTTCAATGCACCACTCAATTCCACCTCTTTGTATTGGCCCGAATCATCTTGGCGTAACACCACTACCGATAAATCATCGCCTTCTTTAGAACCCATCTGGTGTTGTCCCAGCACACTTTGCAAGCTGGCTATAGTGAGTTCCTCGCCTTGCCATTTGTACAACAAATCTCCCCCTTTGAACCCTATAATATCTTTTCCAAAAGGATCAATGCCCGATTCTTTGAGTTCAATCATCATTTTTCCACGATTGAAGGTAATACCTGTATTGAGGTCAAAGCCAAATTGTGATAACTCTACCACTGTACCCTCTTCTTGGTAGTCGATGCCCATTTCGGCCATATAATCGGCAATAGGCAAGGCTTCGGCACCAGCCACATAACGCCCAAAAAAGTCTTTCATTTCTTTTTTATAGCCTGTTATTTTACCAATATCTTTGAATAGGCATTTATCTTTGAAAGGTTTGTCAATGCCATATTTTTTAGACAAATCTTCCATCATATTCTGAATGCCATAAGCACCGTTGGACAAACTACGCAGGCGCATATCCAAGGTCATGTTAATCAATGCTCCTTTGAGGTAAACATTGGGGTATTGGCTTTTGTGTTCGTCCAATGCCAATTCACTCAAGGTCGTAAAGGGAACGGTTTGATTGAACAAATCTGCCTGACGCATTTTTTGACTCATGGTATTGAGAAACTGCTGCAAGGGAATTAAGCCTTGTTTGATTTGTACATGTTGGGCAGCATACTCGGTTGCGCCCTCATACAACCACAAGTGCTTAGACATTTTGGGATTGATAAAGTCAAAGTCGTGAATTTCTTTGGAGTGAATGTTGAGTGGCGTAACAATATGGAAAAATTCATGGGCGGCTACATCGCGCACCGTTTGGCTAATGCTACTTGCTTCACCTTCAAATAAACAATAAAACGAAGAATAAGAATGCTCCAATGCTCCCGCAGAACCCGATAAATAAGAGGCGCCTTCTTCTACCAAAAAGATAAGAAAGGCATAACGATCAACAGGCAATTTGCCACCCAAGTAAGCGCGTTGAGCTTCCAGAATGGGTTGAATATCAGCCACCAATTCCTTGGATTTGACACGTCCTGTAGGAGAGTAGGTGTGAATCAATACTTGTGCCTCGCCAATTTGGAGCATGGCAGTATCGGGCTTGGCAAATAGGATGGGGTTGTCTACTAGATTATTGTAGCTATCGGTCAAGAAAACATCGGTATCGGCATCACCACCTACACGTTTCATGGCCGTGCCTCCAAAAAGGTTTTCTGGACGGTCAATTTCTAGGCGAAAAGGCAATTTTTCGAAGCCTGCAAAATACCCAAAAACACCATGATTGTTAAACACAAAAACATCGTCATCTATATTGGTTCCAGCAGGTTCAAAAACAACATTGGGTTTTTGGGTGTCCCAAGTATCTTCTACTTTGTAGGTAATTTTAGCAGCAGCTTTGCCATCCAAAATTTTCCAAGTATTGAGTCCCGGATGCTCCCATTCCAAACGGTTGCCATCCTTGTCGTAAACCTTAAAATCATAGATAAAACGGCCAAAATCGTAAACACTGTAGGTACCCGGTACCATGGCAGGCATGTGAAAGGTAAGCTCTTTTTTGTTGAGGGCTGGAACGGTCAATTCGACCATGAGTTCATCTTTGTCAACGCTCTTTAAATCTACTTTGTAATTGTACTCTTGTGCAAAAAGGGGAAAGCTAAGGCATGTAAGCCATATAAATAGCAAGTTCTTCATTTGTTGTTTGTATTTTAAAATGTATAGGAATTAGGTTGTCATAAAAAGGAAGTTTATCACCCTTTTCAAACAAATATACGCATAAGACTAGGCGAAGGTTCTCCTTTTTCGACTAATAGCCGATTTGTTCCAACAAAGAATAGTATTTTTGAAAAAATAAGACTAATTCCCCTTTAGTTCAGCCCACAAAGTAGGCGTTGACTTATCAAGTGTAGCCAGTGCCTGTGCTTGCAAATTATCATAATACAAGGGCAAAAAAGGCGCAGCCTGCTGGACTTCCCAGCGTTTTTCGGGGGCCAACTCTAGGTAAGTTTGTTGGTATTTGGCAAAAGCCAACTCCTCCCAATAAAGATGATAGCCCTCCACAATGCTGCACATTACCATTACAAAATCTTGGTATTTGGCCGCAGTTTTTACCTCAATAAGCAAACTCCAATATTGTTTTGGAGTGGCTTTGTTGTAGCTGTTTTGATAATGTTGTGCTAGGGCTGTTTGTAGCAGGGTGCTCAAGACCATTGGATTTACCAATTGTTCCTGAAACACAATTTGTCTTTCTTCTAGTTTTAATGGTTGAATTAGATGGGGCACATAAGCAATAGGCTGTGTTTTGATTTGCTCAAAATACCATTTCCAATCAAATTTGGCATCCAAAAAACTAGTGTTGGGATGTACCTTTTGGGCAGTTTCTACATCTTTGTACACATTATCATCAAGTGCAAAGGGAGCAATTGGAATACTTAAATATTGGATTGCATCGGGCTGCATATCTTCCACTACAGCCAGATAAAGGGTATTGCAACCGCCAATTCTCAACCAAAAGAACAAATCATTGATGTAGGAGATGGGTAAGTTGGCAGGAGCATGTAAACGTACAGAAGCAGCCAGCAAATTCTGGACAGGGGTATCTGTGCGTTTAGGGTCTTCTAAGAGTTTGGTAATATTGGTTTGAGAAAATTCAATTAAGCCTTCTGGGCTGTGCAGTTGAGCAGTTTGGTTCTGATAAGCAATATGCAAAATAGCTGCGCCACTGTTCTTGGCCTGATAAAGATATTGGGATTGAACATGAGGCAAGCTGACATCTTGTGCATTCATCAAAAATGGTACACACAAGCCTATCAGAAGCCACATCTTTGTAAACAGAGAGGTCATAATAGTAGTGGTTAAGTATTGAAGAGGTCGGGTAGGATTATTCTTCTATTAATAATAGAAAAAATAATGCCAGCTCTATACATCAGGCGCATGTAAATCCATGAGGCGTTTTTTGAGACTGTAAACCGCCTTGGCAGCATACACATTAGAAGCATTAATAAATATAACAATAGCTAAGTCCTTTTCTTTGAGAATGCTTGTATGAGAATAAAAAGTGCCAGCACTGCCATCGTGTGTACTGATGTGAACGCCTTTTTTGAGCAGTCGTGTCCAGCCCATAGCATAGTTTTCTCGGCCATAGTGCAAGTAATCATAAGTTTTGCTAGTGAGCAGATTGTCTTGGCCTCGAAGCCCCTTGAGATGCGCCTGTACAAATTTGGTATAATCCCCCACAGACAAACTCAAATCGCCCGATGGGGCCAAAAAATCAGGCATGGGAAACATGTTGCGAGCGGTGACAGGACGCAAATTGGAATCCAAGGGATGAATGGAGTGGTGTCCAAAGGGTTGCTCGGGATTGGCATCGGTAGGCCAACCAAACACCCCCGTAATGCCCAACGGCTCCAAAATATCAGCTTCTACAGCTGTTTCCCAACTGCTTTCGCTCACTTTTTCGAGCATAGCAGCGGCTACCGAATATCCTGCATTAGAATAGGTATAGCCATCTTGCGCTCCAATTTTTGCAGGGTTTTGGCGCATGAGCCACTTGGCAAAGGCTCTTCTTTGCTCCATAGGACTGCCCGGAAAACGGGGCACTTGTGCTATTTCTTGCGCCCCCGTAAACGGCTTGATATAGGCTCTATGGCACAACAAATCCGATAAAGTAATATGGTGATAGGTCTTAAACGCATCGTCCTTCCAATGCGGAAAAACATCCAAAACCTTGGTTTCCCATTTTATGAGGCCAGCCTCGACCAAAGCCCCAGCCCAGTGTGCGGTAAACGCCTTGGTGGTAGAACCCAAATGAAAACGATCCTCTAATTGAACCGCAATGCGACTGCCCAATCTGCGTTCGCCCGATACAGCCACTTCTATTTGGTCACTCCTCACAATAGCAGCAGCCATAGCAGGCATTTTGTATTGCATTCGGACTTTATCTAGCAATTGTTGCAAATCGTCCAACTCCTCAATAGACTTGTTGGCAATGTTTTTATTGCCTTGGCAGGCATAGAGCAAAAACAAAATAAAACAAAAAAGTAACAGACGCATATTGGAAAGGGTAAGTTATAAGAATTGTTGGTGGTATTAATACATTCCAATATAGAAAATTATACAGCTATTTTGTAAGGCTAAGAATGAAAGTTTTTGTGAAGCAAACTCAAGTGAGTGAAGCGGGGGATTTAGGTGTAATAATGTCTATTAAGTAGGTGGATAAAATTAATTATAAGTTAAAAAATGGAATACTCGCAAAGCGAGCTGCGATGGCTTGTGCTGGTAGCACAAAAGCACTAGCAATTATTCAGATCAAGGCGAAAAACGCAGCCTTAGCGGGCTAAGGCGAGTATTTTCAACGATGAGCTGGAGGAACCCCGAAGGGCAGGGCTGTTAAGTTCTAGCAAATACCTCCAAATGCTGTTGAAAAAATCCCGA
>CAYULH010000097.1:0-21387 GCA_964445645.1 uncultured Aureispira sp. | reverse complement strand
TTATTAGCTTGTAAGACGATAATAGCACCCTTTCAGGCAGGGCTGTTAAGTTCTAGGAAAATGCCTCCGAATATTGTTGAAAAAATCCCGAAGGGATGTCATTATTACCTTGTATATTAATAATATCATCCCTTCGGGATTCAAAAATACGCTTTGTAAACAAAGCTACAATAATATCATCCCTTCGGGATTAACAATTTGCAGTATCAACAATTAGAACTTAACAGCCCTGCCTTTCAGGGTTCAAAAACTATACTTAAACATGTTCTATAATAATAACATCCCTTCGGGATTAACATTTCGCAGTATTAATTATAATCTAAATTTAGAACTTAACAGCCCTGCCCCACACCCCCAACAACCATATAAATATACTATTTTTATGGTATAGAAATACGATAGAAACACCCTATATTTGTATCTACACGCATAGTTCAGATATACATACCAAAGGAATTGCTACAACAAATGTAGAGATACAAAAAAATCTACGCTATATTTAGAATTCATGAAGGCTGGGGAAGGAATAAAAATAGCCTACACCTTCCAAGCCTTGTTTTATTCATATAAAAAATAAATAAGAACATGGATTCCAACAATGGATTTGTAGAGGTACAAGCACAAGAGGTGCAATTGTATTACAATACTAAAAGTAAGAATTATAGCCTCGAATTTTATATCCAAGACTATGCAAGCGTGGTAACGGACGAAAAAGCAACCGCAACCACTACCTATGAGGCCGTCCAAAAACAAACAACCATTGCACCCACGGTATCCTATACTGCAAGTGCTGGCGGAAGCTTGTATTTTGATATAACTATTGAAACCAACCAGCAGGAGTTGTTGGAGGATGAGACGGAGTATACGCTTACTATTGAGTTGCCCGAGTTGGTACAGGGGAAGCAAGCGAATAACGATCCTGTGGTACGTGTGAAACCGACTATTAAGTATTCTGGTGGAAGGAAACGATAGAAGATTCAAAGGAATTTATCCCTAAATTATGAGCTGTTAATCATCACAATGATGATTAACAGCTCACCCAAATAATAACTTTTTTATGAAACTAAAATTTTATTACATATTATTTCTATTATGGTCGCATTCCTTGTATGGAATACCTGTAGATAGTTTGTATCAATTGCTAGATCAAACTAGAACCAATCCTCAAGAATTGCTGACCACACATTTACAATTAGCAAATGCTTTATCAAAACAAGGGAATAACAGCAAGGCTAACAAGCATGTAGAAACTGTAGAAAAACAACTTGCGGAACGAAATTTTCCATTTATCAAGGTTCATTTGCTACTCACTAAAGGATTGTTGGCCTACAACCAATATAAAGATGAAGAAGCCTTGGTTTTATTTGAAAAGGGTTATAAACTCAATCAACAATACCAAGCAGGCTTTTGTGTAGATTTTTGTATTAATCTAGCAAAAGTAACTCCTCTATTAGAATCAAAAAATTATATAAAAAAAGGATTAGACTGTGCTTCGAATGTTAGAGATACTATTGCATTACAAAAACAATTAGGCAATATATATACTCAACAAGAACAGTATACAAAAGCTATAGAACTCTATACTAGGAATCAACAGCTTGCACAAAATATCAAGAACACTTTACTAGAAAGTAATGCCTATCAAGATATTGGAAATACTTACCTTCGTGAAGGCAAATTCAAACAAGCAGCTAATTCTTACTTAGAAAGTGCCAAATTAAAGGAAAAAATAGGCGACCAACAAGGATTAGTTGATGTACAGCACAATCTTGCAATGGTTTATTTGAACCAAGAACGCTATGATAAAAGCCTAGAGTACTATCAAAAGTGCGAAACTTATTATAACAGCAATAAAGATACAGCAGAATTATTAGAAATATGGAGCAATATCGCTAGTGTTTATATAGCTCAAACAAAGTATGATACCGCAACAATACGCTTGAATCAAGTTTTAGTCTTATTGGAGCAATTTCCGAATCCTACAGTTGCTCTAAAAGTGCAGATGAACTTAGGCGATATTCAACTCAAAAAAGAAAACTATTCAGCAGCCTTGGCATTGTTTGAAGCTTCATTGAAAACAGCCCAACAGCAAGATGACTATTTTAATTTGTTGACCATATATAATTTTATGGGGGTAGTGTATCGGGCACTCCAAGATTATGAACAATCTATTTCTTATTATAACAAAGCATTGACTCTAAGTCGAAAATTAAACATTTTAGACGAACAACACCTTGCTTTATTTGGTTTATACAAATCGTATGAGGCACAGGGCAAGACCAGTCAAGCCCTAGACTGGCACAAGCAATATGTAGTTATCAAAGACAGCTTGTACAATGTAGAAACGACCACCATGCTGGAGCAATACGACAATCTGCAAAAGCAAAAAGAAATAGAGACATTAAAAGCCAATAATGAAAAAATAGCCCTAGAGAAACAACTCCAAACCAAGCAAATTTATTTATTGCTCTTGGGTATGGGCTTGCTCTTGGTTGCATTGGCTCTGCTGTGGTTGCGCCGTCGCCACCAACAAAAAGCCCTACAGCACCAGCAAAAGATAGAGCAATTGATGCACGAACACAACATAAAAATATTGAGTGTAGTGGTAGAGGCACAATACAAAGAACAAAAACGAGTGGCCCGAGAGATACACGATAATATTGGTAGTTTGTTGTCTACCCTGATGCGCCAACACGAGGCGGGCGAACCATTGGCCATTCATACGCCTTATTACGAAAAATATCAGCTGGTAGAAGAACTCATTGCAAGCACATCCAAGGAAGTGAAGATGCTTGCCAGTGATATGAGCAATGGCAAACAACTCAATTTTGACTTAGAGGAGGCCACGAAGGAGTTGGTAGAGCGCATTCGCAATATTGAGAAATTTGAGTTGGAACTTGCGGGTATTGGTAACGAATTGGATTTGCCGCCAGAGATAGAATTATTGTTGTATCGGCTTGCACAAGAATTGTTGAACAATATTCTCAAACATGCCCAAGCCAAGCATGTGGTCTTGCAAATCAATCAGTACGAATCGGAGGTCATCCTAATGGCCGAAGATGACGGTCGGGGTTTTGACCCCGATAAAGCATCTGAGGGGCTTGGGCTCAAGAGTATTCGGGAGCGTATTGCGCCGCTTGGGGGTACGCTTGATATTGATACGAATCTCACTGTAGGCACTACAATGATTATTACCATTCCGCTAGATTGAGCAACAGAGCAGTGGCAAGACAACCACCATTATTTATTTCTCAAACCCCCAAAAATAAACCATGATAAGTATTATGATCGCAGAAGATGGAGCGCTGTTTCTGGAAGCGCTGTCCGAACTTCTTATTCCAGAACCGGGGCTCCACTTGATTGGCGAAGCGATGAACGGCCAACAGCTCCTAAACCAATTGGAGGTACGACAACCCGATGTGGTCTTGCTCGATATTAATATGCCTATTATGGATGGCATAGAAACAACTAAAATCATCCGAGAATTATATCCGAATGTCAGAATATTGGCATTGACCAGCCATGTAGAAAAAGTGGTGGTCAGAAGAGTGCTTAAAGCTGGTGTTGATGGTTATATGCTAAAAGATAACAGCAATAAGAAAAAATTGCTGGAAGTGATCCAAACTATTATGAGGGGAAACTTCTACTACGACCCCGAAATAGCCGACTTGATTAAGGGCAATTCTAAGCAGGCATCTAAACAACGACAAAAGGTGGCGCTCACCAAAAGAGAAAAGGAAATTACCCGATTGATAGCCCAAGGCAAAAACAGCAACGAAATTGCAAACACACTCGTTATCAGCCCAAAGACGGTGGCCGTCCATCGCAGAAATATTTTTGCAAAATTGAACATCAAAAAAACCGCTGCCTTGATTGCTTATGCCTATGAGAATGGTTTGATGGATTGAGTAGGCTAGGGCTATTCAGGAATACAAAAAACGCAGCTCCAAAAATCACTGCAACCAATTTTCCAAACTATCCATTGCCCCAATCATCTTGGGGGCATATTGGGTTATAAAATCCATGTCCAACTCTTTGTTCTCATAATAATCCTCAACCGCCTTCAACGCTTGTTCCCCATCAAAATCCACATAAGCAATTCTAAAGACCAACTCCTCTGGTTGCCGGCCAAAATCTACTCCGGGCAACATGGCCACATTCGCTTCATTTAAGGCGGCTTCACTTAATTGTGTACTATTTTGGATGCCTCTGGATTGCAACAAAGCTCTGTGCTGTTCAAAATTGATAAAAAAGTAAAAGCCCCCCTCAGGTTTGGGGGTGGTAATGCCCATCTTATGCAAACGCTGGTAGATATAATTGCCAATTGTTGTCAAGATTCTTCGAGCATTAACACGATAGGTTTCCAGTTCGGTATGTTCCTTATATGCCTCAATGGCCGCATATTGAATAGGAGCAGCCGTAGAGGAATAGGTTTCGCTGGCAATTGTTTGCACTACTGTTTGCAAATCTTTTAGTTCCTCTGGAAAAACTGCTGTACCAAATCGCCAACCACCAGCTCCTGCCCATTTGCTCAAGCCACCCGTGATAATGGTTCCATTGGGGTAGAATTGTGCTATAGAAACATGCTCCCCCTTATGATTCAACTCTCCATAAATCTCATCAGACAAAATAAGAACCTTATGTTGTTGGGCCACTGCGGCCAATGCCTTTAGATGCTCGGCTGTGTAGGTATTGCCCACCGGATTATTAGGATAATTGAGCACCAAAATCTTTGGTTGGGCATCCTGCTGGCAAAACGCCTCCAAAGTGGCTGCGCTCAATCGCCAACCATCGGCTTCGGTGGTGGGTAGCCAATGGGTCTTTCGACCAATGATTTGGGCTTGTGGGGCATAGGAAACCCAACTGGGGGCTGGCAATAGCAAATCGGCATCATACGCCAATTGGGTGGCATACAACAACATTTTGGAACCGGGGGCAATCAAAATATTTGCTGCCGCACAGTTCAATTGTTGGCTGCGTTGGTAATACTGGGCTATAACGGCTCTAAGTTCGGGCAAGCCTGTGACGGGCAAATATGCTTTTTGGGCGGCATGTTGCTGCAAGGCACGTACCATAATGGCTGGCACAGGAAAAGGAGATTGTCCAAAACCCAATTTGTAGATGGTTTGGCCTGCTTGTTCCAATTGCTGCGATAATTCATTCATTCGCAGTGTAGAGGAGGGAATGAGGTTTTTTATGTTGTTATTCATAAGTTGAATATTAATAAGCCTTCCAAAGAGGGAAAGCAGCTTGTCGAGCGACAAACTGCTTTCAAATTAAAAATCCATTATTTCAAAAAAGCAGCATTATCAGCTACTTTATACTTCGTAAATTATTGCAAAGTAAACAACAATCTAGCAAATACATGACGGCCACCAAAGCTAAATTGTGGTGAACGACGAGAGTACAAGAAACGACCATCAGATTGGAAAGAAGGATCGGCAAAATCAGGATAAATGTCAAACAAGTTATTGGCACCGATGGTTAAAGAAAATCCTTTGGTGAAATTATAACCTACACTAAGATCCGTAATCACCTTACCATTGTAGTAAGGATTGATAGATTGATCGATCCAGTTCAAGTTGTCGTCAAAGATAGGAGCATTGGTAGCTTCTGTAGTGCGGCCAAAATAGGTGTTTCTCAAATAAACACTCAATTTGTCGTCATAAGTAAAAGTATTGCTCAAGGTTGCTTTGATTCTTGGAACAGCTTGCTCTAAGTAAATACGAGAAATTTGGTCAAAATAAGTACCTTCCAAACCTTTCTCTCTCAACAAATCAGAAGAACTGATGCCTTTGGATTGGTCCCAAACAGTTTGTGTAAAGTTTCCAGCCAAGTCATTGGTTAGCACCCCTTTTTGGCCAATCATCATTTTGTGAGAAATTACCACATCAATACCACGTGTATTGGTGCTGATGGCATTGGCAAAGAAGTTGGCAGAACCCGCTTGTGCCGCATCAAAAATTTGTTGCAATTCGGCATCATTACCAGCACTAAAGGCACCAGTCAAAACTACTCTATCATCAATATTTACTAAGTAACCATCAACTGTAAAACGAAGACCAGCACTTGGAATTTTGACGGTAAAACCAGCACTGAAGTTCATAGAAGTTTCTTGCTTCAACTCTGGAATACCCAATAATTTGGCGGCACGAGAAGTATTGGCAAATGTTCCACGCTCCAATGGCACAGAAACACCATTCACGATTTCAAAAATAGTAGAGGTTCTACTAAAGTGAATTTGGTGCAAGGAAGGCGCACGGAATCCTGTACTGTGTGCTGCACGAACAACGATATTGTTGGTGATTTTGTAACGAGCAGCTACTTTGTAGTTAAAATTAGAACCAAAATCAGAATAGTTCTCAAAACGTACCGCAGCAGCAATCAACAAGGCATCCGTAATATCAAATTCTGAATCAATATAAGCGGCTGCACTCGAACGGTTGGCATCTACCTCATTGGAAGGCAAGAAACCAGCAAAACATTGGGCACCAGCAGGGCGTGATCTTCCTAGCAAATCTCTAGTTAATAAACTATCAGGAGTTGTTGGAGTAACCAAGTTTCCGTTTATGTCATAGTTGCCATAAGACTGCTCGGTACCGGGAATAATTTTGTAGTTCTCATAACGATACTCTGCCCCAAATGCAAGGCTGATACCCTTGATTCCTGAGTCGAAGTTAAAATATCTGGAAATGTCAAAATTGGTGGTATTTTGTGTAAAGCTATGTCCGCCAGAATTGAACTCTGTTGGAGAAGAAGCCCCCAAAGTGGCATTGTGGGTGTTGGTCATATAAAACAAGAACGAGTTAGAACCATACACATTACTAAAATCAACAGACCATTCACCAATAGAACCACGCAATCCAACAGTGGCCGATAAATCGTAAATATCAGAATTGATACGAGGTACAGTACCATCAAGATAAATCGCTGTAGTTGTACGGTTTTGGTTGGGCAAACGATAAAAACACCCAGAGCAACCTCTACGGTAGTTCATGCCTCCATTGCTGTAGAATACGGCATTCTCACCCAAAGGCACCTCCATATTAGCAAAGAATTTTCCTTCACGCACTTCTGATTGCCCTACCAACATGTTGAAATCACTGCGCTCCATGCCTCTGGCCGATAACTCTGCATCCGTAGCATCTACACCCAAAACAGTGGACAACGCTGCCATATCAGGTGCTCCCGCAATATCTGCTTGTGTGCTTGCATCAAAGTACGATACTTGCCCTGCATACGATTGCAATTGAGACATCGTTAGTTTAGAAACATCTGCACCGTCAGCAGCAGCCACACGCTCAATCGCATTCAAACGATTGAAAATACTACCTTCAAATTCTTGCATACGGTTGGTTTTGCCTCTGTAGCCAAATTCCCCTGTAAAGTTGACAAATCCACCACGTTCCCCAATAGGCAAACCATAGTTTAAACCAATGTTTACATTTTCACCATCAAAAGCTGGTGTATTGCCTCCAAAAGGCCCTATTTGGCTGGTCAAGTTGGCACCAGTAGTGACATTAACACGCAATTTATTAACATCATTTCTCAATTTTACATTGATAACCCCTGCAATGGCATCCGAACCATACTGTGCAGCAGCACCGTCACGCAATACCTCGATATTAGAAACAGCTGATGCAGGAATGGCATTTAAATCTGTACCAACCGTACCACGTCCAAATGTTCCGTTTACATTAATCAATGAAGTGGTGTGTCTTCTTTTTCCATTCAATAAGACCAACACTTGGTCAGGCCCCAAACCTCTTAATGATGCTGGATCAATGTGATCCGTACCATCTGCAATCGTTTGTGTATTGGACGAAAAGGAGGGCGCAGTAGTGTGCAATAATTGGTTGATATTGGTTTGTGGAGCCGCAGCCGTTAATTTTTCTACATTCAAAACATCAACAGGAACAGCAGCCTCCAAGTTGGTACGATTGGAAGCACGGGTACCCACAACAACTACCTCGTCTACTAATAATCCTTGTGTCAATTCAAAGTTAACTTCTACCTCTTGTCCTTCCTCTAAGGTCACTTTTTGTTCTTGAGAATTGTACCCAAGATAACCAGCCGTAACCACATAAGTTCCTGCATCCAAAGTGATTTCATAACGCCCTTCATAATTGGTAATAGCACCTTTGGTAGTGCCCTCTATATAAACTGAAGCCCCAATTAGAGGTTCAGTGGCATCTTTGACAATACCAATAATCTTTGCATTTTGGCCATAAGCTGTAAGTGATAACAGCATACAAGCCAATATTAGTTGAAAATACTTCATATTAATTTGGTTTAAATAAAATTAGTTAGATATTTTGCTTCCAAAATACACCTATATATATAAAGAGGCTTTTGAAAGAAAAATATCGGTTATACGGCAAATTATGTTTGATACCAGCTTGCTGGCACTCAAATTTAATATTTCAATCTTTAATTGATTTATATACCCGCACTTTTGGACAATTTTTATCTGTGCGATTATACATTTTAATACTTCGTGGATTTTTTAGCTTTTTTGTACTCGTGAAGCGATCTGACTTGCTTTGTACTGTGTACAAAGTAATCAGTAAAGCTAAAAAATCCACGAAGTAAGGACATTTCTAATAGTTTACTTTTGTTGGGGCTAGTTGTACTGGTTATGTTTTTTCAAGGCTTCTAAATATTGCCTTGAGCTTCAAAAATTGGTCGTAAATTTTACACAGCATAGATGCTCAATGCCAGCCAAGTTGGGGACTCCTTCTTTTACCTCTATGTTAAGTTTTTTTACTTAAGTAATAGTTTTGTTAGTGGTTATATGACATCATAAATAATGAGCCTAAATATAATTATTTAATACAAAAACAAAATGTAATTCCAGTTTTTAGTTAAAATTAAATGAATAATTGTACGGATTAGTTGTAATACGGAATAATATAATAGTAATTAAGGGCTTGTAAACAAAGTTTTAATAACTGTAAAACAGGTGTAATTTTGCAGTAAGGCTTAATGCTTGAAGGTTGACGGTTGATTTTAGTGCTCCAACCAAAGTTTTTGAAACTTCTGCCAATTATTTGACCAACAGAATGTTTTTCAAAATTGGAAGGCAAATATATAACTTTTGGTATGAATTTGCATTTTTTTGCAAGATATTTGATAACAGCATAGGTTTAAGTAAAAAAATAGCTGTTTTTTGAATTGTCATTTTAAAGTAAAAAGAATAAGCAAAAAGAAGAACAAAGCTGCTTGCTTTATTTTTTTTCAATACATTAGAACCTTACTTCGTTGGAAATCGTATCTAATTGATTATCAGTTTGTTATATAAAACAAATTAAAATCATAAAAACTGATAATCAATTAGATACAAGATGCTTTTTTAGCTTTTTTGTAAAAAATCCACGAAGTATTATTAGAACTATGTATATTTCAAAAAAATGGAGTCGCTCAGGTACGGAGTGGGAAGAGTTGGTACAATACTCTAGAGCTGTACGTGTTGGTAATATAATAGAGGTTGCGGGCACAACAGCCATAGATGGAAACAAGATTATTGGAGAAGGGGATCTTGCTGCTCAAACTCAATTTATCTTAGAAAAGATAGAACAAGCCCTAATTGATCTAGGAACAGACAGAACATCCGTTGTTAGAACCAGAATGTATGTCACCAATATAGAGCGTTGGAAAGAAGTAGGTGCAGTACACGGGCAGTTTTTTAAAGGTATACAGCCTGCCGCTACTATGGTACAAGTACAAGCATTGATAGACCCCGCTTTGCTGATAGAAATAGAAGCAACTGCTATAATCGTGTCAGAATAAACCCTAAAAATAGTCTAATTACAGTCCTATGACCATCATAGGGATAGATTAAGTGTTTTAAATGTATCTTTTAGAGTGCTAAGAAACAGTAGAGTTTAGATTGAGTTTAAATAAGCCTAGTGGTTTTTGAACTGACGCAAAAATGACAGCCCAAATCGCTTTTTTGCTGTATTTTTGCGCCTGAATAGATAATATTTAGCACCCTTTTTGTGATTAAAAATTAAGATAACTTTAATTGCAACAATCACAGTTTGGTTAAGGTAGATTACAATTTTAGAAACAAAAATTGATGATTCACTAAAGTTCTAGTATTGTTAACAAACGTATTTCTTTTTGTACATGGATACACTTAGTAGTTATAATATAATAACCATTACTCACAAGAGTACCCCTTTGAAGAATATTGGCAATTTTGTATTGCCCAATATGGATGATGAGGTGGCACTACAGCAGCAATTGGAACGCATCAAAAAAGCACTAGAATTGAAGGAGCTGTTATATGTTGCAACTTGCAATCGAGTATTGTTCTTATTTACAACTTTCAAGCCTGTAGACGATCGTTTTGTACATGCCTTTGAGAACTTGGTGTATCCTAATTTACCTGTCAAAACCAGCCTAAAAGCCTCTGCTAGTATTTATCGGGGCAATTCAGCAATAACCCATTTGTTGGAGGTAGCCTCCTCTGTAGATTCATTGGTTATAGGAGAGCGAGAAATCTTGCGCCAATTGCGTCTGGCTTATGAACGCTGCAAAAAAATGGGTACTACAGGTGATTCCATAAGAATGGCTATCCAATTGGCTGTGGAAACTGCCAAAAAAGTTTATTCTACCACACGCATAGGTCAAAAAGCGGTTTCAGTGGTATCCCTAGCCATTCGTCAATTATTGGCCAAAAACCCATCCAAAGATGCTCGTATTGTTTTGGTAGGAGCGGGGCAAACCAACACCTTAGTTGGCAAATTCTTGCTCAAATATGGCTTTACCAATTGTACCGTGTTTAATCGCTCTATAGAGAATGCCCAAACTCTAGCTACTATGCTCAAGGGAACTGCATATACCCTAGAGGCATTACCACAATATAAGCAAGGGTTTGATATTATGATTGTGTGTACAGGAGCTACAGAGCCTGTTATTACACCTAGCTTGTACAAGCAATTACTGCAAGATGAAACCGATTACAAATTGTTGATTGATTTGTCTATTCCCAACAATATAGATGCTTCTATTCCTAAGAACCACACAACCCATTACATTGAGATTGACGGCCTAAAGGAATTAGTAAACGAAAATCTAGCATTCAGAGAAAAAGAGGTGTCTAATGTACATGTAATCATCAATGAGCGTGTAGCAGAATTTAGAAACATTTACAAAGGCCGTCAAGTAGAATTGGCACTCAAAGACTTACCTGCACAGGTCAAGGCTATTCGCAAACACGCACTGACCTCGGTGTTCAAGGATGAGGTTTCTAGTCTAGATACAGAAGCACAAGATTTGATTGAGCGTATGATGCAGTACATGGAAAAACGTTGCATTGCCATTCCTATGCAAGCCGCCAAAGAAGAGTTTGCAGGCGTGGTTTCTTCTAAGAAAAAGAAGGGTATACCTAGTCAAGAGTAAAATATCAACGAACAATAAAAAAGCAGAATAATTATACGATAAATTATTCTGCTTCTGTTTTATAATTGTTCACCTTCAGGCTTTACTCCCACTCAATCGTAGCAGGTGGCTTCGAGGTAATATCATACACAATTCGATTCACATTGGGTACTTCATTAACAATTCGATTAGAAATAACCTCCAATACCTCAAAAGGAATACGTGCCCAATCTGCTGTCATGCCATCCAATGAAGTTACGCCTCGGAGGCCTACTGTATAGTTGTAGGTGCGTTCATCGCCCATTACCCCTACTGTTCTAATGCCTGTCAACACAGCAAAATACTGCCAAATCTCTTTGTCTAACCCTGCTTTTTTGATTTCCTCTCTGTAAATCCAGTCGGCTTCTCTTAGCAAGGCCAATTTATCTTCAGTTATATCCCCAATTACCCGAATAGCCAAGCCCGGCCCAGGAAAAGGTTGACGATCCACCACATCACTTGGCAGGCCCAATTCACGCCCCACAGCACGTACTTCATCCTTAAACAAATCTCGGAGTGGCTCTATAATACCCGTAAAACTCATATCCTCAGGCAAGCCGCCCACATTGTGGTGGCTTTTGATCACCGCCGCATGTTCGCTACCACTCTCAATAACATCGGGATAAATCGTACCTTGCACCAACAACTCAATACCATCTAACTTATCAGCCTCTTGCTCAAATACACGAATAAAAGTTTCCCCAATATTCTTGCGCTTGGCCTCTGGGTCACTTATCCCTGCCAATTTGGATAAGAACTGCTCTTGTGCATTGACCCGAATCAAATTCAAATCAAAACGCTCTGTAAATACTTGCTCTACCAAATCGCCTTCATTCTTACGCAACAAACCATTATCTACAAAAATACAAGTCAATTGATGCCCAACTGCCTTGTGTACCAACATGGCCGCTACTGAAGAATCCACTCCGCCCGATAAGGCACACAAGACCTTTTTATCGCCAATTTGAGCCCGCAAATCCTTGATGGCCTGCTCCACAAAATTGCTCATCACCCAATCCCCCTTACAAGCACAGATATTGTACAAGAAGTTGCGTAGCATTTTTTGTCCCTCGGGGGTATGCACCACTTCTGGATGATACTGAAAACCATAAACGCCCTGTTCATCATTGGCAAAAGCTGCAATAGGACAATGATTGGTTTTGCCAATAATTTTATAATTACTATTGGGCAAGGTAGTAATCTGATAGGTATGACTCATCCAGCAAGTCGTTTTGGGGGCAATGCCCTCAAAAATAGGATGCCCGCTTGCCACCTCTATCTCTTTCTTGCCATACTCGCGTTGTTCGGCTGCCTCTAGCGTGCCGCCAAGCGTATGGGCAGTCAATTGAGCACCATAACAAATACCCAAAATAGGAACGCCCAATTCAAAGATTTTGGGGTCTACTTTGGGGGCATCCTCCTCATAAGCAATGCTAGGGCCTCCTGTAAAAATAATCCCCTTAGGATTTTTTGCTTTTATCTTTTCCAACGAAGCAGAATGGGGCAATACCTCACAATAAACACTTGCCTCACGCACACGTCGGGCAATCAATTGATTGTACTGTCCACCAAAATCCAAGACTAAAACAAGCTCGTGGTTGTTCATGATAATATGTTAATAATTGTTTGAATTAATACTTCGTGGATTTTTTAGTTTTTTTGTAAAAAAAGCTAAAAAAGCATCTTGTATCTATTTGATTATCAGTCTTTTATAATTTCAGCTTATTTGCTGTAATGAACTGATAATCAATTAGATACGATTTCCAATGAAGTAAGGTTGAAGAATTAACGCACACTATAATTCGGTGCCTCTTTGGTAATATAAATATCATGTGGGTGGCTCTCCTTGAGTCCTGCCCCCGTTATACGCACAAAGCGTGCTGTTTTGTGCAAGGTTTCAATATCAGGTGCGCCACAATAGCCCATACCTTGTTGTACCCCTCCTACTAGTTGGAATAGGGTATCGGCCACTTCCCCCTTGTAAGCTACACGGCCTTCTACGCCCTCAGGAACCAATTTCTTGGCTTCTGTTTTGCCCTCCTGAAAATAGCGATCAGAGCTTCCCTTCTGCATAGCACCTATAGAACCCATGCCACGGTATACCTTAAATTTTCGGCCTTGATACAATTCCATGGCCCCCGGACTTTCCTTGCAGCCAGCCAAGATGCTCCCCATCATACAAGTATGCGCCCCCACAGCCAATGCCTTAATCACATCACCCGAGTATTTGAGTCCTCCATCAGCAATGACAGGCACACCAAAGGGTTCGGCAGCCTCTGCACAGTCCGCCACAGCCGTAATTTGGGGTACGCCCACCCCTGCTACTACACGAGTAGTACAAATAGAACCCGGCCCAATACCTACTTTTACAGCATCTGCACCTGCTTCAATTAAGGCCACCGTAGCCTCGGCTGTAGCCACATTACCTGCAATAATATCTACCTGAGGGTACAGCTCCTTTAAGTTTCTGAGGCGATCCAATACCCCCTTAGAATGGCCATGTGCCGTGTCTACGACCAATACATCAACACCAGCCTGGACCAATGCAGCGGCACGTTCGGGCGTGTCTTTGGAGGTGCCAATAGCCGCCGCTACCAATAACCGTCCCTTGTCATCTTTGGCAGCATTGGGGTACTGTATGGCTTTTTCAATATCCTTGATGGTAATGAGTCCACCCAATTTAAAATGCTCATCTACCAGAGGCAGTTTTTCAATTCTATGCTTTTGCAAAATTGCTTTAGAAGCCTCTAAAGTTGTTCCTACAGGAGCAGTAATCAACCCTTCGCGCGTCATCACCTCATCAATCTTGCGATTGTGATTGGTTTCAAAACGCAAATCCCTATTGGTAAGAATACCCACAAGTGTGCCTTCATCATTGGTAATTGGAACACCAGAGATTTTATATTTCGACATCAAGTCTTCTGCTTCATACACATAATGATCGGCAGATAGATAGATAGGTTTGGAGATAACAAAGTTTTGAGAGCGTTTGACCTTGATCACTTCTTCTGCCTGTTCTTGGATAGACATATTTTTGTGAATCACTCCAATTCCGCCATTTCTAGCCATAGCAATAGCCATAGATGCTTCTGTCACGGTATCCATTCCTGCGCTGATAAGTGGCATATTGAGCCAAATATTTTTGGTAAGACGTGTTTTTAGGGACGTTTGGTGGGGTAATACCTCTGAGTAGTTGGGTACTAAGAGTACATCGTCGAAGGTGAGTCCTTCTTTTAGCAACTTTTTCATCGCAAAGAATTGTAAGTGGTTTGGAAAAAATTGCAAGCAAAAGTAAGTTCTTATTAACAAAATCCAAAATATAGCTTTCTAAATTGCCATATTTTAAGGTTATTTAAACTAAAGTAGACGATAAACAGACATTGAGCAACAATAAAAGAATAATTGGGACAGCAACACATGAATTCTAGTAAAAATACTACCTTTGCACTTTGATGGAGGAAGTTCGGTCTACAAAGCCTACAAACTTATAACAATGAAGTCTATTAGAGGCATTTGTATGTTATTCTAATGCATTTCAATTATCTATTTCACGCTTTTTATCCTTTTTTAATAAATGGCTAATCAAAAAAAAAGTGGCCTTGATATCGACCTTGGAAATCTCTGCTCCAAGGATGCCTTTGGCTGGGCAAAAAAAACCTTTCCAAATAGAGCCAACAAGGCTGGAGCAGCTGCGCTCAAAGTGGATGGGGTATTCTCTAACCTACTACAATTTGGTCAACAGCGCATCGGAATTGCTTCGGATGGTATCGGCACCAAAATAGAATTGGCAGAACGCACCAAAATTTACCATACCTTGGGCTTTGATTTGGTGGCTATGGTGGCCGATGACTTGGCAACAGCAGGTTTTGAGCCAACCAATATTTCCAATATTATAGATGTCAATCAGCTCGATCGGGCGGTTATCAATAGCCTTATGGAAGGTTTGGCGGCTGCTTGTGATTTTTCGGGCATTAGCATTTCGGGAGGGGAGATTGCCGAATTGGGCAATCGAATTGGCGGCTATGGTGATGGGATGCACTTCAATTGGTGTTCGACCGCTATTGGCGTGTTGCCCGACAACTTGGAGCAGCCTTTTGATGGAACGGCCGTACAAGCTGGACACCAAGTATTGGCCTTGCGTGCTAGAGGGTTCCGTAGCAATGGCTTTTCGCTGGTACGCAGAATTATGCAGGCAGCCTATGGCGATAATTGGCATGAGGAAATGTACGAAGAAGGCACAACTTGGGGCGAGGCATTACTCACCCCTTCTTTGATTTTTACGCCTTTTATCAATGCACTCAACCAACAAGATATTGCGCTGTCGGGGATTGCACACATTACAGGTGGCGGTATTGCCGATAATTTTCAGCGTGTACTCAAAGCCAATAATCTAGGCGCAAAATTGGATCAGTTGTTTGAACCATTGCCTATTATGGAGCGTCTCATAGAGCTTGGAAAGGTGGCCTTAGAAGATGCCTATTTGTATTGGAATATGGGCAATGGCATGTTGCTCGTAGCCGAAGAAACACAGGTAGACGCTATTTTGGCATTGGCTGCACAACACAATTATCAGGTACAAGTAGCTGGACAGATTACAGCAACCCAAGGCATAACCTTACAGACCAAAGCAGGTGTGTTGTCTTATTTTAAATAAAGAAATAAAAATCAAGTATAGCTAGTGAAATAGGCTACTTATAAGATGCTCTTTTTGCTTGGCTTTGTTTTAAGAATCACCAATTTCTAAACAATTAATGTATTCTCTCATCAATGTGGATTAAAACTCAGAGACTACAAGTAATAAAAAATAGGTAGTTCATTTTTGTTACTAGTAGAACTTAAAAAAATAACAGGTTCGTCATAGTGGTTGACTAGTCTTTAGTTCGTCCTAATACTAAACAACGGGTATCATTTATCTAGCAAGAGAATTACAAACAACAATTTTATGAAAAAATACAGCTCAAAAATTATAGGCAGTGGCTCTGTTTTACCTACCGTCAAAAAAGCAAATGATGCTTTCTGGGAAAACACATTCTTTAACAAGTCAAACGAGTTAATGACCAAAACCAACCCTGCCATTACTGCCAAGTTTGAAGAAGTAGCAGGAATTTTGGAACGCCGTGTAGCCGAACCGGGGGTTAAAGCGTCTGATTTGGGCGCACAAGCCGCTCAATTGGCTATAGAAGATGCAGGTATTGACCCCGAAACATTGGAATATATCATTGTAGCACATAATTTTGGCGATGTTGCTGCTGGCACTATTCAATCGGATTTGTTGCCCAATTTGGCCGCCAAGGTCAAGAACAAACTAGGAATTAAAAATTCTCGTTGTATCGCTTACGATATTCTGTTTGGTTGCCCTAGTTGGGTGCAGGCATTTATTCAGGCCAATTACTACATCCAGTCAGGCGATGTGAAACGGGTATTGGTAGTGGGGGCAGATACGGTTTCTAGAGTAACCGATCCACACGATATTGATGGAATGTTGTTTGCCGATGGCGGTGGTGCTGCTATTTTGGAGGCGGTAGAACAGGAGGAAGATGTACTTCCTACAGGGGTTTTGGCACATATAACGGTATCAGACTGCTTGTCAGAAGCAGATTACCTAAAAATGGGCGACTCGCTCAAGTTAGAAACCGAAGGGCAGTTCATTCGCATGTATGGCAAGGGGGTATTTCGTTATGCTGTAACCAAAGTGCCTGATGCCATGAATGAGTGTTTGGACAAAGCAGGTTTGAAATTGGAAGATGTAGACAAATTTGTGATGCACCAAGCCAATATGAAAATGAACAAAATCATTTTGCGCCGCTTGTACGAATTGAATGGTTACGAGGATTATCCCGAAGAAATGATGCCTTTGGTGGTAGACAAACTAGGCAATAGCTCGGCCGCTACGGTTCCAACGGTACTGGATTTGATTATGAAAGGAGAAATGGAAGGACACAGCATTAACAAAGGCGATATTGTTATTTTTGCTTCCGTAGGAGCAGGCATGCACGCCAATTGTGTCGTTTATCGCCACGCCTAAGCACGGATTTAGATTTTCACGAGCAGCACTCTTGTTAGTGCTGCTATTTTACTTGCGGTAATTATTCGTTACAATACTTATCATAAAATATATTGGTTTTCATCAAAACAACAGAAACAGCCATGACAGCCTCTATTCAAGTTGTCCTAAAATCAAATATTAGAGATACCAAAGGCGAACAAGTTGCCCAAAAAGCGGCCAAGCAGTTGGGTATTCAAACAGGCCAAGTGAAGACGGCCAAGCGATTTTCTATCAAATACGATAGCAGCCTAGCGCAGCTCCAAGCTTATGCCAATCGCTGTATTAGAGATGTGGTTACCGATGAAATTGTCATTAATGATTGGCAACATCCAGAGGGCTGCCAGTCGTTTATTGGGGTGGCACAATTGCCCGGTGTAACCGATGATGAAGGCATGTCGGCACAAATGGCTTGGGCTGATTTCTTTAATACGGATGCTGATGTGCATACCCAGCGCATTTTTACGCAAAATCTCTATTACTTTGAGCAAAAATTATCCAAGGAACAACTAGAGAAAATCGCCAAACGCTTATTGGGCAATCCACTTATCAATCATTTTACCTATGCTCATGCACAAAATGGAGCTTGGGACATAGCTGCTTATGTGCCAGAGGTGCGTCTGGAAACCGATCGTACGGTAGAATTGGTCAATTTGGATTTGTCAGATGAAGACTTGCTCGAATTATCGCGCCAAAAGGTCTTGGCCTTGAACTTGGCAGAGATGAAGGCGATTGTAGCGCATTATCAAGATAAAAAAACACAAGCTGACCGCCAAGTGGTAGGATTGGGCGCAGACCCGACCGATTGTGAATTGGAAATCTTGGGTCAAACATGGTCAGAGCATTGCAAACACAAGGAGTTTAACGCCGTTATTCATTATAAAGATGAACAAACAGGAGAAACACATACCATCAATTCGCTGTTCAAAACCTTCATAAAAGGCACTACTAGCAAAGTACAAGAAAGCCTAGAAGCCAATGGCAATGATTGGTTGGTGAAGGTTTTTTCTGATAATGCAGGGGTTGTAAAAGCCACCAATGACCAGTTGTTTGTTTGGAAGGTTGAAACCCACAACTCGCCTTCGGCCTTAGATCCTTATGGTGGAGCCATTACTGGAATCTTGGGCAACAACCGTGATCCTTTGGCAACAGGGGTAGGCGGCGCACGCTTGTTATTCAATACCAATGTCTTGTGTTTTGGTGATCCCAATTATGATAAACCATTGCTCACTGGCCAATTGCATCCTCGCCAAATTATGGAAGGGGTGGTGGCTGGAATTGAGGATGGAGGCAACAAATCGGGCGTGCCGACCGTGAATGGTTCGGTGGTGTTTGACAATAGATACAGTGGCAAGCCATTGGTGTATTGTGGTACAGGTGCCTTGATGCCGTATGATTATAAAGGTGCGCCTTCGTGGGAAAAGCCCATTGATGCAGGCGATAGAATTCTGGTAGCTGGTGGACGTGTGGGCAAAGATGGTATTCATGGGGCTACGTTTTCTTCTATTGAAATAGACGAACACTCGCCTTCCTCGGCCGTGCAGATTGGTAGCCCAATTACACAAAAAAAAGTAGCCGACTTCTTGGTCAAAGCTTGTAGAGCTGGCTTGGTCAAGTGTAGCACCGATAATGGCGCAGGGGGCTTGTCGTCTTCTATTGGAGAATTGGCGACCATCTCAGGTGGTGCGGTGGTAGAATTGGAAAAAGTGCCGCTGAAATACGCAGGACTCAAGCCTTGGGAAATTTTTGTGTCTGAATCACAAGAGCGCATGTCCTTGGTGGTCGAGCCACAACACAGCCAAGCTTTATTTGAATTGGCGGCTTTTATGGAAGTAGAATTGACCGACATTGGGTATTTTACCGATAAGGGGTTCTTGGATGTGCGCTATGAGGAACAACAAGTGGCTTACCTAAACATGAAATTCTTACATGAAGGCGATCCACAAAAAATCATGCACGCCGCTTGGAAAAAACCTGCCCTAACAGAGCCACAACTCAATCCTGCCTTGGATTATAACCACTTATTGCTCCAATTGATGGGCAGCCTCAATATTTGCTCCCGAGCTTCCATTATCAGACGTTATGACCACGAGGTAAAGGGCAAATCTATTGTCAAGCCCTTGATGGGACCTGCTGGCAAAGCTCCACAAGATGCTGCGGTCTTGCGTTTTGGCTTTGATAGTTATGAAGGTGTGGCGGTATCTAATGGTATTTTGCCAAGATATGGCGATATTGATGCCTACCAGATGTCGGCTGGTGCCTTTGATGAAGCGGTGCGTCAAATTATTTCGGCAGGTGGCCGTTTGCCCAATACCCAAGCAGGCGATGGCATTTTTTGGTCGGTTAATGACAATTTCTGTGTGCCCGATTCGGAATACCATCCTAAGAGCAATCCAGATGGAAAACAAAAACTAGCCAAGTTGGTGCAGATGTGCCAAGCCTTGTATGATATGGCCACTTACTTTGATATTCCGTTGACTTCGGGCAAGGACAGCATGAAAAATGACTTCAAGGCCGATGGTCAAAAAATATCTGTGCCACCCACTATTTTGTATTCTATGACAGCCAAAATGCCCGATGTACGCCATTCTGTTACGTCAGAGTTTAAGGCGGCTGGTGATTTGATTTATCAATTGGGCGAGACCTATGATGAATTGGGTGGCTCAGAGTTTTATAGCTTATTGGGAGCATTGGGCGCGAATGTTCCTAAGGTAAGAAAAGAAGCCGCCAAAGAATTGTACTTGGCTGTGATGCAAGCCAATGAGGCGCAATTGATTGCTTCTAGCCACGATTTATCCGATGGTGGTTTGGCGGTAGCCCTAACAGAATCCGCTTTTGGAGGACAATTGGGGGCGCAAATTGACTTGACCGCTTTGGGCAACTTATCCAATACGGTGAAGCTGTTTTCTGAATCGCACTCGCGTTTTGTGGTGTCCGTAGCACCCGAACACCAAGCTGCTTTTGAAGCCATCTTGGGCAAGCGTGCTTTCTTATTAGGAAAAGTAACAGCAAAAAAAGAAGTGGTTGTTTGGGATGGGCAGCGCAATCTTATTCAAATGGCGACCGACCAATTGCTCAAAGCGTGGTCAGAAGGCTTGTTATTATAATTACTAACCCAATTCAATTCTGATAAACAATGAGTACAGCAAACAATGCTAATCAGCCAAGTGTAAAGGCTTTGATCATCACTGGATTTGGGATCAATTGTGAGGAGGAAATGGCGGCAGCGTATAAAATGGCAGGGGCAAGCCCTACTATTGTGCATCTGAATGCACTCCTAACCGGCCGTGTTTCTATACACGATTATGAGGTGCTTAATTTCCCCGGAGGTTTTTCGTTTGGCGATGATTTGGCCTCTGGCAAGGTGGTTTCTAATAAAATTAAATACAAAAAACTACCTTCTGGCAAGGTGTTGATGGACGAAATCAAGGACTTTTTGGCTGCTGGCAAGTATATTTTAGGCGTGTGCAATGGCTTTCAGATGTTGGTGCGAATGGGGCTGTTGCCCAATACCAATCGTCAGGTAGAGGCCGAAGCGACCTTGGCGCAAAACAATTCTGGACACTTTGAGGATCGTTGGGTCTATTGCAAGGTCAACAACAAAACCAACACGCCATTCCTAAAGGGCATTCAGCAAATGGCATTGCCTGTGCGCCACGGCGAGGGCAAGTTGTTGTTATTAGACAAAAAAATAGAAGCAGCAGTAGCGGATAAAGGCTTGAATTGCTTGACCTATTGTGATGCAGCAGGCCGCCCCGTGAGTGCTTACCCTGCCAATCCTAACGGCAGCACCCTCAATTGTGCAGGCTTGAGCGACCCCTCAGGGCAGGTGTTTGGCTTGATGCCCCACCCCGAAGCCTATTTAAGCATCTACAATCATCCAAACTGGGGGCAAATAAAACGCCAGCATCCACAGCACG
>CAYULH010000096.1:6550-21455 GCA_964445645.1 uncultured Aureispira sp. | reverse complement strand
CTAATCAAGGCGAAAATTTAGCTCATAGCAGCGCTATGGGGTCAATTTTCAACGACGAGTAGGGCGAAATTAGCCTTCATTAGCGACATTAGGCTATTCTTAAACAACTTCATTAGTAAATGGTTGGTGTTTCTATTGATTTTGGCACAATAATGCCATCAAATCACAGTAGATTAGAAGCCGTTTATAGGCATAAATTTTAGATAGGCAGGATAGTGTACCAAAATGGCACTATTCTGCCTATCTGCATTTTGTACTTTTTGTCAAAAATTTTGATATTTGCTTAGTGTTGAATTAGGTGTAATTGTATGTCTAATTGTTTCTTTCCCAAATTGATTGTTAAGTTATATTATGTCAAAAATTATTATTGTACTACTAATGTGCTTGATCACAGGATGTAGTACGTCGTCAAGCCCTCTATCTATTTATCAAGCTATCAACAAAGCAGGTTATCAACGAATGTTGACCCAACGAATAGCCAAATGTTATTTGAGTATTGTATTTAATACGGATGTAGAAGAACAGAAAGCTTCTTTGGCAAAAAGTGTGGAGTTGTTTGAACACAATTTTTTAGTACTCCAAGACTATGCCCCTACAGAAAGAATAAAAGACCAGTTTAGTTATATTGAAATCCTATGGCAACGCTACAAGCGTATTGTTACAAGTGATTTTACAGTAGAACAGGCTGCTACTATTCTAGAGTACAACAATACTATTTTGGAAGCTAGTAATGATGCTGTAGAATTATTGGTGGAATATGCTGTAGAGCAGAAATTGTATGAGGATGGAACCTTACAGCCTATTCAGCCCGCATTAGCCATTACTATTAATCATTCTGGAAAACAGAGAATGCTCTCACAGCGAATGGCATTGTATGCTACGGCAATTATTTGCAACATTGGCAATATTGAGCACAACAAAGCTTGTTACAAAGAAGCCATGATAGCGTTTACAACAGCGCATCAAAAGCTATTGAATTGTCCTGATAATACGCCTGAAATTCTCCAAGAGTATAAAAGTATAGACAAGAACTGGAACAACCTAAAAACAACTTGGACAACACTTATGAGTGATTATTCTGCCAAAGAAAACTGGCGAAATAAACTCACGCAGGCTATCCAGCAAACAGATGTACTCTTGCTTTCTTTAGATAAAGTTGTGTCCTATTATGAGTTGTTAAAACAAAATTCAAACAATAGAATGATTGCAAATGTATTATAATTAGTTGTTTTTGGTGTTTTTGAATGTAAAAATGATTTTTGGACTCAATACTACTCCTTGACCATTTCTATCCACAAGGGAGCTTGTTTGTCAATAATAATTTTAATAAAATAAACACCCTGTGGATAAGTTTCCAAATCAGGCAGGCGAATCTCGCCAATAGCGGTGCCCTTTCCAGTGGTTTCGACCGCATATTGTTCTTGCATGAGTTTGTTGTACACCTGCACACGAATAGGCGTAACCTGCTCCCGCTCTACAAAAATATGCAATTGTTTGCCAATAGGCTTAGGCGTATAATACAATTGCTGATCGCGGGTAACAATGATACTGGCATCCAACAGGAAAGTATAAGCAAAGAAAAAGTTAGGAATACCATAACCCAAGGAAGAATCGGGTTGGTTAGATTGATGACCACTTTGGCGAATGGCTTGCTTGATCGCCTCACTTGTTTTGTTGGGAAATGCAGCTTTGAGAGAGGCCACCATTCCAGCCATAACAGGAGAGGAAAAGGAGGTGCCATTGGTACGGGTTACATCATATTTGTGAATAGAGGGTACAATGGTAAAACCACCCTGTGCCGCTACATCGGGCTTGATACGGCCATCTACAGTAGGTCCCCAAGAGCTAAAAGATGCTCTATTGCCATTGGGCAGCACGGCTGCAATGGTAAAGACACCCGGCGCATCTGCAGGTGTGCCAATGTAATGCCAAGAGCCACTGCCTTCATTGCCTGCACTATTGACAATCAACAAACCCTTGCTGGCTCCAATATTGGCTCCTCGACTACTCAAACTGGTATTGCCGTCCAATTGAGCATAAGTGTAGGACATGGTGGTATCATTAAACCCCGTATAGCCCAAGGAGGAATTGATAACATCTGCCCCTACACTATCGGCATATTCCAAGGCAGCCACCCAGTTGAATTCCTCTGTTCTGAATTCTCCTCGCACATCTTCCGTTTTGAACAAATAATAAGAGGCATCAGGAGCCGTTCCCACCATTAGGTAAGGAGCATTGGAGGCCATGGTGCCCAGTACATTGGTGCCGTGTGTGCTGCTTTCATACACCATATCATCTCCCTCTACAAAATCATGGGTGCCCAGCAAACGATTATCGGCATACATACTATCAAAAACAGGCATAGCATGTACCGCCAAAAAACCACCATCAAAAACAGCGATTTGTACACCTTGACCAGAATGACCATATTGGTGCAACAAATCACCTGCTAACATCTTAATTTGATTGGCCGCATCGCCATAATAATCTATTTGATGTTTTTTGGGATCCACCTTCGGGCCACTTTTTTTTAGTTTAGGCTTGCTCACTGATCTAAATTTGCCCAAAGGGCGCACGGCTTTGACAAAAGGGAGTTCGGCTATTTTTTGGAGTACCGCTTCATCGGTAGTATGCACAGCCAGTGAATTGAGCCATTTGGATTGTGCATGAATGGGTGCGCCCAAACTGACCACTTTTTGTATGTAGGCTGGTGTAATAGGCAAATCTTGTTCATCAATGGCGATGCCCATAACTTGGCGACGCTCCAAGGCACGTGCAGATAAAAATTCTTGTGGCCTAAAAATACTGTAAGGAGTATTGTCCTTATCGGTCAATTCTACCCAATGCAAGCTGTGATTATGATGGTTGTAATCTTCTTTTTGAGCATAAATAGTAATTCCCCAACCAAGTAAAGCAAACAAGAAAAATAGTTTCATAATGCAAGTGGTAATTGATATTTAAGATGTTTTGGTTCACCCAATAGTTTTAACGTAGAGGCAAGTTACTAAATATTTATTACATAAAAATCTAACGCAGCAATTTCAGCCAATGCACTTGCCCTGCATATTCCAAACGCAAAGCCAGCACCCCCTTGCCACAACTGCCCAAGCCGCCCAATGAAATTTTATTAATCCGCCCAGCTCTCAACCAAGCTTGTTTTTGGCCACACAAATTGCCCTCCAAGTCCATCACCCGAAGACTCAAAATAGTATCTTTGGCTTCAGGAAGTTTATACTCTACATAAACGTGCAAATGCTGCTGGAGCAAGCGCAGTTTTTGGTCAATTTCTCCTTCTTTATTAATAAAAATACTAGAATCCGCCAAGCTCTTGTAAGCCGCCCAGTAATCGGGAATACCATAACCGAGCAAGGTATCGGGGGCTTGGGCTTGGTGGCCGCTTTCGCGAATAGCTTGCTTCAATTGGCCATTCTGAATAGCAGGATAAGCTTGTTTGAGGGCTGCTGTAAGCCCTGCAATGACAGGACAAGCATAAGAAGTACCCTCGCCATATTTGATCTCATAACGCACCAAGGTAGCATAAGCAGTGGCCGCCCCCAATGCTGCCACATCAGGCTTGAGTCGTTGGTCGGCGGTAGGGCCCACCGCACTAAAATTGGCACGCTCATAGTCGGCATCGCTGGCCCCAACAGTGAGTACATCGGCCACATCCGCAGGAGCAGCCAAGGTTTGCCATTCCTTATGGCCTTCATTGCCGGCTGCATTCACCACCAATAAGCCTTTGTCAGAAGCCCATTGAGCCGCCCGACTAATTAGGGCAGTTTGGCCGTCCAAGTCCTTTTTTTGATAAGAAAAAGCAGCATCCCTAAAGGCATGATAACCCATAGAAGAATTGATAATATCCACGCCCACACTATCGGCATATTCGGCAGCCAGCAGCCAATAAAACTCCTCAGCAGGGTATTCGCCCCGCACATCCTCTGCCTTGAACAAATAATAAGAAGCATCGGGCGCCGTGCCAATCATCAAGTGCGGCTTATTGGCCGCCATGACCGACCAAATACTATTGCCGTGGGTGCTGTTCTCATACACAAAATCATCGCGCTGCACAAAATCCCATTGCCCCAAAAAACGCCCTTGCTGATACACACTATCAAAAACAGCCATTCGATAAGCACTGCTAAACCCTGCATCAATTACGGCTATGTGTACGCCTGCTCCACGATAACCCAATTCGTGCAACAAATGCCCCTTGTGTACTTGGATTTGTGCGGCCGCCAATCCATAGCTATTTTTTTGGTGTTGGCTGCTGTCTATGGCTGGGCGTGTTGTGTAATACTTGCTGCGGCCTTTTTTTCTATAAAAACCCATTGGTTCTACTAAACGCACGCAAGGAAGTGCCGCTAATTTTTTTAGCAATTGTGCATCTTGCGTATACACTGTCACGGCATTGAGCCAACGAGAACGAGCGGTGAGTACCGCCCCCAATTGTGTCAGTTGTTGGCAATACTGTTCGCAAACAGGTAGATCTTGCTCATTGATGAGAATGCCTTGTTGTTGGCGGCGTTCTAAGGCACGAGCGGTCAAGAATTCTTGCGGCCGAAAAACACTGTGTTCTTGGCAAGCTTTGTCTTTGAGGTAGATGCAGTGCAGGCTGTAACGCGTGGTTTGAGCCGATTGGGCATGACTGATAGATGAATGGAGGCAAGCAGTGAGCCACAGGAATACAGAAAAAGTGCTGTAGCGATTAGATACAAACATTCTACAACTAAACCAAGATGGGCTGGGGTTATAAGGAATCATTTTGAAAAACGTGTTGATAAAAAGCATGTAGTTTGGTAACTTCTTGTTCCCAAGTCCAAGCTTGGCTGGCTACTCGGCAAGCGGCCTGAAATTGTTGATATTGTTCGGGATCATTGATGAGCATTTGTATGTGGCTAATCAAGGTAGTTTGTTCTAAATTGGGAATAGCAATGCCCACTTTATGCACCGCCAACAAGGCATTGTACTCTGGAAAAGCCATATTAACAGAGGGCTTGTAAGCTTGCACATAATCAAAGAATTTATTAGCCAAAGAATAATAATAATTCAATCCTTTATTTTGTAATAAATTGAGGCCAAAATGTGCTTTTTTGGTCAATTCTTGCAATTCTTGGGGTTGCACATAGCCCCAAAATGTCACTTGATCTTGAAGGTTCAAATCTTGCACCAACTGGCGCAAGGCCGCAGAACGATCGCCCTCGCCAGCCAACCACAATTGTACCTTGGGCAATGCCGGCAAGGCATGTATAAACTCTTCGAGCCCACGGCCATCATTCAATACCCCTTGATACAAAAAAATAAAGGGCGGCTCAAAAGCCAGTGTTTGGCTAGGTGGTTCTTTTTGGAAAGGGACATTTCGGATAACTTCAAAAGAAGTACCATAACGTTCTTGAAAAACTTTTTGGAGGCTCTCGCAGACGGTGTAGGCATAGTCTAGCTTGGGGATAATCCATTGGGCTAGGCGTTCCCATATTTTTTGTACAGCAGGGCGTTCCACCACCTCAGGCACTTCTGTAAAATACTCATGGGCATCATAGATACAAGGCTTTTTCTTGATTTTGGAAACGATATACCCCGCCAATAAGGTATCTAAATCAATACTACCAATAGCATCCAATGGGCATCTCCACAAGTAAAAGAACAACCTCCAATTGTACTCAATATAAAAGAATTTACCTTTATCAAACCAGCATTTTAGGCGTTTTTGGGCAAAGGGTTGCGCTTGCAAGGGTTGAGAATGTTTGCGTAAGCGTCCGACCAAACAAACCTCATAACCCTGCTGCACCAAGGAGGTGGCAATCCGAATCATACGTTGATCGTAAGTGAGATCATTGGTGACCGTAAGATAAATTTTTTTTGTTGTCATAATGTGTTTGTAGCAACAATTTGGCTATCCAAAAATAAAAAAATGAGTCATCCCATCCATTGGGATAACTCATTTTTGTATAAAGCATCCAAGCAATTTGGACACTCAATGTAACTAAAAAAAATAGTTATTCTTGGTTTTCTTACATTTGTTCTACCTCTTCGGTAGCTTCTTCAAACTCTGCTTCAAAGTCTTCCATTTCATCTTCCATAGCATCGTTCATGTTCATGTCCAATACACCATCTTTGTGCATTTGGTTCCAAGTCATCCAGCCACTTTTTAGTGCATTAACACCATCTTTGTTGTTAGAAAGCATTTCTAAAGTTTCGCCTTTTCCTACTATATAAGCAGTAGAAACAGTTTGGTACTTGACACTATTAGATAATTGAGACAACACTGTTGGAGGTGCAGGAACCATTTTGGCCAATACATCAAAGTTTTCGGCAATTACCGTGTAATCCACAAACATACCCAACCAACCTTCTTGTAAAGGCTCAATATTGCTGTTTGTTTTGCCACCTAAAGCTTGCTCAAACAAGGTAGCATCATTGCTAACTACCAAGGCATCGTCTACAATTTTGGCGTAGAATTTAGGCTGGGTATTGCCCATCATATCAGTACCACGATCCAATACATAGTTTTCACCTTCTTTGACCATAAGCATAGATAGAGGGGGCATACCCATCAATTTTTCCATGAATGCTTTGTCTTTCAGACCCAATGCTATTACTACAGCAGGCTCAGTACTACCAGCAGCAGGAGGGTAAACACCGGCAGCCAAGTCACCAGTAATGCCCTCATTGATGTCACCCAAGCTCAAGCCCAACATAGACAATTGTTGGTCAACAGTAGCATCAATACCACGCTTTGTTAAGAAGTTCAATACCCCTTTTCCATTTACACCAAAAGAAAAAGCAGCACCCAAGTTACCTTGAGGCAAGTAGCTGGCATAGTTTACAGCCATTTTGTCTGTTACCAAATCGCCCAATTCTTTTTTCAATTCATCACTGAATGAGAACGATAATTCCCCTTCAGATTTGTCATCCAAGAAGTGGTTAAAGCCAGATAGACTGTTGTTTTTCAATCCCTCGGCTTTAATAGAAGCAAGAGCCATAGAAGACTCTACACGCATTTTTACTTTAGGATCATTAAATACAGCTTCTACAAGTGGGTCAATGTCCATCCAGTATACCATATCTTTATCAGTAGCAACTTGCGCTGTATATTTTGCATTGTCACGAATACCATTGCCCTCTGGAGCAACCAATGCTTTTACTTGTGCATCATCACCAAAGCTAGTGAAGGCCAAAATACGATCACCTTGTACAATGTGAATATCATCTCCTAGAGCGTGCAGTGTATAGCCTTCTTTTTCGGTAGTAGTGATTTCTTCATCACCATCTTTGTTGGCTTTTTTAGCCTCTTCTAGCAATACCTTAACCGCAGCTTTGGCTTTTTCTACATCGCCTACAGGCATCAACATAGCAAAAGTGCTACTTTCGATTTCTTTGTTGGCTTTGAAATACATGCCCATGTTTCCACCAAGATCAATACCAGCAGAGGCTGGATCTTTAATAAAAGGAACTAAGGCAGGGGTTTCTTTTTCTACTTCTTTTAGAAATTCGGCAAATACTTCTGTTTCTTGAAAGGCAGCATAATCTGATTTTTCCATCATGCTCTTAACGTTCATGAGAAATACACCAGAAGCATCCGCAGGAATAGAGGTTGATACATCATTGGTAGCACCAGCTTCGACAACATTACTGTCGCTACAAGCATTGAATAATAGGGCAGTTACCAAAAGAACAATGGCACTTAATAGTTTGGTTGTTTTTAACATTTGTTGTTGATAAAGTTTTGTAAATAAAAAGAGAGGATTGCAAGTAGTATTTAGTACTAGCAATCTGTATTTTGATAAAGAAATGTTATTCTAAGAATTATCGGGCAATTTGATAAGTCGCACAAAAATACGAAAAGCTATTGCCTTTCCGAATTACATGCTCATTAAACCCATTTGTCTTGGAAAAAATTCGCAAATTAGCTATTATTTTTCATTTTTAAAGGTACAATTCAATGAATTTAGTTGTTTATGGAGCTTGTTTAAGCTTGCTAAGTCTATCATTTGCTTGCTCTTCAGATGCTACAACAAGCAATTCTAACAATAATCAATACAACCATACGCTGGATACTACGGTGGGGTATTGTTATCAAATACACAATAAAGTATTGGAGGAAGCATTGGAAATTAAAATAGATAAAAACAAATTGACAGGACAAGGAAGCAGAGTGTATATGAAGAGTCAAAAGATATATAGTTTGAGGTTTGAGGGAACACTAGAAGATAACAAAGCAGAGGTGACGGTCTATGCTACCGACCCACGCAAGGAGGGGCTTCCGCCTGTAACCCATCGGGAGGATTGGACCTTGAGTGAAAATCAATTATTGATAGAACGCCGCAAGATAGAGGGGCAAGAAGGGCAATTTACTTACCCTAGAACACGTTGTCAATTATATACCAACCAAGACAGTACTTTATTTGATATACTAGGTTCTTATAATGAGGGTTATGCTGTGGTGGGTAGAGATGGTTATTATGGTTTGATGAAAGAGGATGGAACCTTAACTATTCCATTGCTTTATCGTGATTTGGGCAATGTAAGTGAAGGAATGCTTGCTTTTTTTGATGAAAGTTTGGGGATGTATGGTATAATGGATGTAAACGGCAAGATTCTAGTAGCTCCAAAATATGTGGAGCTGATGCCTTTTGGCGAAGGTTTGGCAGCATTTATGACAGAGGAAGGAAAGTGGGGCTTTCTGAACACTGCATTAGAGGTGGCGGTGCCTGCTCAATTCAAAGGCGTACATTACTACAAGGGCGATCCCACACGTACGGCTTTTCATGAGGGATTGGCCAATGTGCAGTTTGATAATGACCGATGGGGATTTGTGAACAAGAAGGGAGCGGTGGTGATTCCTGGGCCATTTATTTATGCTGATCCATTTGAAGAGGGCAAGGCACGGGTGTTTGGTAATAACAAATGGTATTACATTGACAAGTCGGGTGCTTGTGTGGAAAATTGTGATGAATAAGACCCAATTATATATTCCGACCAATAAAAAAAGAAATTAGTTAGTAATAAATAATAATAATAATATGAAACATCTTGGTATACTTGTTTTTTTATTGTCATGGAATGTTAGCTCTATGCAAGCACAGCCCCCAGAAGGGCATGGCGAAAACTTAGTGCCCAATCACGATTTTGAAAAATTGGTGGGTAGTCGTCCAGAGTCAGATGTAGATGGTTCGGGGATTTTTCGGTACAATATGGTAGACTGGAAAAGCCCCACAATGACCACCCCTGATGTTAAAATTTCGTTGCCCTCTGAGGTCAAAAAAGCAAAACGAGAGGGCATTAATATTGATAAAGCACACTCTGGTTACAAAATGGTGGGCATCTTGACCCACAACCCAGAATCCAAACGTTCCGATACTTATCGAGAATACATTCAGGTCAAGCTCAAAAAGCCTTTGATAAAAGGGCAGGAGTATTACTGTGAATTTTGGGTGTGTCGTGCGCGCCTATCGCGTTATATTTCTAATAATTTGGGAGTAGTATTGTCGCCCACACCCCTCAAGGAAGAAGGTTGGAAGCCGCTTACGGCTATTCAGCCCGATTATAATTATGGAGAGTTGATTAATGAAGACAAACGCGAATGGCAGCGTATTTCGTTTACCTTCAATTCGCCCAATCGTTCGGAGTTTTTGTGTATTGGTAATTTCTTTGATAATGAATCTACCAAAATGGTAGAGGCCAAGGATGCCCCAGAAACCACCGTAGATGAGCAGGCGTATAACAATGCTTATTACCTCATTGATGATGTAATGTTGTGCTTGACACAATATGTAGAGCCTGAGCCTGAACCAGAACCAGTAGCTCCACCACCACCAGCTGTAGGGGCGGTCATCAAACTAGATCGTGTATTCTTTGAGACGGCCAAATGGGATTTGTTGCCCGAATCCAATGAGCAACTAGATGAATTGGTAGAATTGATGAATGAATATCCTAGTATGCAAATCGAAATTCATGGGCATACCGATAGTCGTGGTGGCACGGATTACAACCAAAACCTATCTGAAAATAGAACGAAGTCTGTTTTTGAGTATTTGGTAGCGAGTGGCATTGACGAAGGGCGTATGGATTATATTGGTTATGGTGAGGCCAAGCCCATTGCTGATAATCGTTATGCCGATGGCCGCCAGCTCAATCGTCGGGTAGAATTTGTGGTAACGGCCATTGATGCCGAAAATACAAAAATTGAATATTCAGAAGAGGTGGAGCCTTATACGGATCATAATTAAATAAAATGGTGGTGGTAGGTAGGGACAAGGCATGCCTTGTCCCTACCTACCACCACCATGCCTTGTCCCTACCACCACCACCACCATCCATGCCTTGCCCCTACGTTCGTTAATATATGGTTATTTAAACACCCGACGTTCCACGTCCTGCAATTCATTTTTTAATTTTTGTGCCAGTACATTGTATTGTTTGATTTGTACCGATTCGGATTGCAAATGGTGGTCAAAATCTGCAAATTGGTCATTTACCTTTTCTTTTATTTGTCCAAAATAGCTGCTGAGGCGTGTTTTTAGGTCTTGCTCAAATTCTTGGCGTTTGTTGGCCAATGCCTCCTTGACCGCATTGATGTATTTGCCTTTTTTGGTCACGGCAATGCCCCCTGCTACTGCCAGCCCCAAGCCTGTGGCAATTCCCCCTGTAATATCCAAGACAGAAGCTTGAGTTATCAAGGCCAAAGTGCCTCCAACAGCCGCCACACCACCTGCTACATTCACGCCCGTATAGTCTACTGCTGCTCCTTGAATCACCTGCTCCCCACTAAATACGGTAGATTTATCAATAAAATCCGTGAGATTTTGCTTCAATTCCTTGACCGTTTCTAGGCGTTTTTGGTCTATTTTTTTGAACATTTCAGCCGCTTGAAATTGGCTGTCTTTGAGGGTATCCAGCTCTTCTTTTACCCCCATGACCATATAAGTAATATCACTCTTGAGGCTGTCTATCCCGATACTCAAGATGTTGTTCACATCTACATTGAGTTGCTCTACATGTTGGCGATTTACTTTTTCGAGCCATTCTTGGGTACTCTCGCCTCCAAAGGCAGCTCGAATAGATTTGTAAGTAAAACTAAAGAAGCCAATGCCCTGATGCAAGGCTTCTAGGGTGCGTGTAGTATTGGCATCATAAGCGGTCAAACACTTGCGTACCAAGGTTTCTATGTTGGCAAGTGTGAGGCTTTCCTTGACTCCAATAATGCTGTTGATGCGTTCTCGGGCTTCAAAATCGCTGCTGTATTTTTGTTTGCGTAAATCAAATTCTTGATCTATATCGTGGCGCAACTTTTTGATGACTTTGATGTCTTCTATAATTTTGTTGAGGGCAGCATTTTGGAGAATATCTTGGTTGATGTATTCCCGAATAGGCGCAAAACCACTTTGGTCGGTTGCGCCATCTTGTTCTAACTTAGAAGAAGTCACATAAATAAGCGGCTCTTGTACATTTTCATTAATGGCATATTGGCGCAATACATTGGTGTAGCTCTCTTGCTCTTCGGGCGTATAGCGGTCGGCCTTGGTGAGTACAAAAACCACTTTTTTAGACCATTCCCCTTTTATTTTCCTAAACAAATCCCAAGCAGATTGTACATGAATATTATCCAATTGAAATACAAATAAAACTACATTGCACTTGGGCAAGAAACGCTCGGTAATCACTTGGTGATCCAATTCTCTACTATTGGTGCCGGGGGTATCTACTACCGTGATTTGTTTTAGAATTTCGGCAGGATAGGTGCGTGTGACAATGCGCTCTACAGGGTTGTTGGTGAGTTGTTCGGTTGCGCCATAAATGATTTTTTGTACGTCTTGGGTGCAAATTTCATGGCTTGTTGCACAAACATTGCTACCCAATAGGGCATTGACAAAACTACTTTTACCTGCATTGACTTCGCCTACAATAACAAAAAGAAAATTCTCATTGATGTTGTCAATTTGTTCTTTTAGAATCTGGCGGGTTTCCTTGCTGGCACCAAATTCTCTAGCCACTTCCAATAAATTGGAACCCATTACTTTGAGAGAATATTTTAACTCTCGTATGTATTCACTAACTTCTATCTTGCTCATTGTAGATTGGTCAATTATGATACGCTAAGTATTTCTAAAATAAGCCAAAAGATAAACTATAGTAGGCGTAAAAGGGTAGGAAAGGGACTTTTATTTTTATAAAAAACGGTTATTTTGATTTGGTAGTGTATTATTAGGAGTATTTTTGTGCAAAATCAAGCTTACAAACTAGTTGATAAAACAAAAGGAAAAGTACTTAAATTATTATGATAATTGATTTGAGAAGTGATACCGTAACCCAACCAACAGCAGCGATGAAAACGGCTATGATGAATGCGCCTTTGGGGGATGATGTTTGGCGTGATGACCCTACTGTTATTGAACTGGAAGAAATGGCTGCAGCACTATTTGGAAAAGAAGCAGCCGTGTTTTGCCCTTCTTGCACTATGGCCAACCAAATTGCGATTAAGATTCATACCAATGCTCCGGGAGAGGTGATTTGCGATCATTATGCCCATGTTTATCAGTATGAAGGGGGCGGAATTGGGTTCAATGCTGGTATGGCAACACAGGTCTTGCAGGGCAATAAAGGCCGCTTGACGGCTGCACAAATCGAGGCTGCTATTCGTCCAGATGATATTCATTTTGCACCTACACAATTGGTTTGTTTAGAGAATACCTGCAACAAAGGAGGAGGAACCATTTATGAATTGGAGGAAATTAAAAAAATTAGTGCTTTGTGCGGACAGAAAGGTCTAAAATTGCATTTAGATGGGGCAAGAGTATTCAATGCTTTGGTGGCCTCTGATTACACGGCTTTGCAATTGGGCCAATACTTTGATACCATTTCTGTTTGTTTGTCCAAAGGATTGGGCGCACCAGTGGGGGCTTTGTTGTTGGGGACAGCCAAAGATATACGCCATGCACGACGTATTCGCAAGATATTGGGTGGTGGTATGCGCCAGTCGGGGATTTTGGCGGCAGCAGGTATTTTTGCTTTGAATAATAATATAGAACGTCTAGTCGAAGACCACAGACGAGCCAAAGAATTGGCCAAAATGCTGGTTCAATGCCCTTATGTAGAAGAGGTATTGCCTGTTTATACCAATATTATTATTGCTCGTTTTGCAGAGGAATATCCCGTAGAGCCTATCATCCATGCTTGGGAAAAACAGGGCTTGCGTGTCGCTGGTTTTGGGCCACAATTGGTTCGTTTGACCCTGCATTTGGAGATAGATGATGCACAAATAGAACGTGCAGGGCAAATTGTTCAGGCAGTTGTAGAGGGCAATACAGAAGGGGCATTGTCCATTAAAAAGTCGGCTTACGACCAATAAAAGGAGCTAAGAAAATTATTAAAAGACCCCAAAAAATGCTGTTTTTATGGCCTGAAAGCGTTAAAAACGCCCTTTTATGGCAAATAAGTCAAAAAAAACAGAGTGCCTTGTTGGATAATTTGAATGTTGTTGTACATTTGTTTCCCCAGAAAGAGCAATCGACCATTCTTGACGCATACAAAGAACAACAGAATCTTGTTTATGAGCAAAGAATAAGTAAATGAGGTTTTACTAGTAACAACTATTGGAATATACAGGAAGCAATTCCTATTTTAAATAACACCTTTTGTAAGATGATATGTCTTGCAATAAAAACAATGAAACTATAATGGATAAGTTTACTGAGTTGAAAAACATCGTTGATGCTTTAGAAGCAGATTTTGGAAAATTCTACAATGACGGTAACAATGCTGCTGGCACTCGTGTACGTAAAGGCATGCAAGAGCTTAAAAATTTAGCTCAAGCTATTCGTTTGGATGTACAAGACATCAAAAACAAAGCAAAAGAAGCAAGTTAAGTTTAACCTTACTTGACATATACTCAGCAATAGTTGATGGCCTTTTTTGGGGTTATCAACTATTTTTTTTGGAGGGATACCTATTAGAATATTTATAATAAATATCCCTCCAAAGATTATAATTTAGCTGCAAGGCGTGCGCCCTGATTGATGGCACGTTTGGCATCCAATTCTGCGGCTACATCTGCGCCACCAATGAGGTGTACAGAAGTTCCAGCAGCAGCCAGTGGAGCTTCCAATTCCTTGAATGGTATTTGTCCTGCACAGATAATCACATTATCTACCTCCAATACTTGGGGCTTTTCATCTACCAAAATGTGCAACCCTTGGTCATCAATTTTTAGATATTGCACCTTGTTAATCATATTCACTTTGCGTTTTTTGAGACTTGCACGATGCCCAAAACCTGTTGTTTTGCCAAGTTTGCCACCTACTTTTCCTTCACTTCTTTGCAAGAGATAAATCTCTCTAGGTGGTTGGGGAACCTCATAGCCATCTAAGAGTCCAGCTCTATTTTCTAAAGACATATCCACGCCCCATTCTTCCATATAGGTAGGAATATCTACACTCGAAGAAACGCCCTTGTGTGTCAAGTATTCGGCCACATCAAAACCAATACCACCAGCCCCAATAATAGCTACCCGTTCGCCCACTGGTTTTTTGTCCTTGAGTACTTCTATGTAGGTCAATGCTTTGGGATGATCCTCACCGGGTAAGTTAATTACTCTAGGAGCAACCCCAGTAGCCAGAATCACTTCATCAAATTTGCCTTTCAAATCGTCTGCACGCACTCGTGTATTGAGTTGTACCTTTACGCCTGTCAATTCCAGTTGTCTGTTGAAATAACGAATGGTTTCGTGAAATTCTTCCTTACCGGGAATGCTTTTGGCCATATTAAATTGCCCTCCAATTTCTGAGCTGGCATCAAACAAGGTCACTTGGTGTCCACGCCCAGCAGCAATGGTAGCAGCAGAAAAAGGTTGGTGGGAAGAAGATTTAAAGCAGTTTGGCATAGATCATGTTGAATTAAAAAAATTTGCGTC
>CAYULH010000096.1:0-6540 GCA_964445645.1 uncultured Aureispira sp. | reverse complement strand
CAAACCAGCAGGCCCAGCACCTACTACCGCAATTTTTTTGATGTCCTTGGCAGGCAAATAATTGAGTTCGGTTTCATGTCCTGCACGTGGATTGACAAGGCAAGAGACTTTTTTGCCTCCAAAAACATGATCCAAACAGGCTTGATTGCAAGCAATACAGGTATTGATTTCGTCTTCTCTACCTTCTTTCGATTTGAGTACAATTTCTGGATCGGCCAAGAAGGGGCGTGCCATAGAAACCATGTCGGCTTGTCCTGATGCCAATATATCTTCTGCTATTTGCGGCATGTTGATTCTATTGGTGGCAACCAATGGAACAGAAACCTCTTTTTTCATTTTTTCTGTTACCCAAGCAAAAGCTGCTCTAGGCACACGGGTGGAGATGGTTGGAACACGGGCTTCGTGCCAGCCAATTCCTGTATTGATAATGGTAACACCAGCCTTTTCTAGTTCTTTGGCCAATTGTACAATTTCATCCCAAGAGGAGCCTCCTTCTACCAAATCTAGCATGGAAAGGCGGAAAATGATAATAAAATCTGTTCCTACTTTTGCACGCATCTTGCGAACAATTTCCAAGGGGAATCGAATGCGGTTTTCGTAGCTGCCCCCCCATTTATCAGTACGTTTGTTGGTGCGCTTGGCAATAAACTGGTTGATAAGATACCCCTCCGAACCCATGATTTCTACACCATCATAGCCCGCTTCTTGGGCCAGTGCAGCCGAGTTGGCATAATCACTTATCGTCCAATTAATCATAAAACTAGGCAACTTCCATGCTTTGAACATAGAAATAGGTGCCTTGCTAGCCGAAGGAGCAACACAATAAGGAACATAGGCATAACGTCCTGCATGTAGAATTTGCATACAGATTTTGCCCCCTTCTTGGTGTACAGCATCTGTTACTACCTTGTGGTGTGGAACATGGCTTTTTTTGCTCAGGCGTGCAGCAAAAGGTTTTACTACACCTGCATGATTGGGGGAAATACCACCTGTTACAATCAATCCCACATCACCACGTGCTCGTTCTGCAAAATAGGCCGCCAATTTTTGGGGATCACCTTCTTCTAGTCCTGTGTGCATAGAACCCATGATAACCCGATTTTTGAGGGTTGTGAAACCTAAATCTAAAGGAGCAAATAGATGTGGATATTTTGGATGTGTCATAGTTGTTAATCGCTGTTAGCATTACTTTGCGTATGGCTGATTTTTTATCAAAAAAAAGAAAGCAAAAATAGACAAAGTATGGAGTTAGTAAATGCTTAGTACAAAGCTACATATTTTTGGATTAACCAAACGATTGTTTGGTAAGAAAAAGTAAGCTTTGTGCGGTATAAGATTCAATAATTAAATGGCATGTATGTTCATTATTTTCCAATTTTTTACTTTTTTTACTAAAGAACTGTTAAGATAAAATTGCCATTTAAGGCTAAATAGCCTTTTTTTAAGAAAGTCTTAACTAAATAGCCAAGGTATTTTTATTGAAAATAGTCAGTTCAATTCTTACTTATTTTGCTTGGTTGAGATAGGTACAAATTGTTTAATTCTCAAAATCAATCTTATGAATTTCAAAAAACTTTTTACACAAATGGCTTGTGTGTTTCTTTGTTTCTTGTTTGGAACAAAGCTGCAAGCCCAAACCCCAATATGGGGACACGGAACAGGAATAGGTGCTGCTGATGCAGAATTTGCCAACGCTTTTTTGCAAGCAGGTTCTTTTACGGCTGGCGATAACCCTACCCAATGGACAGCCGTATCGGTCAGTGAAAATGACGGTACGGTATTGCCGGGAGCGGCTTATTGGACACGTACTACAACAGGCTTATCACAGGGTGGTTATGCTACTAATATGACTGTTGCTGCCTCAGCAACAGTGTCGAATGGTGTAGCTATTTTTGATTCCGATTTTATGGACAATGCTGGTGTTGCTGGTGCATTTGGTACAGGCACTTCTGTTTCTCCCCACCACGGAGAGTTGATTTCTCCAAGAATAGATTTGACCGCTGCAAGAGATTCTGCTATTACTATCAGTTTTCATTCTTATTATCGTTTTTTTAGAATTACAGAGCTTTCTGTCTCTATGTCGGTAGATGATGGGGCCAACTGGGTACAAATTGGTGACTTGACGGCATTGCAACCCGGCACGACCAATAATGCGGTAGAAGGACGTGTGAATGTATTGTCTCCGACAATTACTGCAGGTGTAGCCAACCTTACACAGTGCCGTTTGAAATTTACATTTAATGGAAGATATTATTATGCTATTGTAGATGATATTACGATTGAGACGGCTCCTGAATATGATATGGAAATTGGAGTAGCGGATGCTGCAGCTCCTACTTATTTCTCGGTAGGAAACATTATTAGAATGGGAGGGGAGTTTGTAGAATCTTATTGGAATATTGATTACAACAACCCTGTAGGTTGGTCTTGGGGGGCTAAAGTAGTCAACAAAGGTTATAAAGATATTTTGCCTTCAGCCAATCCACGTTTGGTGTGTAGGGTAGATGCAGAAAATTTGGGCACGGGTGTCATTACACCCAATGTTTATGTTGATACGGTAGTTTATACTGATACTGTTTTTTCCAACGATCCCAATGGCGTAGCGATAGAGAAAGATATGACGAGTACAGATTTGGATTTTATTGAATTGCAAACTCGTGGCACTCGCGTGGCCTATAATGTAAGTTATTGGGTAGAACATGACAATTCTGATATAGCCAATGATAATGATACCATTCGATACACCTTTGTGGTTGATCACACAGTTCCCGATCCAACTACAAGTCGTTTTGTGAACGAATACAGCTCTAAGGCACGTTTCTCCAATGCCGATAATCGTGTATTTGCACGTACTTCTATCTTTCCAGGAGGAAGCCCACACAGCAGCTTTGAGTATGGCTCTGTCTACTATTTTCCTAGAGGACAAACAGATGCTGTTACCATTGATTCTATAGATTTTAGGTATCGTTTGGCCAATGGCTTTACAGGAGCTGCTACACAGACTATTTTGGTTAATGTGTATCGTTATCAAGATGGTACTGGTGGTGGTGCTGCCAATGGTTTTATTACAGGTGATGAGTTGACTTTGGTTGGGATTAATACAGCTACCCTTACAGGTTTGGGCACGGCAGGAGGAACCCCTGCTGGTGATTATGGCTTGGTAACTTTCCCTGCACCTATTGATGCCGCCACAGGTGGGCCTATGTCCGCTTTAGTAGATGGCGGTTTTTACTATGTTTCTGTTCAAATGAATCCTTCTTTGACGGGTGGGGTGACTACTTTTGGGGTCAATGATGTGCCGCTGCATGGTGTGGATAACCTAAACTATGCCATGAATATTGGAAAAACTTCTAGTACTGCGCCCTTTGCTCCTTCTACCATGCGTGTCATTGACCCTGCTGGTGCCGAAAACTGGTATGCTGGCTTTACAGGATTTGACGAAACACCTTCTATTGGGGTCTTCTTTAGTGCAGGCGCACCTGTTTCTGTAGGAACATTGCCTAGTACGCTAGAAGGCAATTTATCCTTGTATCCCAATCCTGCTACAGAAGTATTGCAAGTAGAAATCCAATTGGAACAAGCTATGGATGTACAGTATGTTATTACCGATTTATCAGGAAGAGTGGTGTATTATGACAATAGCACTAATGTCAACCAAGAAGTAGTAACAGTAGATATTAGCCATCTTGCTGCTGGGGTGTATATGGTGAGTGCTCAAACAGATAAGGGCCTAACTACTAAGAAGTTTGTTAAGCAATAGGCTTCTGATTGGTAAATATTGAACAAAGCAATCCTTCTATCTCTGTACTAAATGGAGGTAGAAGGATTTTTTACGAAAATTTCTGACTCTGTATTGGATAAAGTCAGTTTTTTCCACCCAGTTCGTATCGTTTTATTGAAAATCTCATACCAAGTACTAGATTTTCCAGCATTAGGCTTTCCAAGTGAGATTATTACAACTTTTTGCTTGCTTATGATTTTGTGTTTTTATAGTTTGAATAGCTAAAGCCGACTGTTATTTTGTCTAATTATTTGTAACTTGTAAACAAGTTCAAAAAAAGGGTGTTGGATGTAGCCCAAAAAAAATGTTTTTATATCTAAAATTACAAAAAAAATAAAACCTATGAATTATCTAAAAGCAATTATTTTTCTTCTTTTTATTGGTATTGTTATTAGCTGTGAAGAGGGCAATGCTGATGTAGAAGCAGTTGAAAATGAAAGCATTGTAGAAGCGAAAGTAGAAGAAAATGATGCTACAATGGAAGAAACTTCCTCCGATCTTCTTATGGATTGGAATGACGAGAACTTTTTGATGGCCATTACAAAGGCCGTAAAAAAGGATCCTGAAAATTCAGAAAATGCTTCCAATTCTTATTGGAGTAGTATGAAAGCAGGCAATGGCGGCCCTGGAAATTTGAAGTTCTTGGTGGAGTCAAGCTCTTTCTTTGGAAACTTCTTGGAGGTGGAAGACAACAAGCAAACGGCCAACCAACTCTTATCGGCTTTGGCAGGTATTCCACTTTTTACTAGAGAAGAAGATTGGCGTGACAAAAGCGGTGATCCGATGAATTATAATCATGTCAACCCTGAATTTGTTAACTGGTTTGCAGAGAATTTTTATATCGAACCCAGCGAGCAACTGGGAGCAGTGAAAGCCCAAGAAGTGTTTGATACGTATTTTAAGGGCTTTTGTCGCTTATTAGTGGTTACACACGATTATTTGGAACAAGAAGATTCAGAAGCCATTCAGACAACCTATTTTGAAAAAGTCAAAGAAGGAATCGCAACGGGTAACTATGAACTGTTGCCCAATTATATGTATCAAACGTACACCCCGATTTTTGGGCCTAATTGTGACAATTTTACAGATGCTTTTGATAATTTCTCCCCAGGGGATGCCGTGAGTTTTTGGATTCGTAGATACAAAGATGGCTCAGAGGCTGAATTGTGGTCGTTTTTGCAAACAATTATGGAAGCCTATGATTCTCAGTTTGAAACAGAAAAAGCAAATTATAAATATATCTGTAATGGGGAAGGTCGTGGTTATTCTGAGGGCTGCTCTTCTTAGGGGGGGGCTGAATCTGAATGATGAATTGTTTTAATCAAGAATTTAGCTTCAGAATGAAAGTAGCTGGTTTGGCTAATTGGGAGCGTTTTGTGATTGGTCTAGAGTCGATTTTATTCTCGTGATGAATTTCAGCTTGCCTAAATACCTGCTTTTTGCAGATGCTCCAAGCTCTTGATGATGTACTTTTCATCAGAAAATAAAGTTCTTTTTCTATTAGTCCAAAATTTACTTTTTATAATTTCGATTTCAGTAGTATTTTCCGTTTGAATGATAAAATCAATGGTAGAAAGCAATTCCAATCCAAAATCGGAATAGAAACCTGATAAAAACTGTTTAGTTCTCTCTACAATAGAGTTATAGGTTTTATGCTCGGCTTGTTCCAAATAAGCAGTCACCTCTTTTTCTGCGTCCATCACCAAGCCCAAAGGTTCAAATGGTTTTTTGTCTTTACTGGTATACCCCGTAATATAGCTTCCATTGAGATGGTACAAAACGTGTCTCACCTTGCCTGAATAGGGGCCATAAAAATAAGCTTTGTAGTCTAAATTAAATGCCTCTTTTGCTCCAAAACGTTGTAAAAAATAGGCTACTTTTTCTCCTGCAAATTCAGAAACAAATTCGCCCTGCTTGATCAAATCATACAACACAGCCAACAACATAGCTCTTGCAGGAGTCAATTTTGTTCTTTCATTTTTTAGAATTTCTTTAATATGTGCATTGGGTTCATAGATAATAATATCAGCTTGCAACCCAGTTAAATACTGCTCCATTAGTGCCTTTACTTTAGGCCATTCCAAGCCCCCATTACCTGCTCCCAATGGGGGAATAGCAATAGAGTTAATTTTGCGCTTCTCTATCAGTGTTACTAGTGCTTTTAAGCCCTCCTCTATATAAGAATACTGAGAAGGCTTGCGCCAATGTTCCTTGGTTGGAAAATTGATAATAATTTGTTTGCCATACAAGATAGTTTCCTCTTCTGTTACGAAAAGCTGCCCTATTTGGACTTGTTGTTCTTTGCAGGCCTTGGCATATTTTTTATAATTGGTGGGGTATTGTTTCTTAAATTGCAAGGCAATTCCTTTGCCCATAACACCTACTGTATTAACTGTATTAACCAATGCCTGTGCATTACTTTCTAAAAGATTGCCTGTTATATATTGAATCATATTCTAATAGTAAAAGTTTTTTCTAATCCCAATACTTGTTGTAGGAATACCCAAAGAAATGAGTTGTTGTTTGGCAGCTTCATCATAAACAGCATATCCCTTGATATAAGAACATGGAAGATCACCCAACACCAAAAATTCAGCTTCTTTTTTGCGTTTAATATCCAACCCATATTGTCCACCCCACTGGCAGGGCTGTTAAGTTCTAGCAAATACCTCCAAATGCTGTTGAAAAAATCCCGAAGGGATGGCATTATTGTAGTAATAATGCCTATAAAATGCCTTTAAATCCCGAAGGGATGTCAT
>CAYULH010000095.1:0-21532 GCA_964445645.1 uncultured Aureispira sp. | reverse complement strand
CTGGGGAACCCCGAAGGGCTCACGAAGTAAAAAGAATCGTTTTTTAGCCCGTTTAATTTTTTAAGACTACTTATAATGTTTTGTCAAAGCAATGGTTGTCCTCGCTCCAACAGTGCAACAAGTCAAAAATTTGCACAAATGTTTGTCTGTCATATAATTAAGAACATAATGATTTAACAGGTTCTTATTTTTTAAAATTTAGCGGTATCTTTTAGGCTAATTTGTAAATGAGAATTCTCTTTAAAAAGCCCATTTTTGAGGGAATATTTACAGGCTATCAAAACTATGGAGCAAACGTATTATTCCGAATACAACCTATCAGAACAATGAACTATAAACGATGTATAATCTTACTTATAGTAGGATTATTTTTTGGATTATCTTGTCAGAATACTATGCCAACAACAATGAATAGTAAGGATGCTTACACGCTAGAGACTACAGCAACCACTCCTATTAATACCAAAATTTACACCCTCAAAAATGGACTAAAAGTATATTTATCGGTACAGAAGCAGGAACCTCGTATTCAGACTATGATCGCTGTGCGAGCAGGTTCCAAAAACGACCCTGCCGATGCCACAGGCTTGGCCCATTACTTAGAACACATGATGTTCAAAGGAACTAGTAAGATTGCTTCTTTGGATTGGGATAAAGAAAAGCCATTGCTAAAGAAAATATCCAATTTATATGAAAAACACAGAAAGGCCAATCCCAAAGAACGGGCAAAAATTTACAGGGAAATTGACTCCCTATCAACTTTGGCCGCACAGTATGTAGCCGCCAATGAATACGATAAAATGGCCGCTTCTATAGGCGCAGAGGGAACCAATGCTTTCACTTCTTTGGATCGAACTGTTTATCTAAATGACATCCCGAGCAATGAAATTGATCGTTGGTTGCAACTAGAGGCCGAGCGATTTAGTGAATTGGTCTTGCGCCTTTTTCACACAGAGCTGGAAACGGTTTATGAAGAATATAATCGTGCCCAAACCAGCGATAGCCGCCGTATGTGGGAGGCTTTGATGAAGGCTTTGTTGCCCAATCATCCTTATGGAACACAAACTACTATCGGAAAAGGGGAACACCTAAAAACTCCTTCTATGGAGAAAATCCATGCGTTTTTTGATACTTATTATGTGCCCAATAACATGGCTATTGTTTTGGCAGGCGATTTTGAGCCTGACGAAATGATCCAAAAAGTAGCACAGTATTGGGGAGGCATGAAAGCCAAGAAATTGCCTACTTGGAAAGCACCAGTCGTACCCAAGAGAGACAAAGCACAGGAAATTGTGGTAACAGGTAAAGAAAAAGCACGGGTGCAACTCAGTTGGAGCTTGGACGGTGCCGGCTCTGATGAGGCATTATTGGCCGAATTGGCAGCAGGTATTCTCTACAATAAGCGAGCAGGACTGATGGATGTCAATTTGTTGCAACAACAGGCCATTGGGCAAAGAAGTGCTGCGGGTGTTTGGACGGCTAGTGATTATAGTTTCTTTATGATTTATGGAGAGCCTAGAGCGGGGCAGGATTTGGAATTAGTGGTGAAGTTATTGCAAGAGCAAGTCGCCTTGCTCCAAGCAGGAACCTTTGAGGATTGGCTCTTAGAAGCTATTATTAATCAAAAAGAAATACAAGCCCTCAAAGCACTGGAAACCAATAGAGGACGTAGTTTTTATTTGTTGGATGCTTTTATAGATGAGCAACCTTGGGCCCGTTACCAGCGCAAATTTCAGCGTATGAGGGCCTTTACCAAACAAGATATTATGGCTTTTGCCAATCGTGTATTGGCCAATGAGCAATCTGTAATCTTGCTCAAAAGAGAAGGGCCAGCTCCTGCCCAAAAAGGGTTCAAAAAGCCCAATATTACCCCTATAGAACTCAATAAGAATACGGCATCAGTGTTTATGCAGGCATTTGATAAACAACAAAGCACACCACCCAAGGCTGTGTTTTTAGATTATGACCAACAAATAACAACCCAAGAGTTGAGCAAGTCGGTAGAGTTGAGTTATGTTAAGAATATAGATAACAATACCTTTGAATTGACCTATATGATCGAAATGGGAAGTGGCAGTGATAATCTTTGGCCTTATGCCTTGCGTTATCTCAAATTTTTGGGGGCCAAAGATATGACAACCAAGGAATTGCAGCAGGCTTGGTACAGAGAGGGCTTGACCTTTGAAACCAGTGTGCGACAGGATGCTATGTACTTGACTATCTCGGGGCTAGATCGCTCGTTTGAGAAAGGGGTGGAGCTATTGGAAGGGCTATTGCGTGAACCTGTGGAGGATGAAGATGCACTAGAGAATATGATTGTGGATATTAGAAAGGAGCGAGCCGACCGCAAGAAAGATAAGCGACAGATTTTGCAGATGGCTATGTTGGGCTATGCTTATTATGGCAATAAAGCCCCTATACGCTTTGAACTGCCCGAGCAATACTTAGGCGAAATGACTCCCAATTTGCTCACCAGACGCACCAAATATCTCATGGATTATGAGCATCAAATATTTTATTATGGCTCTAAGCCAATAGATGCAGTCGCCCGCATTCTCAAGGATAAGCACCAGATGACCAATGCCCCCAAACCACTAGTGCCAACCAGAGATTACATACAATTGCCCACCAATAAAAACAAGGTGATTTTTACCCACTACGAAGGAATGCCGCAAGCAGAACTCCTATTGGTTTCCAAAGGCAAAGATAGTTTTGATATACAAGAAGCACGTATTTCGCGCCTATACAATGCGTATTTTGGTCGTGGATTATCCTCTATTGTATTTCAAGAAATTAGAGAAGCACGGGGCTTGGCTTATTCTACTTATGTCTACAATGCCAGCCCCAAAAAGCAAGACAAAGCCCATTATCTCAAGGCTTTTGTGGGCACACAAGCCGATAAATTGCAAGAAGCGGCCCAAGCATTGCTCAGTTTGATGGATACTTTGCCTATTTCTGAATTGCAAATAGACAATGCCCTGCAAGGCATTATCAAAAAACTAGAAACAGAACGCATTACAGGCGCAGAAATCTTTTGGGATAAGCGAGAAAAAGCCCGTTTAGGCTTGACCGAAGACCCCAGAATTGAGGACTATGCTTTTTATAAGGAACTAGCCAATGACCCTAAGCGTGTGGTGGCCTTGCTCAAAAAGTTTCACCAAGAGGTGATTCAGAAAAGAACCTTTACTTTTTTGGTGTTGGGCGATCGCAAGCAAGTGGATTTGAAGTATCTCAATGCTTTTGGAGAAGTGCAAGAAATGAGCTTGGAGGAGTTGTTTGGCTATTGATGTTATGGAAATTCTTTTTGCAATAATTTTTAATCTCTAATAATTTTTTTGGAATTTTAAGCAGAGCTGCATCTGTTCTAATAATTGGAATTATCTAACGACTAAAACGAATTTAAACCGTACAAAAATGAGCGAAGAAAAAATAATCATGGTAGGATTTGGCACCCTCCTGTTGCAAGAATCACTAGGGGACACCATTGGCGCTACCAAAAAATTTCGACCAATCATCGTTCCGAATTACCGTCGTCTTTTTAACTTATTGCCCGACCATTATGAGGCCGACAACCGATTGCGTACCGATAATACCGAAATTGGTGCCGCCAATATTGAGCCAGCCGAAGGCTTTCAGTTTAATGGATTGAGCTTTGAGGCGGATGCCAAAAACTTGGAGCAACTCGACCAGCGAGAGCGTTACTACAAGCGTTCGGTAGTGCCGCATATTGATTTTGAAACAGGCGAAGATTTGGGAATGTGCCATGTGTACGAATCGCCCCTAGAGGCTCGTTGGTTGCGCCACGATAACGACCAATTATTGCCTTTGTGGAGAGATATTGTGTATGCTAGAGTAGGCGCTTACCGCATTAGCGAGGCATTTGGCAACATGTATGATGAAACGACCTATTTGGCGGATGGCAAAACCTTGTTGGTAGATTATTACAAAGACCATTTAGAAGCCTTAGAAGATCTAGAAACCGTGCGCTTACAATACCAAAAATAGTGCTGTAGCAAACGATTCAATAGCAACCCCCAAAAACATACAATACTATGAGAGAAAAGGATTTTTCTATTCATAATGACGACCTAAATTTACGTGTTGATGGCGGACGTTTGTGGCTGGCTCCTCCACACAAGGAAGAAGCAACGGGTGTAGACTTGGACGAGGAGACGGGCAAGTTATCCATTTATTTGCATCCCAAAGATGATTCAGCAACGGTACAAGATGCCCTGATGGAATTGGTACGTACTACCAGCACGAGTTATTATTGGTTGTTTCAAATCAAAAAACGCTTGCCCTCCTTATTGCTTTTAATACCTATTTCCATGACGGTATTATTTATTGCCTTTATTACCGTTTGGGGCGATTTGGTTATCAATTGGGTGTTCTTAGGCGGCAACGACCCTACGGTTTTTGGTTTGCGGATGAATGAGTCGGCCATTTTGTATGCCGTATTGGCTATTGTCGTCATTTATTTTTTTCCTGTTCTGTTTACGGGCGAACAAGAGGGATTTGTAGAGGCACTCAATGAGCGTTTTTCTAATAAAGAAGAATTGCGGAAACGCTTGGTCGAATTGCTCCAATTATTGCAAGTCAAAGAAGTCATCAAGGAGCTAGAAATTTGGAATCCTGATTTGGGCAATGAAGAAGTGGACTGGATTGGAAAAAGCCTATTGCCTGCTATTTTGCAATTGAAACTATACACCACACTCCAAGTGCGTATTGATGATCGTCCACGCATAGAAAATTATTTTGAAGAGCAACTAGACCGGGCTATTGTTTGGGAAGAGGAAGAATTGGAACCCTTGGGCTGGACCGATGAACATCCGATTCCATACAGCTACCTCCAAACTTGGGAAAAAAGCTTATTGGCTGTTTATGTGTTTGCCTCCACGGCCAGTATGCCGCCCGATTGGTGCCAACTAGAGGGGAATTTGCAAGATGGGGTGTTGCAAAGAGCCGTATCGTTGCGTTTGGTCAAGTTATTAATAGAAAAATTCAAAGAACGTCTATTCTTAGAAGAAGACATACAGCAGTTGATTTCCTTGGATTTGTTTGCTAGTAGATGCCTCAATGATTATGGGGTCTTGGGACCTTCCCTGCATTACACGCATGATGTTTGGAGTATATCGGAGCAGGTGGTAGAAACCGAGCGAGTAGCTGTAGAGGAGGAAATGAAATATCTATTTACCTATTTGCAAACAGAAGTAGATAGCCTTATTGAGCTGCTCGAAGACCCTGTGGGCGCACTCAAACTCAACAGTGTACACACCCAAGAAAGTATTTACAACGAAGAACGCTTGTCCTCTATTCGCTTTTTTGTACATGTTATTTATGAATCAGAACAATACAAAATTCTCAAACAATACTGGCACTTGGTCATTGCTCAACCACCTGATGTAGCCAGCAATAGTGAGGATATTTATAGAATTATTGGGGTGGATTATTTATTAAAATTAACCACTATTTTTGAACGAGCTGGTTTGTACGATCAAGCCAATATTACACTCGATTACTTAGAGAGGGTTTTCCCTTTCAAGGGAAAAGTAGGAAAAGCACGCATACAAGAACGCCAAGGCAACTTTGAGGTAAGCGTTAAGGCATTGTTGGCGATTCGCAAGGCTTGGCAACAAAAAGAACTAACCTTAAAGGATCAGGCGGTTATTGATTTGGATTTGAACAGTTCTTGGGCCATTGTAAGTGGGCGTTTGGAAGCGTACAGAGCCGCAGGAGAGGAGAGTTTGGCGGAAGCCCAATACCTGCTCGATCGCAATTTTGATAGCCTACGAAGCAGTGAACAAACCATTCGCTTGTATAATATTCGAGCCAATTATGAAGAATGGGCCGGCCGACCCGAGGGCGCATTAGAAAATTATGACAAGGCATTGCAAATTCCGGGAGTGAGCCAATCGGGATTGAGCAATTTGTTGGTGAACAAAGGGATTGCTTTGCGCCAATTGGGGCGTTTGGCAGAAGGAGCGCAATTTGGCGAGCAAGGGGTAGCCATCAAGGCGGCTATTGGCGATGCCGACCAATTGCCCATTGCCCAGCACAATTTGGCGCAAACCTACATTGAATTGGCTCGCAAAAGCCCCATAGAGGAGCAACAAGCCCAATTGCAGCAAGCCATCAAGCACGCCAGCGATGGTTTGGCCTTGCAAGCCCAAACAGGTTCTACCAAGAAAAAAGGCCAATTATTGACCGAGTGTTTTTTGGGATATTGGAATCTGCCCGAGCAAGACGAAACCACCCAAGAAGCTAAAAGCCACTATTGGGAGGGGGTCAAAGCATGGTTGTTGGAGCAGCAACAAAAAGAAGTTCAAACTTATGATACCCATGTAGTTATTCATGAATTGTTGGGAAGCTACAAGCCTTGGGCGGGCTTGGATTTGGAAGCCTTGATAAATTGGAAATTGCCTTAAATTTTGATACCTTTGCTTCTGTACATATTTGCATAAAAACAATCTTTAAAAGAATTTCTTTTATGGCATTTTATCAGAAAGCAGGCAAGATTCCACCCAAAAGGCACACCCAATTTAGGAAGCCCAATGGGGAATTGTATGCCGAAGAGTTGGTGAGTACCGAGGGCTTTTCGGCCAATTATTCGCTTATTTATCACTGTCATCCGCCTACACTAGTCAAGGAAATAGGAGCAGCATACTCCGTGGCTCCCAAAGTAGCTTTGGAAAAAAATATGAAGGCGCTCTCCTTGCGTACTTTTGATGTTCCGCCCAAGGAAGATTATCTGGATAGCCGAACCATCTTGATGACCAATAATGACCTCTACTTGGGGGTGGCTGCGCCTACGGGCAAAAGCATGGATTATTTCTATAAGAATGCCGATGCCGACGAATTGTTGTTTGTGCATGAGGGCAGTGGTGTGGTGCATACTATTTATGGCGAGTTGGCCTTTGAGTATGGCGACTACATTGTGCTGCCCAGAGGCACGATTTACCAAATCGAGTTCAAAACAGAAAAAAATCGTTTATTGGTCTTAGAATCGTTCAGCCCCATTCGTTTTCCCAAGCGTTACCAAAATGATCAGGGCCAGCTCATGGAGCATGCTCCATTTTGCGAACGGGATATTCGCACTCCACAAAATCTAGCCACACACGATCAGGAGGGCGATTTTAAGGTGTTGATTAAAAAACAAGACCTGATTTATCCTTATACTTATGCTACGCATCCCTTTGATGCCATTGGCTGGGATGGCTATCACTATCCGTATATCTTTTCTATTCACGAATTTGAACCCATTACAGGGCGAGTACACCAACCGCCACCAGTACACCAAACCTTTTCGGGAGCGGGTTTTGTGGTGTGTTCGTTTTGTCCACGCAAGTACGATTACCATCCCCAAGCTATTCCAGCGCCCTACAATCACAGCAATATTGACTCGGATGAGGTATTGTATTATGTAGATGGCGATTTTATGAGTCGTAATAATATTCAGAGAGGACAAATTACCTTGCATCCCGGTGGCATTCCGCATGGGCCACATCCCGGAGCAGCAGAACGTAGTATTGGAGTGGAAGATACAGAAGAATTGGCCGTAATGGTTGATCCTTATCGTCCTTTCCAGATTACCGAAGCAGCACTTGCTATTCAAGATCCCGATTATTATTTATCGTGGCTCAATCATTAAGCTTATTTTTATAATAATAATACTAATCCTCAAAATAAAATGAAAAATATAGAACAAACACAGTATGGTCTTGAAAAGATCTTTGACGAGGCAGAAGATTTCTTGCCTTTGTTGGGAACAGATTATGTAGAATTGTACGTGGGCAATGCCAAGCAATCGGCACATTTCTACAAAACTGCTTTTGGCTTCCAATCCTTGGCGTATTGTGGCTTAGAAACTGGGGTGAAAGATCGCACTTCTTATGTTTTGGTACAAGACAAAATTCGTTTGGTGCTTACCACACCCATGAACGGCGAAGGCCCGATAGCCGAGCACATCAAAAAACACGGCGATGGGGTTAAGGTCGTGGCATTGTGGGTTGATGATGCTACCAAGGCGTTTGAAGAAACGACCAAGCGTGGCGGAAAGCCTTTTATGGCACCAACTACAGAGGAGGACGAACATGGAGTAGTGGTTCGCTCGGGGATTTATACCTATGGAGAAACCGTACACATCTTTGTAGAGCGCAAGAATTACAAGGGCATCTTTCTGCCGGGATTCAAGAAATGGGAATCGAATTACAATCCTGCTCCTGTGGGCCTCAAGTACATCGACCACATGGTGGGCAATGTAGGCTGGGGCGAAATGAATAAGTGGGTCGATTATTATGCCAATGTAATGGGCTTTGCCAATCTGATTAGCTTTGATGATAAGGATATTTCTACCGAATATACCGCCCTCATGTCCAAGGTAATGACCAATGGCAATGGGCGTGTGAAATTTCCCATCAATGAGCCAGCCGAGGGCAAAAAGAAATCGCAAATTGAGGAGTACTTGGATTTTTATCAGGGGGCAGGCATTCAGCACATTGCCGTAGCTACCGATGATATTCTCAGCACGGTAAAGGAAATGACCGCACGGGGCATAGAGTTTTTGTATGTACCCGGTACTTACTATGATACGGTATTGGATAGAGTGGGGGATATTGACGAAGAGATTTTGGCACTCAAGGAGTTGGGTATTTTGGTAGATAGAGATGACGAGGGTTATTTGTTGCAAATATTTACCAAGCCTGTAGTGGATCGTCCCACTATGTTTTTTGAAATTATACAACGCAAAGGGGCGCAGTCCTTTGGCAAAGGCAATTTCAAGGCATTGTTTGAGTCGATTGAGGCCGAACAGGCTCGACGTGGGACGTTGTAGGTTTGTAAGTAGCTAGAAGATTATCACAACAAAAAAAATAGCCATCGACAGTATGTTGATGGCTATTTACATAGTATAAACTATAAAAATGGGGACTCTATAGAGATATACACAAGAGTCAGTTATTAAGCATTAAAAAAGCTCGGCTACATCGGCATAAGTCACTTGCTCTACCGTAGTACCGCGTGGTACAAAAATCTTAAAACGATACTTTTCTTCAATTTTGATGCCTCGTAGAATAAGCTCTTTTTGGGCTTTGAGCATCGTTAAAATAAAATTGCCATCCACATTTTTAGAGCTGGCCGTGTAGCGGCCTGCTTCTGTTAGTGCTTTGAGTGTAGCGGCATTAAAATTGACTGCATCAATGCTTGTGACCAATCGAACGATTTCTTCGTCCCACTCTTCAATTTCCACTTCGCCTTCTACGGCAAGCGTGACTAGTTTGGCCCCGTCATGTTGGTAAGATTTGACAATATTCTTCTGTACTTGTGCTTGTGTCGCCACAAGACAAAACAAAAGAAAAATAGTAGTTGAGATAAGTTGTTTCATATATTTTGATCGTTGTAGCTGGCCAATATAATCGCTAGAAAAATTAGCAAGCTAGTGGTGATGTAATAGTTAGAAAGTACGACATAAACATAATTGTTAGTTGTTTAATGGAAAGTTGTACTTGATTCAATAACAAGATGACTATCTTGTTATATTAATAAACGTGTAGAAAAGGCTAAAGGTTGGTATACAACAAGTTAATATCCTGACTTTTTTTTGTGTAGTCTTATGATTTAAGTGTAAATGCTGCTGTTTTTTGTGGTTTAATCTTTTGTTTTTCATCTATTTATAGCTTTCATATTGATGGAAACATTCAAACCATCCAAAAAAAACAATACAAATAAAAAAGTGACAGGGCTAATTGCTGTTTAGTAAAGTGTAGCCCTACTTTTGTTTTCACGGGGTACTACGCCTCCCAAAATATAACTTTCCTTGTTGGCTGTTATCAAAAGTTGGCTGATTGCAGTTTTTTTGAACAACGACTCTTAGAATATTTTATTAGAACTAGGAAACTATTTTTAAAAAACAAGAATTGTAAAGTATTCCTTTGGGAAACTTGGCATAATTTCGTTTTTTACAAGGCCAAAACCCTACTAATAGGAACGATAGATGGATGTGATTTGTCTATCCCTATTACTAAATATTATCAATCAATTTTATACCGCATAGAAACTGCTATGTGCAGCAAAAAAATCAAATGGATTACCAACCCAGCAAAATAGAGGCTCAATGGAAAAAATATTGGGCAGAACAGAAAGTTTACGAAACAGAAACCGATCCTTCCAAACCTAAATACTATGTACTGGACATGTTCCCTTATCCCTCTGGTGACGGGCTGCATGTGGGCCACCCGCTTGGCTATGTAGCTAGTGACATTTTTGCCCGCTACAAACGCCTCAATGGGTTCAATGTCTTGCACCCTATGGGCTACGATTCTTTTGGCTTGCCTGCCGAACAACACGCTATTAAGAAAGGGGTGCATCCTGCTGTTTCTACGGCCGTCAATATGAAAGCCTATCGCCAGCAGTTGGATAATTTAGGGTTTTGTTTTGATTGGAGCCGTTCTGTGAATACCTCAGATCCTAAGTATTATAAATGGACACAAAGCATCTTTCTGAAATTGTTTGAACACTATTATGATACAGGAGCGGAGCGTGCCCGTCCTGTTAGTGCATTGGTGGCTCAATTTGAAGCCGAAGGCAATGCCAAGGTGCAAGCACACCACAGTGAAGAGCTAGAATTTACAGCCGAGGAATGGAAGGGCTATTCTGCCAAGCAAAAGGATGAAGTATTGATGAATTATCGCTTGGCTTATCGCAAGGTGAGTTTTGTCAACTGGTGCGAGGAGTTGGGAACCGTACTGGCCAATGATGAGGTCAAGGATGGGGTGTCCGAGCGTGGTGGTTATCCTGTTACTCGTCGCCCTATGAAGCAATGGGCCTTGCGTATTACAGCTTATGCCGAGCGTTTGTTGCAGGGCTTGGAGGATATTGATTTTTCAGAAGCTCTCAAAACACAACAAAGAAACTGGATTGGCCGCTCTAGTGGTGCCCAATTAGAATTTAAAGTGCAAGGGCATGATGCTGGTATCGAAGTCTTTACCACACGCCCCGATACCTTGTTTGGGGTTACGTTTATGGTGTTGGCTCCCGAACATGAATTGGTCGAACAACTGACAACTCCAGCGCAAGCCGAAGCCATTGCAGCCTATAAAAAATACGCCAATAGCCGTTCTGAACGTGATCGCATGGCCGATGTCAAAACGATTACGGGAGCGTTTACTGGCTCGTATGCCGTGCATCCATTTACAGGCGAAGCGATTCCGATTTGGATTGCCGATTATGTGTTGATTGGCTACGGAACAGGGGCTATTATGGCCGTACCCAGCAATGACGAACGTGACCAGCGTTTTGCCAAGCATTTTGATTTGCCCATTCGTTGGGTGGTGGATCAGTCGGCTTATCCCAATGTGAGTATTGGCGATAAAGTGGGGGTGCTACAAGAGTCTGATTTCCTCAATGGATTGTCGGTCAAGGAAGCCATTCAGGCGGCGATTGATGCCGTAGTGGAGAAAGGCATTGGGCAGGAGCAAATCAATTATCGTTTGAGAGATGCCAACTTTAGCAGACAGCGGTATTGGGGCGAGCCATTTCCCATTGAATACGATGCGGCAGAAGTGTCTTATCCTGTGTATGATTTGCCCTTGGAATTGCCCGAATTGGACAATTTTAAGCCAACCAAAGAAGGAAAAGCGCCGTTGGCACGTGCTCAAGCGTGGGTGCAGCAAGGCGAGCGGGTACGTGAAACAGACACCATGCCCGGTTTTGCAGGTTCTTCGTGGTACTTTTTGCGTTATATGGATCCGCACAATGATGCCGAGCCATTTAGCCAAGAGGCTATCAATTATTGGCAGGATGTAGATTTGTATGTGGGAGGAGCAGAACATGCTGTTGGGCACTTGATGTATTCTCGTTTTTGGCATAAATTCTTGTATGACCTTAATTTGGTGCCAACCAAGGAGCCGTACAAAAAATTGGTCAATCAAGGAATGTTGCAGGGCTTTATTGAGCATTTGCCTATGCTCAAGCAAAAGCAAGATGGAAAAAGTGTGTTTGTGAGTGCTGATTGTTTGGACAAATACGAGGCGAGCGATTGGACGACTATCTTTGTGCATATTGATTTTGTAACCGATTATGGCAAGGAAGATTCTTACTTAGATGCCGAAGGTCGAGAAAAATTCAAGGCTTGGAGTCCCGATTATAAGGAGGCTATTTTTATTACCAATGATAAGGATCAATTGGTGACGCACACTGAATTGGGAAAAATTTCAAAATCAAAATATAATGTCATCAATCCCGATGATGTAGTAGGGGAGTATGGTGCGGACTGTTTCCGTTTGTACGAAATGTTTTTGGGCCCCATTGAAGATAGTAAGCCTTGGGACACACAAGGAATAACAGGCGTGTCTAAGTTCTTGCGTAAGTTTTGGGCATTATTTTACAAAGGCGAGGAGTGGATTGTAACAGAGGAAGAACCCTCCAAAGAGGCACTAAAAATTCTACACACAGCCATCAAGAAGGTCAATCATGATATTCCAACCTTCTCGTTTAATACTTGTGTAGCGCATTTTATGGTGGCTGTTAATGATTTGAAAAAAATAAACTGCCATAGCCGAGCTATTCTAAAGGAATTGGTAGTGCTAATTGCACCGTTTGCTCCTTTCTTGAGCGAGCAGTTGTGGCACGACTTGGGAGAAACCTCCTCTATTCACAAAAATGCAACTTACCCTACACACCAAGAAGAGTACTTGGTAGAAAACTCTATTACTTATCCTGTTTGTGTAAATGGCAAAAAACGTGCTATGGCTACCTTTGCAGCCGATGCTTCTAAGCAAAGTATTGAAGAAACAGCCTTGAACATGGAAGAAGTACAACGTTGGATTGATGGCAAGCCTATTAGAAAAATAATAGTTGTACCCAAAAGAATGGTCAACATTGTTGTATAATTATCATCAAAACAACTTTTAACCAAAATAAAAACTTAAACAAAGTGCTAGTCATCAGATGAAGCACTTTGTTTGTTTTATAAGACTACTTTCATATCTAAAAAAATAAAAAAGCTCACAGTTCTTAGCATCTCCTAATAGTTTTGTAATTTAGAGAGCTAACCCAATTACAGGAGCTATTTCCATTAAAACAAGACATAAAATCATGTTTATTTGCTTATTAATAGTTAGTCTATTGTGTTGTTCTACAGAAGGATGGGCACAAACAAAGCCAGAAAGTGACTCTATTCGTGTAGTAATTGCCTTTGATGCAGCCAATGACGAGATTGAAACTTCCTACGGATTTTGGGAAGCTCGCGATAGCATCAAAGTAACGATTGATATGTTTGGACTTCAGAAAGGGGTGAAGACACTGGCACACCAATACAAAATGGTGTATGATGAAGAAGAAGATGCTTGGGTGGCTACCTTGCCTTGGGGCTTTTTTGAATTGCGTATGGAGTCCTTTGGGTTCAAGAATATTAATTTTCCAATGCGCTTAAAGGAAGACTTTCGAGAAGAGTTCAAATTGGATGTAGATACAACCTCTTATACCTACAAAGATGGAAAACGCTACAATTATATTCCGGGTACACTCAATTTTACCTCTACTATTATCGTTAAGTTTAAAAAAGGCATACCAGCAGATCATATTTCTTTTTTGGCAGATGTGCTGATAAAAGCAGAGGTGCAAGATGTCAAAATCTTGCGTATACAAAAGGTACGTGATGCCAATACTTACTTAGTGAATGTTGATGTGGTAGAAGAGGTGCCTCTTAACCTGATATTGTATCGCAAAATGACCAGACAGCCCGAAATAGAAAGAGGCTATATTATTGGTGGGGGAATTACAAAAGCAATTGAACTCTTTCAGGCAAATTCTATGGTAGAACATGCCAATCCTGGTTTTGTAAAAGATCCTAACCAAGTCTTTTGGAAATCGGCTGATTACCCTAGAGGCGAGGAGTTGGAACGCAAATTGTTACGGCTAATGGAAGAAGACCCTGGGGTCTTGCAAAAAATTAATTACATAATAGAGCAAACAACCCCTGTAGAAGAAGAAGAGGAACGTCCCGATTAAATGCTACCTAATTGCTAATATAGCAAAAGGAAATCTAGCACACATAACTATTTTTTTATGAAAATTAGCGCATTAATTTGCCTTTTATACTGGCTCATCATACCGTATGGTATGGCACAACGACCTAAAAATGAGCCTATAGAAGAACCTACCCAAACACCTGTAAAGCTAGATATAGAGTATTTTACAGATGATATGGTAACCTATGCCACCCTAGATACTATGGTTTTGTATCGTTGGAACGAACGTGTACAAGCAACCATAAAAGCTTTTTTGGCTTTGGAAAAGGGCAACCATGATGTTATGGTTTTAGTTACTTTGCCTAGAAATAAGCCAGTGTTTGTAGAAATTAGTTCTCGCCCTCAATTAAGTGCCGAACGCACCAACCACCTCATCCGAAGAATAGAAAGTTTATCCAGAGCACCACAATCCAAACTAACAGAATATGCTTATTTGGTCAATGCACAAGTAGGCAAGGGCTGTGAAGACCCACAATTAAAGTTCTTGCCCAAAATTGCCTTGCCCGAAGAGAAAGTTCGCGCACAATTTGAGGCAGCAGATTTATTGGGCAAAGCAAAGTTGTTTGAGGATTGGGTCATAGAAAATGTTATCCCTGTACTTTGTTATTACGAAGATACGTTGCAAACACAATTGAAGGGAGTCAATGCCATTGGAGATATTTTGAGAAACCAAGTCTACAAAGATACGACTACCTATGCGCTAACCGTCGCCAATCCAGCCTATTGGCGTGCTACCATGGAGATAGAAGCAGGCAATGGTTTGATTATTTTGTCTAAGATATGTTTGCATATTGTCAATGGAGAATATGACCTTGCTCGACGTTATTTGAATGTAGCACAGGTATTTCCAGAGCAGAATTCTATGGCTTTGAGTTTTTATAAGCAGTTTGATTTTAGAATGCAGTGGTTGTTTGATGACCTGCAGGCTATTGTGCGTGAAGGAAAAAAGTTTCAGGAACAAGGTGATTTTCAAAGTGCAGCTTTGTTTTTTGAGGCACAACTAAACGTATTGCCTCGTTCCGCTATTTTTAATTATCAAAAATACTATTCTCGCTCTCTATTGATGACGGAGAGTGCGCCAGAGGAAATTATACAATTGTGGAAGGATTGCAAAAAAACAGTATATGCCTGTGATCCATTGTTTAATATGACCATGCCCACCCATAGCAGCAAGGAGGTGTATCTAATGTCCAAACGACATGAAATTAACTTGCTGTTTGATAATCAACAAACCATACAGAATCGAATTTTGGAATATGCCGATATAGCACTTGATTTGGAAGTTTATGGTTTTGCTGCTCACCTCTATTGGTTAATTATAGGAAACAAGTCAGAAGAATTTACCAACCGAGACATTCTTGCACATTATTTGTACTGTCTGGAAAAATTGGGCGATACCGAAAATATCCGTTCTTTTGAGGAAGAATACACCCGCCAGAAGTTCAAGAAAATTGAACGAGAACGCCAACGAGCTATGGAAACCAGTGAAGTGTACAAACGTTCTCAACGTTTTCAAAGAATAGACAAAAATCGTAAGAAAACACCCACCCAAAAAGCACCCAATTCCAAACCACTATTCAAGAAATAACTATGTTCGTTGGGCTCTATTTCTAGGGTGAAATGTTTGCAAAGTTTCCTGCAAATACTGTGTATCTAAGTGCGTATATAACTCGGTCGTAGTAATAGAACTATGCCCCAACAGCTCTTGTATAACACGCAAATTGGCACCGCCCTCTATTAAATGGGTCGCAAAAGAATGCCGAAAAGTATGGGGAGAGATGTTTTTTTGTAGATTAATAGACTTAGCAAGCTCCTTAATAATAATAAAAATCATATTGCGGGTAAGCTGCTTGCCTCGGCGATTGAGAAAAACAATATCTCGACTATCGGGATGAATATTGTGCTGTTGTTGGCGTTCGTGCAGGTAAAATTTTAGGTGTTTAATAGCCTGTTCGCCAATGGGTATCAAACGCTCCTTATTGCCCTTGCCAATAACTCGTACATAGCCTACTTCCAAGTGCAAATTACTAATCTTAAGATGGGTCAACTCACTGACACGCAAGCCACAAGCATACAAAACCTCTAGGATAGCCCTATTTCTCAATCCCTCTTTGGTAGAATGGTCAATAGCCTCTATCAAGGCTTCAATTTCTTCATAATCCAATACAGTAGGCAGTTTTTGCCCTAATTTTGGCATATTCAAGAGCATAGCAGGGTTTTTGGCTAGTATTTCCTCTCTAACCAAGTAATTGAAAAAAGTTTTGATGCCCGAAATAATCCTAGCTTGAGAGCTGCTACTCAAGCCCCATTCATTCAACAACTTCAAAAAGTCTTGCAAATGTTTTAAATCCAACGCTTGAAGACTCTGCTCATAAGCCGACAAATCTAGGAATTGGTCTAGTTTTTTTAAATCCTGCTCATAGGCCACAATAGAGGCAGGAGAGAGGTTTTTCTCAAATTGTAAGAAATCCTTAAAGCCCCTTTTATAAGTACTAATAATAGACATAATCTTATTCTCGAAGAGTTCCCTCCATCCCAAAATCAATTCTAATACGTGTCTCTGTAACAGGAATACTTCTAAAAATTAATTTCAATTCCATGTCAAATACATCTTGCGAAATGTGATCTTTTACCTCCAGAATAGAAGGATAAAGCTGGGCAAAAGTGTTATTCGTCAGCGGCAAATCGGTCTGATAAGCTGTTTCTTGACGCACACTATCTTTGACGGTATACATAAATCCTTGTTGCACAAAATCCATATTAAATTCACCATACTCTGTAGTGAGGGTAACATAAGCAGGGCGCGCCGAAACCAACTCTGCATAATCTACACCGGGTATATCCCGAATTATAAAATGATGAGAAAAACCTGTGTTGAGTCCAGCAGGAATAGTAACATAAGCCCGAAAAGGAATATCAATTCTAGCACCTTCTCGGCAAGAACTAAAAAAAAATGTTATCAACAAAAAACAAAAAAATGAACAACGCCACATAATTAGAATAATTTAACTACAACCTAATCAAGAATATACAACGCTCAAAAACAACGCTTGGTTGGTGATAAAACCTACAAAAGCTACTCCAAGGTAGTGTTTTTATGCAACATCTTTTTTATTTGTTCGTAGAATGCCCAAGGAGGAGTAGAGAAGAGGCGGACAATTATTTACTTTTTTGTACCTTTCTCTTATTGATTTACTATTAATCTTATCATAATGAATAAAAAGAGAATCTTTATAATCTTAGTAGCCGTTTTAATTGTCATTCAGTTCATTCCTACCGACAAGAGTGTGCCTGATATTAAAGCCGAAGATACATTTAGCGCACAAATGCAACCACCAGAAGCAATTCTTACACAACTCAAAAGCTCCTGCTACGATTGCCATTCTTATGAAACCAAATATCCTTGGTATGCTCATGTAGCGCCCGTTTCTTTTTGGATTGGCGGACACATCAGAAATGCTCGTAAAGCATTAAACTTCTCTACTTGGGGAACGCAAAGTGTAAGCGACCAAAAACACTTATTACATGAGTGTGCAGAAGAAATTATAGAAGGGCACATGCCCCCAAAAGGCTACTACAGAATGCACAAAAATGCCTATCTGGACGATGCCAAAAAAGCAGAGTTACAGACTTGGTTAGAGAGCAAAAGCCAGTTGTAGATAAAATAGGGCTATAGGAATATAGCCTTATTTTTAAGTAGTATTCAGATTATAGACCCAACCCCTTTGCGTATGTTGTCATCCAGTGCTGCCGAAGAAGAATTAATCGCCAAAATTGCCCTGCAAATTGTACCAAGAGTAGGCAATAAAATTGCCCACGAATTGGTCAACCACTATGGTTCTGCCAAGGATTTGTTTGAACAGGCAACCGTCAAGGAGTTGTGTCAATTGGCCTTTGTTGGCCGTGCAACGGCCCAAACTATTATTAATAAAGCAACATGGGAACGGGCAGAAGAAGAATGGGATTTTGCTCAAAAGTATAATATTCAGGTGTGCTCCCAAACCGAGCAAAACTATCCCAAACGCTTGCAACAATGCCCTGATGCTCCTTTTTTGCTGTATTACAAGGGCAATGCTTCCTTGAATGCCAGTAAGGCAGTGGCTGTCGTAGGTACACGCAAGCCTACTGCCCGTGGGCGACAATTTTGTGAGCAACTAGTAGAAGAATTGTGTGTGCATAATCCTCTGATTGTAAGTGGATTGGCTTATGGTATTGACATCGCAACTCACAGTAAGAGTGTTGCCCTGCAATTGCCCAATATAGGGGTGGTAGCACATGGCTTAGATCGAATTTATCCGACCAAACACTTAGCCACTGCCCAAAAAATGGTACAGTGTGGTGGTATTCTAACCGAGTTTAGAACACAAACAGAGCCACTGTCCAAGCACTTCCCTATGCGAAACCGAATTATTGCAGGTATGGCAGATGCTGTTATTGTGGTAGAAACAGCCAACAAGGGCGGTTCTATGATTACAGCCTACCTAGCCAATGAGTATAATAGAGAAGTATTTGCTGTACCCGGCCGACTCAATGACCCTTTGTCCAAGGGCTGCAACCACCTCATCAAAACCCATCGTGCCTGCCTAATCGAGTCGGCCGCTGATGTTGCCTACTTGTTGGGTTGGCAGCAGCCTGCCCAAACTATTCAAGCCAAACTATTTCCCACACTCTCCAATGATGAACAAACCCTAGTCAATTATTTGGTTGGGCAAACCCTACACTTGGAAGAAATCAATCGTCAGATGCAGCTCAGTAGCAGTCAATTGGCAGCTTTGTTATTAGAATTAGAATTTAAAGGTATACTAAGAGCCTTGCCCGGAAAACGGTTTGAGTTGATTTAATGCTATATTTTGAATTTGTACTAGATTGAGAAGTAATATTTGTTATTCTTACTTATATTTGTACAACAACACCAGTTCCCCCCCTTGTCCCCACAGCAAGCCTAGGGGCTTTTTTTCCAAACAAACCAACCAAACACACCGTAATTCATGTACAAATTACAAACAGCCCAACTATGCCTATTTGGCACCCTGCTGACATTTATGACCGCAAAAGCCCAATTCCAACTCCCCCCAAATGCCACCTTCTACACCCTACAAGACTCCTTTTACCATTACCACCAAGACGACAGCACGGAAGGCGGCATTTACAACAAAATGCGCCGAGCGACCATGCTCTGGGGACCAAGATTGGCTCCCGATGGCCGTATGAGCCGAGCCAATCGAGCTATGCTGGATTACACCAATGCCTACATGAACCTTTTGTCTAGTAGTGGCAGTGCAAATGCTCAAACTACCCCCATCGTCTTACCCAATTCCTACCCTGCCCCTATTGATTGGGGCGAATTGGGGCATTTAAGCCCTCTTGCAGGAGGCAATAGAGCTTACGCAAAAGGCATGGGGCAAGTGCAACGCTTGGCGTTTCATCCCAACTACAACGGCAGCAGCAACCAAACGATTTATGCAGGCTCGCATTATGGAGGCTTGTACCGAACGGATGATGGCGGCCAATGGTGGTATAATTATCATACCGATAGAGGGTTGCCCATGACATCGGTAGGCGATGTAGCCGCTTCAGATACCTATGTTTTTGTTTGTACAGGCAATGGCGACCACGCTTCCACCCATTTTGGGGCGCAAGCAGATTACGCCCCCATACGGGGCAATATCAATGATTTTAGCCCCATCCACACCCAAGGCGTGTACAAAAATACCCATACAAATCCCAGCAGTCAATGGCTGTCTATGAATGGAAATAGGGTAGATTTGTTGGATGGAACAACCACCAGCAGTTTGCTTGATGTGTTTGCTCAAGGCGGCACCATGAGACGAATAATCGTCCATCCTACCAATGAGCAAATGCTGCTTATAGCCACTAGTCAGGGTATTTTTAGAACAGCGAATGGAGGAACAACTTGGCAACAAGTGTTGGTTGGGCCAGTTGATTCCAGTAGCATCACCAATTACCAATGGGAAACTGCTTGGCGAGGCTTAGAATTTCATCCTACCAATCCTAATATTGTCTATGCCAGTGCCAAGGATGTGTATCAATCTACCAATGGTGGGATAACATGGGCATCCATGACCAATGGGCAAGGGTTTCAGGTAGGGGCGCAGCGCACCAATATTGCTGTTACACCAGCCAATGCAGATAGAGTGTATGCCTATGCCGTGGGCAGTAGTGGGCATGTTTTTTTGTATGAGAATGGGATTTGGACAACCAAAGGCACAACAAGCAATCGGGCAAAAGATTGGGTAGACATAGCCGTATCGCCCATTTATCAAGATGTGGTGCATGTAACAGGCATTACACCGTGGCATAATTATGATTTTGATAATGCTTCCAGTACATTTTGGGCCGAGCAACGCGGCGGAAATTCCAATGGCGGTGTGCATGACGATATTCATTTTTTGGCTTATCCACCCAATGGCGATACGGTGTTGTTTGCTGGCACACATGGTGGTGTAAGCAGCTGTACCACGTCTGCTGTAGGCAAAAGTGCTTGGACAAATTTGTACAATGGCTTAGGATTGGCCATGATTTTTTCGTTTGACGATTGGGCAGGAGACGACAGTTTGGTTGTTACTGCCAATCAGGATATTGGTGTCAATTACACAAAAGATAGGGGGCAATCTTGGCACTCGGATGTTTTTATGGGCGATGGTTATGGTGTTAGAATCAATGAACAAACTGCCATAGCCTACGTAAAAGGAAGCTACTACATGGGCAATTACCTGCTCTACCCAACCATGCAGCCTACTCCTTATGCGAGCTACACCCCCAATTCTAATTTCCAAAAACCGTATGATAATCCTATCAGTACCACCACTCCTAACAGCCCCAAAGCCGATGTTCCCAATACCTTCCCTGCTCTCAACCATCCCAAAAATGAAGCCTTCTACGCTGGCTTTACAGAACTTTACATTCGGAAAAAAGATTTCTACACCCCAGCAGAAATTCCTTATATCAATACACTAGGCATTATAAGAATCCAAGGCCCTACCTTTAATTGGCAAGGCATTCAAACCGCTTCTGGTGATACCAATACTTGTACGGGAAGGGGGGGAACACCAATAGGAACAGACCCGGTGACCTTGCCTGGAGGTAGTTATCGAATAGATACGCTATGTGAGGTGATGACAACGGTTGTGGATGACCGACAAGCCTATCGTGGCCTTTGGCGATTGAATTCTGACCTTAAAATAGCCTATCCAAACAAAAGCAATCGGCGCATCTTAGAAATGGCCTTTTCAGAAGACGAACAAACCAATTATACCTATTTGGTAACCTTGGGCGATCCGCTTTATAGGCGCTGTGATTTGTATGTGAATGATGCCAATGCAATGGGCTGTGATACTTGTTTTGTGAAGAAAACAGCCAAACTCCCCCTAGACCAGCGCATTCCCAACTGGATCACCCAAGACCCCAACCCCGTAACGGGCATAGCCGTAGACCCACTAGATGGCAACAGAGTATGGGTGACATTTTCGGGCTACTCCAAGGATTTG
>CAYULH010000094.1:18729-21924 GCA_964445645.1 uncultured Aureispira sp. | reverse complement strand
AGTAATATTGTTATAGCTTTGTTTACAAAGCGTATTTTTGAATCCCGAAGGGCAGAGCTGTTAAGTTCTAATTGTAGATGCTGCGAAATGTGAATCCCGAAGGGATGATATTATTAATATACAAGTGATAATGACATCCCTTCGGGATTTAAAGGCATTTTATAGGCATTATTACTACTATAATATCACCCCTTCGGGGTTTTTTCCAACAGTATTCGGATTCATTTGCCAGAACTTAACAACCCTGCCCTTAACAATATTCGGAGGCATTTTCCTAGAACTTAGCAGCCCTGTATTGTAGGGCTGCATACAATACTACAATAAACAGACGTATTTAAGTTTAATACTTCGTGGATTTTTTACTTTTTTTACACTCGCAAAGCGATCTGACTTAGTTTGTACAGTGTACAGACTAATCAGCAAGCTAAAAAAGCATCTTGTATCTAATTGATTATCAGCTTTTTATGATTTTAGTTTGTTTTCTGTAATAAACTGATAATCAGTTAGATACGATTTCCAACGAAGTAAGGTAAGTTAGAAAAGGTTTTAAACAGCAATACCATGACACTACACATCACGCTTTTGCAAGAGGCATTGCATTGGGAAAATCCTAGTGCTAATGTAGCATTATTTAGCCAAAAAATAGCAGCACTGCCCCCCACAGATGTAATCCTACTGCCCGAAATGTTCTCCACGGGGTTTTCTATGAATGCAGCGGTTTTGGCCGAGGAGGCGAGCAATAGCCCCACGCTGCAATGGATGCAAGAGCAGGCCCAGCAGACACAGGCCGTGCTCACTGGCAGCCTAATCATCAAGGACAAGGGGCAGTATTACAATCGGTTGTATTGGGTGACACCCGAGGGCGAGGTGCAGTATTACAACAAAAAACACCTCTTTACGATGGCTAAGGAAGAGCAACATTACACGGCTGGCAAGGAACGTTGTGTGGTGGAATATAGGGGGTGGCGTATTGCCTTGTTTGTGTGTTATGATTTGCGTTTTCCGGTGTGGAATAGAAACATCCCCGAGCATTATGACCTAGCCATTTATGTCGCCAATTGGCCGGCCAAGCGGGCCCACCATTGGCGCAGCCTGCTCATGGCTAGAGCTATTGAAAATCAGGCTTATGTGGCGGCTGTGAACATAGTGGGCGTAGACGGCAAGGGGTTTGAGTATTCGGGCGATTCTTCTATTATTGATCCAGCAGGAACATTATTGGCCTACCAAGCCCAGCACTCGGGGGTATTGGCTACCACCTTGAGCAAGGAGCATTTGAGCAAAACACGCCAGCAGTTTCCGTTTTTGCAAGATCAGGATGCTTTTGAATGGTTATGATAAATTACAAAAAAAATAAACCGAAATTATGACAAAGAATAGGTATATTTAGTGGTAGGTAGATAACTAAACCGTTATACATGCTGCAAAACAATAAAATCCGAGTAGAGGGCAATGGAAACATTACCATCCAAGGCATCCACAACAGCCCAATCCATATTGATACCTCCAACAAAGAAGATATTCTGACCAAATTAGGCCAACTAGAGGAGCATTTGCTAAAGGAGTTGGTACAAGTTGCCGAGCGTGAACGGGCAGCATTGGGAGCTTTATTTTTAGAACAATTATCTAACTTTATTACTAATAAAAATAGTATTGGAGGCAATGTTTCGGGGGTAAAAGGCAATCTTTCTATTGGTGATACTATTATAGAACAACAAACCAATGTTTATAACCTTCCCCCCAAGACTTCTTACCCCAAAGAACTAAGTGACCGACTCCCAACGCTAAGGGCTGATAAAATTGTAGGCCGTGCCCAAGATCTGGAAGAGCTGCACCAACGCCTATTCAATCACCAGCAAGTGGTGCTGGTCAATGGTATGGGGGGCATTGGCAAAACTACCTTGGCGCGGGTGTATATGACCCACTATTATGAGGCGTATGAGCATCTTGTTTGGATTGGGGTGAATCCCGAAAATAGTAGCTTTGAATTGGATGTTGTGAATACAAAAGGTTTGTTGGAGAATTTGAAGATTCGTGCAACGGGGAAAAAGGGCGATGATTTATTCCAAGAAGTTTTGAGAACGCTCAAAGCGATTCCGGGGCAACCTTGCTTGATGATTTTGGACAATGCTACGGCTGCTTTGCAAGACCACAAAGATTATTTGCCCAACCAACCTCATTGGCACATTCTCGCCACCTCGCGCGAGCGGATAGCCCATTTTGATGTGAAGGAATTGGGGTTTTTGACCGAGGCAGAAGCCATTGAGTTGTTTGAATTGTATTACAAACGGAAGTCACTGGATGCAGCGTTCCTCAAGGAATTGGTCCAAGACCTAGAATACCACACCCTGACCATAGAGATTCTAGCCAAAACTGCCCACAAGCAGCGCACGCCTCCGCAGCAAATCCTCACCGCTTTACAAAAGGATTTACCAACCGATGCAGAAGTACCCCACAGTGATAATAAAAAGGTAGCCAAGCTCCTCCATTATCTTTGTACTATGTTTGGGATGAGCAATTTGGAGGATGGGGAAAAGCATCTGCTGCAACAATTGAGTTGCTTGCCGCCTGAGTGGCAGCCTTTTGGGGTATTGGAGGACTTGTTGGTGCAGGAAGAAGGGCAGACTAGGGCCGTGCTTGCTGCTACCTTGTCGGCCTTGGTGGATAAGGGCTGGGTGCTGGAGAATCAGGAGTTGGATGGCTATAAGCTGCATCGAATTATTGCAACTGTGGTGCAGCGGTCTATTCCTCCTAGTGTAGTGGATTTGGATTTTTTGATAAAAAGAATAACTGCTAAGTTATTTGTTGATGAGGTTAAGGATAATCCTGTGGATGCCTTTGTATGGGTGGATTATGGCAAGGTGGTGCTGGCGATGTTTGAGGAGTCTACGGTTGAGGCAATAGCTGTACTGCAGAATAATTTGGGTCTGATACTTCAAGACTTAGGGGATTATGCAGGAGCGCGGAAGTTGTTAGAAAAGGCGATGAATTCAGATGAGGCGAATTTTGGAGAGGAACACCCAACAACAGCAGTGAGTTATTCGAATTTGGGTATGATACTTAAAGCCTTAGGGGATTATGCAGGAGCGCGGAAGTTGTTAGAAAAGGCGATGAATTCAGCAGAGGCGAATTTTGGAGAGGAACACCCAACAACAGCAGTTCGTTATTCGAATTTGGGTATGATACTTCAAGACTTAG
>CAYULH010000094.1:15443-18629 GCA_964445645.1 uncultured Aureispira sp. | reverse complement strand
CACCCAACAACAGCAGTTCGTTATTCGAATTTGGGTATGATACTTCAAGACTTAGAAAACTATGAAGGAGCAAAAGGATTGATAGAAAAAGCCTTGCTGATTTTTGAAAATCAATTGGGGGTGGAGCATCCACATACCAAAATAGTACAGGGGAATTTGGATGGTTTGCAGCAGATTATGGATGCTAACACTAGCAAGGATAGTTAAGCGCAGCTTATTTTTGGCTGCCGCAGAGGAAGGCATGCTTTCTTCTCTTGTCTTCGGAAGGAATGCTTCCTTCTTTGTGTTATGTTGTCCCGTTGGGACTTTTTGTTCGGGGTGGTTGGGGCGAATGCTATTCGCCCTTACTGTGGGTTGGGGCGCATGGTATTGGGTTGTGGTTGTTGGTGGGGTGGCGTTGTGGCTGCATTGTGGCAATGGGTTTCTTGGATTGGTATTTTTGTTTTTTTGTTTTAAATGTGACGCTGTTTTTTGCAAATGTATTTGGTGTAATTTTCTTTTTTTGGTGGGAAAGTGTTATCATTAGGATAGAGAAAAATGAATTGGTGCTACTAGTTGTTGGCAATGGTTGGTGTTGTGTTTTTGAAGGGGGGAGTGTTGGGGCAGTGAGTGGTGTAGGCAGAGGTTGTTGTGCTTGCGGTTGAGGCTTAATTATTTGATAATCAGGTTTTTGTTGTTTTGTAAATATCCTAAATTAAGTATTTTAAGACTTGGTTTAGGCCGTGGGGTTGTTGTTGTATTCTTGTTTTATGTGATTTTTAAGAATATTTTAAAAATAAAATCATGAAATGTATTGTTCATAGAATTGTTTTATGGAGTATGCTTTTGATAATAGGTGCTTGCTCCACTTCGGATAGTGTTAGTGACGTTATTTATGGGTCGAACCAGCTTTTGGAAAAAAAAGTAAATGTTTGCACCAACAACCAAGAGCGTTTGTACACACTTTTGCAGGGGGTGTATATTATGCAAGAGTATATACCCGAAGATTCTTTGAGGGTGGTATGGCGTTCTCATATTGATGGGGATAGTATGGTCATAGTAGTGCAGCCTATAGGCGAGCCTGCTAAAGATGGTTATTTGTTGTGGTATGGCACTTATCTCACCCAAGCCACGGATCAATCTTATTCTAATTATATCATCAAAATAGAACAAATATCTCGTGATACCTTACAACTGTGGAGCTACAAATCTCCTAAGCACAGTCTAAAAGATTTGCTGGGCAAGAAGATAGAGCAAGACTTGAATCTCAAAGAATACATTAATGATTCTGAAGGGGTGGAATATGGTATTTATGTAAAGGAGCGTAATGACAAGTTTAATTTTAAGGTAGCTCGTAGAAGGTTTAAGTATAGGGGGGATGATGCTAGTATCTACTTTCAAGAAATGTCGGGTTATGTGAATTTATCTGAAGTAGAAATAAAACACAGTTTCCTAAACAAACAGGGGCAGCATACCAAGGATGTTTATAATTACCATGTTAGACGGGATAATCTTGATTTGAAGAAGTGGTGTACATTGGAACGAAAAAAATAAAGCCTCCAACATTCTAATATTATATTTTATGCTCAATGTTTTTTGCGAGACCAGTTGTTTGTTTTTGTATCGTAATTATAATTATAAAACATGAATCTTCATGAAATTATATGAAAATGAAATTCAGTACATCTATTATAACAAAGAAGAAGGGCAAGATAAAGGACGCTTATAACTAAGTATACTCGCCGACATCCTATTGATTTGGAGAAATGCTGTGCAATCTGGAAGAGAGGAGTGATAATAAATAATAAAACTCGCCCAAGATTTTATTCAATTGTTAGATTTTATTAAAAATATGCAACAAATTAGAACTATATACTACTTAATACTCTTGGGATTTTTGTTTACTCTTAGTGCTTGCTCTACTACCAAGAAGATTAATAAAGAAATTATTAAAAGAACTCAAGCATTAGAAGAACAACTCGATAAATGTAATAACAATAAGGAGCGTTTCCACTTAATATTACAAGGCGATTACATCGTACACCTCCAAACGCGTTCTGGGGATATAAGGTTATGGCGTTCTGGGGTAGATGGTGATAGTATACTGACTTGCATGCACCCTATAGGAAATCCTGCCAAGCATGGTTATTTATTGTTGTATGGTAATTACTTAACACAATCAGCCGATCAATCTATTTCTAATTATATCATTAGAGTGGAACAGGAATCTAGAGATACCTTAACTCTTTGGGTTCATTCCTGTCCGTCCTATACCTTACGGGAAATGTTGGACAAAAAGATAGAGCAAGATTTGGATCTCAAAAAGCATGTAGATACTTCCCATGCAGAATTTCATGGTTTTTATGTCAAGGAAAGTAATACTAAATTTAATTTTAGTATAGCTCGTGATAAAAACCCCTCTGCTGGTGATGACCCCAATCAGCAATTGTATGCACAATCAGGATACATAGGGCTAAATACACAGGAGGTTAAAGTCACGTATTACACCAAGGAAGGAGAGCGGACTGCAAGTGTTTACAATTACTACTTCAGAAGATATAATCTGGATTTGGAAAAGTGGTGTGCGTTGATGGAGGAAGAATGAAAGAACCATTCAAGACTAATCCTTAAGACTCTTTTTTAGATATAATATGATTTTATATGCAATACCTATTACAATGAAGCTGGAGAGTATACAAAAAAAACACGCAGTTATCATGTTAGACGATACCACTTGGATTTGCAAAAGTGGTGTGCAATAGTGCAAGAAGAGTAGATGGCAATACCCAACTAATCCTAATAGGCTAATATTAATATTTTATAAACAAATGCAGGATCTAAGAACTATATTTCATCGAATCTATACCAGCATACTCTGGAGTATGCCTTTTATAATTGGAGCTTGTTCTGCGCCCAACAAGGTGGACAAAACGGTTCAAAATCCCCGTAATGTCTTGGAACAAGAACTCAATGAATGTAAAGATAATCAAGAGCGATTGTATAAGCTTTTGCAAGGAGAATTTATTGTACATGTTAGGCCAGAAGGGGATTCTGTAAAACAGCTTTGGCGTTCTGATGTCAATGGAGATAGTGCTATGTATGTAGTACGGCCACTTGGCGAACCCTCTAAGGATGGTTATATATTGCAGTATGGTCTTTTTCTCACACAATTATCTAATGAGCCTCTTTCCAATTTTACGGTCAAAA
>CAYULH010000094.1:0-15433 GCA_964445645.1 uncultured Aureispira sp. | reverse complement strand
TTTGAACTCTGGAAGTATGGTTCCCCAAAGTATACCCTTGAGGAAATACTCAATAAAAAATTGGAAAACGATTATAGTGTTAAAGCTTATCTCAATGCTGTCTCTATCAACAAATATGGTACTTACATCAAGGAGAGCAATACCCGATTTAGGTATGATATACCTCCTCGTAAGTATCCCTATGCTGGTAATGATTCTACCATGTATTTTCGTGGTGTTTCAGGATATGTTGATCTTTTTATGGAAGAAGCCATCGCTACTTTTTATAACCAACACAATGAGTATACCCACAATCGATATAATTATAATGTTAGACGGCATAACATCGATTTGAGAAAGTTGTGTGTCTTGGCTAAGGAGGAGTAGGGCAAATAGGTTTTTGAGAGCACTTAAGATTATTTAAAATCTCTGCCAAATTTTGTATTCCCCAACAAAAAAATTACCTTTGCACCACATTAGCAAGCCATAAGGCATTGTAAACGATAAATTAGGAATTACATAAAAAAATAAACATACAATGAGAGAGCAGAGTTATAGCTTGGGAGTATTGTTGGGCAACAATCTTGTTGGTCAAGTTGATGTAGATGGATTGGATTATGATGCCTTGGGCAAAGGTTTAATTGACGTATTGAAAGGAGAAGAATTGGAAATGACGGAAGAAGAAGCCAATCAAACCGCTCAAATGTTTTTGCAAGAATCTGCGGCCAAAATGGCCATGAAAGCACAAGAAATGGAATCTAATTTCTTGGCAGAAAACGGTGAGCGTGAAGGGGTAATTGTACGCCCAAGTGGTTTGCAATATGAGGTTTTGGAGGAAGGCAATGGCGCTATTCCAAAAGCACACCAGAAAGTACAAGCGCACTACGAGGGCCGTTTGCTAACAGGCAAAGTATTTGATTCTTCTTACAAAAGAGGCCAGCCTGCTACTTTCCCTGTTAATGGTTTGATTCGTGGGTGGCAAGAAGCCTTGCAAATTATGCCTACAGGCTCCAAATGGCGTTTGTTTGTGCCTTCCAACTTAGGATATGGCGCACGTGGTGCTGGAAATGATATTCCGGGCAATGCCACTTTGATTTTTGATTTAGAATTATTGAGCATTGTTTAATTGTGATGCTCACTATAAAATATACAACAGCCGCTCGAAGCTTTGCTTCTTGCGGCTGTTTTTTTATACCTCATTTTTATTTATCATAATACTTCGTGGATTTTTTACTTTTTTGTAAAAAAAGCTAAAAAAGCATCTTGTATCTAGTTGATTATCAGTCTTTTATGAATTTACTTTGTTTTATATAATAGTCTGATAATCAATTAGATACGATTTCCAACGAAGTAAGGTTATCAGCAAAATAATAATAAAATAGGCTATGAAACTTTGGCAAAAAGAAGGAGCGATTAACAAAGAAATTGAACGCTTTACAGTAGGCAAAGACAGAGAATTGGACGTCTTGTTGGCACAGCACGACATTACGGGGACTTTGGCGCATATTACGATGTTGCAGAGTATTGATTTGCTTACAGCAGAGGAGCTGAACATCTTGCGTGCCGAATTGCGGAAACTGCATGGTGAAGTGTTGGAGGGAAATTTTGAAATTCAGGATGGGGTAGAGGATGTGCATTCTCAAGTAGAATTGATCTTGACAGAGCGTTTGGGGGCGATGGGCAAAAAAATTCACAGTGGCCGTTCTAGAAATGACCAAGTTTTGGTGGATTTGAAATTGTTTACTCGTACCGAATTGCGTCGAGTAGTAGAATTGGTGCAGCCCTTGTTTAAGCAATTGATTGCCTTGAGCAATGAACATCAAGCGGTAAAATTACCGGGTTATACCCATTATCAAGTGGCTATGCCTTCTTCCTTTGGTTTGTGGTTTGGGGCTTATGCCGAAAGCTTGGTCGATGATATGCACGCTCTGTTGGCTGCTTTTAAAATTACCAATAAGAATCCATTGGGTTCGGCGGCTGGTTATGGTTCTTCTTTTCCGCTCAATCGTACCATGACTACAGAGCTATTGGGCTTTGATGACCTGAATTATAATGTGGTCTATGCCCAAATGGGGCGTGGCAAAACAGAAAAAGCAGTGGCACAGGCATTGAGTGCGCTGGCAACCACCTTGAGCAAATTGGCACAAGATGTTTGTTTGTACAACAGCCAAAATTTTAATTTTGTGAAGTTTCCCGACCACTTGACAACTGGTTCTAGCATTATGCCACACAAAAAGAATCCTGATGTGTTTGAATTGATTCGTGCCAAGTGTAACAAAATCATTGCTTTGCCTATTGAAATAGCAATGATTACGACCAATTTGGCATCGGGGTATCATCGAGATTTGCAGATTATCAAGGAGAGTTTTTTGCCTGTTTTTGAAGAATTGCAGAGTATCTTAACAATTACTACTTACATGCTCCAAAACATTATTATTAATGCCCAAGCAGTAGAAGAAGAAAAGTATAAGTATATTTTTAGTGTAGATGTGGTCAATAATATGGTGCTCAATGGCACCACGTTTAGAGATGCTTACAAACAAGTAGGATTGGATATTGAACGGGGCAATTTTGAGCCTATTATGGATGTACCACATACGCATGAGGGAAGTATGGGCAATTTGTGTAATGACAAAATTGAAGGGATGATGGCCGAGGTTTATGGACAATTTTCATTTGATAAAATGGATGCCGCCCTAAAAAATCTGTTAAACGGATAAGTTTTATTATTGCTCCTTGGGATGCAATATTTTGCATTTCAAGGGGCAATATTTTGCATATTACAAGCGCTCCAATTCCTCTAAAGAAAGCCCAATAATACCAGCAATAATTGCCTCCCCCAATCCTTCCTCTTTCAAGGCTTTGGCAATATTAAACTTATCCTCTTTTGCTTTTTTATGAGCAGTTGCCAACTCTTGTTGAATCAATTCAATTTTTGCTTTGGCCTCCGCCTCCCTTTTTTGAATTAGTACAACTGCCTCTTTCTGAATGCGTTTGATCAATTCAAAGCTTGGAACATACTTCATACTTTTTTGAAGCTCCTCTATAAGCCCCAATTGTTGAAAGGAAACATAATTTTGGGTAGATATAATATAATAATCTACTACAGGTGTGTTGACAATCAGACCAATTTGAATAAGGCGATCAATAATATCTTTATCTTTTTCGGAAGCTACAAGTAGTCCCTTGGGGTGATTTCTGCACAAAATGACTTGGTGTGCTTGTTTTTGTAAGGCCAAGCCAAATACCACCATGGGTTCTACATCATAGTCATCTATTTGTTTCCAGTTGGCCGATTCTATAAATAGAATAGCATTATCCCTATCCAAACCAATAATCCAAAAACAATCCAGCTCTTGTTGGGGAAACTCTTGCAGGGTAGTGATGCTTTCTTCTCGTAGGAGAATTTCCTGCATAATACCATATAAATCATCCATAGTATATAGTTTTAGCACTCCATAGCTTTTGTTTACTTGTTAGAACAGTAAAGACTAAAGACAATATGAAGTAATATGCTGTCTTACAAAACAGTTCAAAAAATAGTGATTTGTTGGTAAATCTTTGAGGATAATTACTTGCTTCTTGATTAAAAATAGTAATTAAATTGTTTTTTTTGAATTTTCTTTCGATAAAATGTGGTTGTTTTGTGTAATAAAAGAGGAGAAAAAACTTAGAGTTGTTTCAATTTGTCTATAGACAAGCCTGTAATCTCTGCTATGAGTGCTAAAGCAATTCCTTTTTCTTTCATTTTTTGGGCAGTAAACGTTTTTTCTTGTTGGAGTTGCAATTCTGCCTTTTCTGCCCGCTTTTTCTCTTGTTTTAACTCTTGCTCAATACTTGCAATAATTTCTTTGTACTCTGCATCTCTTTTTTCCAAAACTGCAGCAGCCTCTTCTCGAATTCTTTTGGCAGCCTCAAAACTAGGAACATATTTAAGACTTTTTTGGAGCACCACCATTAGGCCAATATCTTGGAACGATAGATAGTCTTGGGTTGAAATAATTTGATGATCTAAGATAGGTGTATTAACAATGAGACCAACCTGAATAAGACGATCGGTAATATCCTTATCTGCTTCTGAGGGCATCAATTGGCCATCTGGATAATTGTGATACAAAACCAGATGCGCTGCTCTTTTTTGAAGTGCCAAGCTAAACACTTCCATGGGTTCTATAGCCTTAGCAGCCAAATCACCAGAATAAATAAGCTCAATAAAAAGAATATTGTATTGGTCGGATAGCCCTACTACCCAAAAATGTTCCTGAGCTTTTGGTTCAGAAAAAACCAATTGTGTACGAATCTGTTCTTCACGCAAAAGCATCTGCTGCATTACCCCATATAAATCCTCTGTATTGAGTAATTGAATCTTTTCTTGTGGAGAGAGTGGGGCGTTCATATAGTTGATAGAATTGCTGGTAAATAAAGGATTAAAAGTAATTAAAACTAATTTGATTCAACCTTGTTTGCAAAAATAAATTACTAAGATAAGAAAACTAGTTCTTACGGAGAATACACTAATATATTCTATTTTTCAGCACACTTAAAATGTTTGTAAAATGCTTATAATCAGTTTTTTATAAAAAATAATTCTTTTGTTTTGAGAACTTGTATATTCCGTTTCGTTCAAACTCGCTTTTCTCAATACAAAAAGCTACCTTTGCAGCACCTTAACTATAAGGGGCGATTTAGTTTACTTTGTTCATACACTTACAGGTTCGGTTTCGGTTGCTAATTTATTGTTAAGCATTCCAAAGGTGTTCAAATTATCAAACAAATATGAAAAAAGAAGAAGCCCCAAAGGTGTTTTTAGATAACTATTCAAATAAAAAATTATTCATAAACAATAGCTAGGTTATGGATCCTAAACAGTTGGTCATTGATAAGATTAGAGCAAATGGTGGATGGGTAAATACACATGCTCACTTAGATCGTGCTTACACATTGACAGAAGATAATTTTCATTACTCTTATTCTTATCTTAAGGAAAAATGGCATTTGGTCGATGAAATGAAGAAAGCGGCTACCGCAGATGATATTTATGCGCGTATGGCTAAGGCTACCGAAATTTTATTGGAACAAGGTACACAAGCAATGGGAACATTCATTGATGTGGATGATAAGATTGAGGATAAGGCAATTAGAGCTGCCCACAAATTGAGAGAAACCTATGGCAAAGACATGGAAATTCGCTTTGCTTGTCAAGTACTAAAGGGAGTCATTGATCCCAAAGCTCGCTATTGGTTTGATATGTCTTTAGAGTTTGTAGACATTGTAGGGGGATTGCCGGCCAAGGATTTTGGTCGTGAAGACGAACACTTGGATATTTTGTTGAGTGCTGCCAAAGAGCATGGCAAATTGGTACATGTACACGTAGACCAGTTCAACTCGGACGAAGAAAGAGAAACAGAGCAGTTGGCTCGCAAAACGATTGAGCACGGAATGCAAGGCAAAGTATCGGCTATTCACTGTATTTCTTTGGCTGCTCATTCCAAAAAATACCGTCACGAAGTATACAAACTGTGCCGTGAAGCAGACATGAATATTATTTCTTGTCCTACTGCTTGGATTGACCACAATCGTACAGAGCGTCTTTCAGTGAGTCACAATTCTATCACTCCCGTAGATGAAATGGTGCCTGCTGGTCTAAACGTAGCTTTTGGAACAGATAATATTTGTGACATTTACAAGCCCTTTTCTGATGCCGATTTGTGGACAGAAATGCGTGTAATGTTAGAAGCTTGCCATTATTATGATATTGATAATTTGGTAAAAATTGCTACCGATAATGGATTGAAGGTATTGGGGATTGAGAAATAATTGGATGGCCTTGTTAAGACGACTTAAAAAGGCATGATTTTATAAGCTGTTTGAATAGTTCTGCTATTCAAGCAGCTTTTTTTTATATTAAGGGAGCATTCTGATTAGACAATCCATTCACTTACAATTTTACCATTAAAATCAACTATAATATGCGTTATTCTTTACTGTTTTGCTTGTTGTGGTGGGCTTCTTATGGAGCAGCTCAAACGACAGATTCGGATGTTTTTACGATTAATGTACACGAAACTAGTGATCCCTACAGTCTCAATCCTGTGACTTCTACGGCTGCCAATGCAGAGAACATAGAGGACAATATATTTTGTCGATTGTTGGATTATAACCGCACCAATTTTCAGCTAGAACCAGCACTTGCCGTTCAAATGCCCACAGTAGAAGTGACCAAAAAAGGGGCTTATAAGGGAGGCATGGCCTTGACTTATGAGATTCATCCAGAGGCAGTTTGGGACAATAGCACCCCCGTAACAGGCTATGACTATCTGTTTACGGTTAAGGCAGCCAAACATCAGATGATAGGAAGTTCCAAAGGGTCTAGTCTGAGCTTTATAAAAGCAATAGAAGTAGATGAGAACAACCCCAAGAAATTTACCGTGTATTCTAAGGATTTATCTTCTATGGCAGCAATGATAACAGGCTATAATTTGCACATTATGCCAGAATATGTCTATGATCCTCAACAAGTTTTACGCAAAGTAGATTTGGAGGTATTGGATGGTGATCCCAATCGTTACAGCATTCTTGTCAAGGAATTTGCAGATGATTTTAGTTCAGAAAAATATGCCAGCAGTGTGGAGACTATACGAGGATGTGGTCCCTATCAATTGACAGAGTGGATGGAAAATGAACAACTGGTCTTGGAGCGTAAACAATCTTGGTGGGGCGATCGTGTCAAGGATAATGAACATCTCAAAGCTTATCCCAAGCGCATTGTATATCATATTGTTACCAGCCCCAATTGGGCCTTGGCCAAACTAAAAAAAGGGGAATTGGACATTGTTAGAAATGTTCCTCCACGCTTATTTTATGAGGCACAAGAGGAAGAAGAGTACAAAGACAAAGTTAGCTTTCACGAACCTTCGCAGTTTGCTTATCACTATTTGGCCTTCAATTCCAAAAGCCCCAAATTGGCCGATAAACGGGTGCGCCAAGCTATTGCTCATGCCATAGATAGAGATAGAATTGTACAAGAATTGTTTGGAGGGGCTGCTATGAAAGTTAATACACCTGTTTCTCCACACAGAATGCATTACAATCTCAATGTCAAAGGTGTTGATTTGGACTTGGAGTACGCAGCCGAGTTATTGGCAAAAGCAGGTTGGAAAGATACGGATGGTGATGATATTTTGGATAAGAAAGTAGAGGGCGAATTGGTCAAATTGCGCCTCAAATACAATTATAATAGAAATAATATCGTTCGCAAAGGTATTGGTAAGTTGCTCAAAGAAAATCTAGCACAAATTGGTATTCAAATGGATTTGTACCCCATAGAATTTCCTACATTACTACAAAAAGCCAGCAACCGAGATTATGAAATCATTGCCTTGGCTTGGGTCAATTCGCCTGGTTCGGACGACCTCAAAAATGTATGGCATACAAGTGCTGATACCAAAAGTGGTGGCAATCGGGTAGGATTTGGTACACCCAAAACAGATAAGCTGATTGACCAAATTTTGACTACCTTAGATGACAACGAGCGCAAACAATTGTATTTGGAATTTCAAGAGCGGGTAGCGGCTGAATACCCCTATGCTTTTTTGGTAGTGCCCAATCAGTTGGTAATGATTAGAGAAGGGTTTGAGTACCCATCGTTGGGACCAGTGCGTCCGGGCTATGTCACACGCTTGTTTAAGAAAAAGTAAGCCTACTTGTTGTCTACTAATAAGTAAAAGCGGTTGCCAAGTATATCTTGACAACCGCTATTTTATTTAAAGTTTAGAACAAATGTTCTAAGAAAAAGCTGGTGCTTATTTGCTTACTTGAACACGTTGTGTCAAACGTTGCTTGTCTGTGCTGATTTCTATCAGGTACAAGCCATTGGTCAAGTGCGATAAGTTGAAGGTGCAAGTTGCCGCTCCACGCTCTAAGGCCATCGGAGTTACCTCAGCACCCAATACATTGAATACACGAACATTGTAATCAGGATTCAAATCACGCTCAAACTTGATGGTAACAGCTCCTGTTGTCGGATTAGGGAACATGTTGTAACGCAATGAGTTGTTGTCTCCATTGCCAATAGTTTGGAAGGCATCGGTAGCATTCGTATTGCCATTAGGATTAACCATCATACTAGGCGTACAGAAGGTATCTTGTGCCGACCATTGGCTATAGTTTATAACCATATTAGTACCATTAAAAACAGTATCACATTTTGTACGAACATTGTACTCATAGCAAGTGCTTGGCATAAACCCTTGGTAGAATCTAGTGGTATCTGAAGAGAACAATACTGTATAAGGGGCAGTATCATTCAATACACGGAAACGTACTTCATAACCTGTAGCTCCAGCAACAGCATCCCAATTGAATGATCCAAAGGTGGCATTCATAACGGTAAAGGTATTGCGTGGAGGGAAACAGGGGGCGCTTGTAACAGAATCGGTACAGAACGTAACAGGAGCCGACCAAGCAGATACATCACCACTTGCAGGATCGCAAATCGTACGAACATTAAAGGTGTAGCAAGTTCCAGCCATTAAGTTTTGTAGTACGGTTGAAGAACTATTGGTGAAAATAGTGTCTCCCGGCATCGTAGTACCCGGCACAGAATAGCGTACTTCATAACCAAAGTTGGTCCCATTACTCATCCAAGAAAGGAAAGCTAAGTTGGTAGTAACACTGTCTGTTTGTGCGCCCATTGGTGTTGGACAAGGTGGTACGGTAACAGAATCGGTACAGAATACAATATCATTCGACCAAGCAGAGAAATTACCTGTAGTAGGATTACAGATAGTACGCACACCAAAGTTGTAGCAGGTGCCGGGCATTAAATTTTGTAAAACAGTAGATGTATTCACCCCAACAGTCATAGTAGTATAAGGAGTACCCGGCACAGCATAACGTACTTCATAACCAAAGTTGGTTGGGTTGCCTGTCCAAGAAACAAATGCCAAAGTAGTAGTAACACTGTCTGCTTGTACATTGGTAGGTACAGGACATGGAGGCACTACAATAGAATCGGTACAGAAGGTAACAGGAGTAGACCAAGCAGAGGAATTTCCATTACTATTACAAATAGAACGAACAATAAAGTTGTAGCAAGTACCCGGCATTAAGTTTTGTAGTGTTATTGAAGAACTATTGGTAAATACAGTATCTCCAACGGGGTTGCCTATCATTTCATAGCGCACTTCATAACCAAAGTTGGTTCCTGTGCTCATCCAAGAAAGGAAAGCTAAGTTGGTAGTAACACTGTCTGTTTGTGCGCCCATTGGTGTTGTACAAGGTGGCACGGTAACAGAATCGGTACAGAAGGTAACAGGAGTAGACCAAGCAGAAACAGAAGTGCTGCTATTGGGGCTACAAAGCGTACGCACTTCAAAGTTGTAACAAGTACCGGGCATTAAATTCTGTAATACAGTTGAAGGACTGCTAGTAAAAATAGTATCGCTCATGATAGTACCGGGTACACCATAACGCACTTCATAACCCACACTAGTGCTTGCCGAATTCCAAGAAAGGAAGGCCAAATTGGTAGTAACACTGTCTGCATCTGCACCTGTAGGTACAGGACATGGTACAGTTGTATTAGAATCTGTACAGAAGCTTAGGGCAGGAATCAACCAATCACTATACGTATTGGTATCACACTGTGTTCTGATAGAGAATTCGTAGCAAGTATTAGCCATCAAGTTTTGTAGTACTGCTCTATTAGCAGGTACATTCACATAAGTAAGAGCAGACGTTCCTACTTGGCGGTAGCGAATTTCATAGCCCAACGCATTGGGTTCTGCCATCCAGTTAATTACAGCATCATTGGTAGATGTTGATACGGTAATACCACTTGGAATATTACAAGGTGTACTAACCGCATCGGTACAGAACTGTTGAGCAGGAATCAACCAAGGGCTAAAGCTATTGGTATCACATTGTGTTCTAATAGAAAATTCATAACAAGTACCAGCCATTAAATTACCTAAGGTAGCCGTGCTGCTGTTAGTGGTAACATAAGTAAGTGCCGAAGTTCCTACTTCTCTGTAGCGAATTTCATAAGCAATGGCATTGTTCATAGGCATCCAGCTCAATACGGTTGTATTGGTAGTAGTGGAGCTTGTAATATTGGTTGGTGTTAGACACAAACCAGCAGAACCCGGTACACAGAAACTTTGAGCAGGAATTAACCAAGCACTGTAAGTATTGCTATCACATTGTGTTCTAACAGAATATTCATAACAAGTATTGGCCATTAAATTATTAATAACGGCACGGTTAGCAGGCACACTTACATAAGTAAGAGCCGAAGTTCCTACTGGTCTGTAGCGGATTTCGTAACCAATAGCATTAGTTATAGCTGTCCATGTTAGCAAAACACTGCCTGCACTAGGAGCTGCACTAACATTGCTTGGTACAGGGCAAGATTGTGCCGGTGGGTCGGTACAGAAACGTTGAGCAGGTGAAGTCCAAGGGCTAAAATTAGCCGTGTCGCAGCTTGTACGCATCGCAAACTCATAACAAGTACTAGCCATCAATCCAGTTAGGGTTAGGCTGTTGGTAGTAGATGTAGCAAAAGAGAGGGCAGAAGTACCTACTTCTCTGTAGCGAATTTCATAAAATTGTGCTCCCTGTACAGCCGTCCATGTTAGACTAGCAGAGTTGGGAGAGGTGTTACTAGCAATATTGCTAGGTTGGGCGCAAAACCCAGACGAACCGGGCACACAAAAAGATTGCCCTGGTGACCAAGGGCCAGCATTGACACTATCACAAAGTGTACGTACAGCAAATTCGTAACAAATGTTGGGCTGTAAGTTGGTAAAAGTAAAGCTGTTGGTGTTCGTAGTTGCATAAGAAAGCGCCGAAGTTCCCACTTCTCGATAACGCAATTCATACTGTTGAGCAGCAGCATTGGCATCCCAAGTAACCGTTGTACCATTAGGGGTAGTGTTACTGCTGATGTTGATGGTGGCTGGACAGTTTTGACCAAAAATGGTTGTAGCTGAAAGCCCCCAAATGGTGGTCAACAACAACAAATAGTGAATTAAATTCCTCATAAAAATGTTTAATTGAATGAAGGTTAATAAATAAAATTGTGTATAAAAAGAGTGTGAGGAAATACAGATAACACAAGAAGCAACAGCCTAATCTAATTTTATAATCCTATTGTTAATGCTAGTGTAAAAATGATTGCTAATAGTATAAGAATAGAAACAGTTGGCTTTCTTGTATTTGGGGAAAGTATCTCCACTATATAAATGGTAAGGTGGACAAAAGGTAACCTCCTAAAAAAAGAAAATGTTAAAAAAAGTATTTAACAAAGCTTATCAAACAAGCGCTTCAAATAGAGTGACTGCTTAAAACAACCATTCTGCAATGACTTTGGCTACCTTCTCACCATCCATAGCCGCCGAAACAATACCACCGGCATAGCCAGCCCCTTCTCCACAGGGGTACAAGCCCACCACATCGGGGTGCATAAGATTAGTGGGGTTTCTTGGTATGCGTATAGGAGAACTAGTACGACTTTCGGTGCCTACAATTTGTGCATCATTGGTAAAATAACCCTTCTTTTTTCTATTAAATTCTGGTAGGGCTTGTTGTAGGCGTTGAGCTACCCAATTGGGAAGCAGCTCTTGCATGGGAGCAGCATATACCCCCGGAATGTAGGAAGTGCTCGGCAAGTTGTTGGATAATTTACCCTTGGTAAAATCTACCAAGCGTTGAGCAGGTGCTTTTTGGCTGCCATCGCCTGCTTGGAACATGGTTTGTTCTACTTCTTGTTGAAATTTGAGCCCATTAAAAATAGGATCTTGAATGCCATTAAAGCTCTTATTATTGTAAGCAGTAAGATCCTCTAGTTCCACAGCCACTACCAAACCAGAATTGGAATAAGGAGAATCTCGTCTGGATAAGGACATGCCATTGACCACGAGTTCTTTGGGGGCAGTAGCGGCAGGCACAATAAGCCCCCCCGGACACATGCAGAAGGAAAAAACGCCCCGTTTTTTGACCTGTGCCACTAGGCTGTAACTGGCGGCGGGCAAGTTGGGGTCACGTTGCTTTTGGCGATACTGGATTTGGTCAATGAGTGGCTGAGGGTGTTCTATACGTACCCCCAAGGCAAAAGCTTTGGCCTCTAAGCGGATTTTGCGCCGATAGAGCAGGGTGTAAATATCACGAGCAGAGTGGCCCGTAGCCAAAATAACCGCTTGGGCAAAGGCTTCTTGCGCTCCATTAATCACCACGCCCTTGATTTGGCGTGTGCCATTGGCCTGTTGTTCTATTATAAAATCAGTGACCTTGCTATCAAAATGGATTTCACCTCCATGAGCCAGAATGGTTTCCCGCATTTGAGCAACCACTTTGGGCAGTTTGTTAGAACCAATATGGGGGTGTGCATCTACCAATATATCAGGAGTAGCACCATGCTCTACCAACAAGCGCAAAATGTTCTCAATTTTGCCCCTTTTTTTGGAGCGGGTATACAATTTACCATCCGAATAAGTGCCAGCACCCCCTTCGCCAAAACAGTAGTTGGAATTGTTATTCACTACGCCTTCTTGTTGGATGGCACGTAAATCTCGTCTACGCTCTCGCACGGTTTTGCCTCGGTCGTAAATAATAGGTTTTAAGCCTAATTCAATCAATTGCAAGGCGGCAAAATAACCCGCAGGGCCAGCCCCCACTACAATAACGCTGGGAGCTTGGTGTACTTGCCCATAGCCCTGCACAATACTGGTAGGCGCCACATAATCTTCATCAATGTATGCCTCTACCAATAGCCGCACAACAGGCACTTTACTACGTGCATCAATAGAACGTCGTACAGGAAGTACCGTTTTCAAGCGTCCCGAATCTTGCAACTGCAATTGTTGGACAACCTGTTGGCGAATAGAAGTTGCTTCTTGTGCTTGAGCAGGAGTGAGTACGAGTTCTATGCGTTGAATCATAGGAATGGACGGAAAATTAGGTAAATGATGAAAAATTAGGATAGAGGTTAGAATTGCGCTTAATAAACACGCATATCTTTATCCACATCTCTAGCATAGGCAATGATTCCACCATTGAGATTAAACAAATTGTCTAATTGATATTCTTGCTGTAAGAACAAAATAGCCATGTAGCTGCGTTTGCCACTTCTACACAATACAATAGCTGGCTTATCTGTTGGAATTTGCTCGATTTCTTTATCCAACATGCCCAAAGGGATGTTAATGCCTCCAAGACTAGAAATATCTAATTCATCAGGCTCCCTCACGTCAATGATTACAAAATCATCCCCCTTGTCCATCATCTCCTTTAATTGATCAGGGTTCACGCCTTTAACTTCACTTGCATTCATAATAAATGGATAACTTGAAAATAATTGAAAAATTGTTGTCTTCCTATTCTTAAAAAAATGACGTTTTTTTGCAATTTTCAAGAACAAAAAGGCAATGTCTTTGCTGTACTTAATAGTGTGAGAACAAAGATATTGAAGTTGTGTTAAAATACAACATACTGGCTCTACTACTTCCCAATTAGATCTTTTTTATCAAGAAAAATCGTTGTTGCACTTATGCACACATTAGAACCATATCACAAATGGCGATTGGAATACATCGCCTCCGAAGATCCAAAATCACCGTTCTACAAACGCACATACAGTGAGTTTGAATTTTCGACCAAAATTTATAACTATTACATTCACCCTCAATGGGATGACTTTGGCTCCGAAACACTCTATGCCAAGGTTTTGTATGTTAATTATGCTGATAATTATGCCATTATCGAATTGATAGGAGAGTGGAACGATTGTTTGCACAATGATGTCATGTTGCTCAAACAGGGCTTAATTGATCGACTCCAAGAACACGATATTTCCAAATTTGTACTCATTGTAGAGAATGTACTCAATTTTCATGCTTCAGACGATTGTTATTATGAAGAATGGTACGATGATGTGGCCGATGAAGATGGTTGGGTCTGTATGATTGGAACCCGTGATCATATTGCCGAGGAAATGGAAGAGTATGGCATTCACCACTACCTCAATTTTGGCCCACGCTTCAATATCAGTTGGCGACCCCTCAAACCCCAATTGGTGTACGAGTCGATTCGTTATGAATTGGAAGGTGGATAAGAGGAGATATGTTTGTAATTTTGTAATAATGTTGAATCTAGTTGCCATTAGGTCTATTATAAAAATACTTGTCCAATTTTCGGTTGCAGTAGCAATCTCTTTCTATTTTCTTTGTGGCGTATTCAAACATCACTAAGTATTTTATACCATGCTAGTAACCAACCAAGAGACGATATACAATTATTACAAAGCCCTAGTAAATAAAGAACCTAGTTTTGTAGGGAGTTTTTTTGTAGGAGTCAAAACAACAGGTATTTTTTGTATTGCCACTTGTAGAGCCAGAAAACCCAAATTGGAAAATGTAGAATTTTATACCGAACTCAAAGAAGTATTGGACAATGGCTATCGACCTTGTAAGATTTGCCGACCTACCGAAAATAACCAAAGTACACCCCCCATAATAGAGCAAGCTATTGCCTTAGTTCGCAACAATCCCAAGCAAAAAATCACCGACCAAGCACTTCGATTACAACAGATACAACCCGAAAAAGTAAGACGTTGGTTCAAGAAGCATTATGGCATTACCTTTCAGGCTTATCAGCGTATGTATCGGCTCAATAATGCGTTTCAAGAACTCAAAGAAGGCAAAACAGTAACCACCACAGCTTTTGATACAGGCTATGAATCGCTCAGTGGTTTTGGCTACACCTACAAAAAGTTATTGGGGCATACTCCCCAAAATAGTCAACAAGAACAACTGATTCTCATCAATAGATTAACAACTCCCTTAGGGCCTATGTTTATTTGTGCTACCACACAAGGCATTTGCTTGCTGGAATTTGTAGAACGCAAGAAACTAGAGACAGAACTCAAGGACTTGCAGCGTTTGCTAAAGGCTCGTATCATAGTGGGAGAAAATGAGCATATACAGCAGGCCAAAAAAGAATTGGCAGCTTATTTTGCAGGAACCTTGCAGCAGTTTGAAGTAGCCCTACATACCCCCGGTACAGTCTTTCAGCAGGCAGCATGGCAAGGCTTGTCCACTATTCCTTATGGACAAACGATTTCGTACAAAAAACAAGCGCAAAAACTAAACAAACCCACTGCCGTCAGGGCTATCGCACAGGCCAATGGAGCCAACAGAGTGGCTATTATTTTGCCCTGTCATCGTGTGGTGGGATCAGATGGTGCCTTGCGAGGTTATGCAGGGGGCTTGGAGCGCAAGCGGTGGTTGTTGGAGCATGAGAAGAGGCAGAAGAATAGTATACAATAAAATAGTTTATTTATGACTTTAACGTATATTTGTAACAACACCAGCTCCCCCTCCTTGTCCCCACAGCAAGCCTAGGAGCTTTTTTCCCAAACCAACCAACCAAACACACCGTAATTCATGTACAAATTACT
>CAYULH010000093.1:19685-22019 GCA_964445645.1 uncultured Aureispira sp. | reverse complement strand
CTTCTTTATTTTCAATTTGTGTAATTAGGCTACTTATCATGTTAGTTTTGTATTTGTGAGCGGGGTTTGAATGTAAAATGAATTTAGTAAAATTGTATTGCTTTATTTTAAATTCATGGGCGGTGGTTTTTGGATTGTGCCCAAGGGCGAGTTAGCCCTAGTGCTGGGGCGTGCTTTTGGCACTCCACGGGCGAGGGCAAGCCTCCCCTTGAACGGTTTGATATATGCAATACCACAATTCATGCGAACAGAAATATAGCAAAATCTACCATTTTGTGGTGTGTCACACGCTGATGAACTTTAGCTTTAGCCCTAAACATGGTATTGATATATATCTATTTTAGATAGCGTTTGATTGTATAGATTAATAAAATACTTTTTTAATGGTGGGGTCATTTATTAATAGTTGGGTATTAACTTCTTGTCCATTTATACTTATTTTAAAAGTGACATAACGGTTATTTATATCATGAATAGACATGTTTTTTTGTTTTAAAATTATTAGACTATCAATATTTTTATCATTTAAACTTTTTATTTTTTCTTGAATATTATCTATAGTTAACCAAATATTTGTTGTTGTCTCATTTATAGAGCTATCAAGTAACATATATATATTTGTGTAATTTCCTTGAGGGGACTTTATTTTTTTATATAAAGAGATTGTACTCGAAATAGTGTTAGGAGAATTGTAATTTTTGTGATATAAAAAATAACTTCCATGAAAAAAAATAAAATAAAATAGTAAGACAAAAGATGCATAACTAAGTACAATTAAGATTTTTTTCTTCATTGGATTATTCTTGGGTTTCTAGTCTAAACATAGGTAAAGTAAAATGCTGTAAAAATGGTTTGTATCTAGTCTCTGTATATATATCTTCGTGTTGTAACATATATCCTTGTACAAGACCTGGTAGCAAAGATTTAAAAGGATTAGTATCATCTTTGTCAAATCCAAATCTATCAGTAATGACTAGTTGAATTTCAATGATTTCTTCAGTAACATTAAGTATGTTTACAGAGCCTTTTTGAGTGCCGCCTACTAATGCTGTCAAAAATATACTTTCATTAGTTAAATCTATGGGTAGTACTTGATTTACTATATTTTGAGCGGATTGCTTATTTAATTCTCCATTTCTAAATAATACTAAAAGTTGTGTTGCAATATTTTCTTGAGCTGCATTCATTTTTGCAGACGCATTTATTTTTATAGATGGAACTGATGTTTCTTTCCAGGTTAAGGCTTTGCCATTTCCATCTCTAAAATGTTTAGCTATAACATTTCCAGTAGCTCCTAAACTAACTTCTAACGAAGATTGTAGTTTGGTGAAGTGTCTTAATTCTGCTAATTCTATGATATGTTTGGGAGGTCGTTCGCTAGATACATCATCAACAATATTATCAGGGTTATTTGAACTTGGTGATTTGGTACTAATTTCTACAGGAAAAGTGATTTCTTCTGAACAAGAATTTATTTTTATATATAACATTATTTTTTTAATGTTCTTTATATAAGTAATCTTTTTAGAGGCTATCTGTTCTTTTTTGTTGCCTCTTATAGCAATATAGTATACACCTGAATTAGAGGTTAATTTTGAAAACTCAATATCTAATTCTATAGGCGATATATTTTTTAAATCTTGATTATGTATTGGAGAACCAGCACTATCGAATATAATAAGTGATGTAATTTTAAAGTCAACTATAAATTTTAAATGAAAATCACCAAGTCCATTTTCATTTGATATTGGTTGAAATTGTTTTGCCATTTCATCTGTAGCAACTATAAGATCTTTATAGATTATGGTTTGCTCTTGATTGCTTCTTAAGTTTATATTTTCTTGAGTATTTATTTTATCTTCTAGTTCTTTTATTTTGCTTTCTTTTTTAATTAGAGTTTGGTTTATCATACTAATAGTTTTAAATACTTCATCTATTAGTATTTGTTGTTTCTCGTCTATAGGACCATCTTCATTCAATAGTTTTTGGTAATGAAGCATTTTTTGCTTGTACCTTTCCGTTGTCTCTTTTATCTTTTCAAAAAACTGTTTGTCCTGTTCAATGTTTTCAATCAAGCTACTCATAGTATTTATCTTAAATTTATGCGTACTGCTAATGCTATTGAACGCCGAGGCTATGTGCCGTGCCGACGTTAGGAGGCATGGACATCATAGCCCTTGTTCCACACAGTTTTTATTCTTTTTTAAATTTGTAATTTCCTGTCAAGTTCTTTTTCACTTCTCTGAATGGAAAATTTTCTTTTAATGCCTTGTCCAAAACTTCATCTTTCTCCCAATTTGAGTCAACATACATCCAATAAATTTCAATGTATTC
>CAYULH010000093.1:5150-19675 GCA_964445645.1 uncultured Aureispira sp. | reverse complement strand
ATTAAACAAAACTTCAGATCAGAGAAATCAAATATTTTTGTTGTTGGATTATAAATTTCAATGTATTCTTCTGTCTTTTGATACCTAAAAATCGTAACTCCAATACACTTTTTTAGTTTTTGGTCATACTTGTGTGCTAAGGTAAAATTCTTTAATACAACATTCCAATTATCTTTAATTCCTTCACTATCAAAAGAAATCGGAATAAATACAAATCCAATATCATTTCGAGGGAATGCAATTCGATATGGAATTGTATAATCTTTCGATTTACTTTTTTCTACAGATAGCACTAATCGACGCTTAAATTCTCTCAATTCAAATCTTGATAGCTTTGCTATTTCTTTTACAATTGGAATGTAGTCAGTTTTAATTTTTTGTTTTATTGTAGTCGAGTAAAAATTCTCTAAAAATGGTGAAATATCAAATTCGCTAATATCTTCTTCGAATCGATTCAGGTATTCTATATATTTAGGGTCAATTTCAAAAATTTCATCTCCACTCAGGAATTTACCTAAGACTAATTGTTCTGGTATCAAATTAATTTCGTCTCCAAATAAATTTGCTGCATCTTCTCTAAAATCTAAATATCTGACAATTTCGCATGGAGTAATTAGATACTGACAAATCCATTTGTAATCTTCAAAATTGAAAAGATGGATAAGTCCAACATCTCTACTATTATAAAATTTTGTAAACTTTTCCTTTTCAGGTAGTTTATCACTTGGTAGATAAATAATTAGCTTTCTTGAATTAGAAACAGGAGCTTCAGATAAATTAATTTTGAATCCTTGTCCATTTTCTACTTCAAGGTTTTCAATCTCTTCAAAGTATTTAATTGTAGATTTTATTTGTCCTTTGGCTTTATTTAAGACTTTATTCTTATACCATTTGATTTCTTCTTCCTCTGTTCCGATGTTTTTTGGATTTCTCCATTTTACTTGAATCAATAAAAGTATATCATCTAACCAAACAATATTGTCCGCTAATTCTATTTCTTGACTATCTGGTTTCTTTAATTCGTTTTCATTAAATGTAAACTCCCTCAAGAACATATTGTCATTGACCACTTTTACATATTCTTCAGCAATATTTGTTTCTTTCGGCATTTTGTTTTTTTTAATTGTGTGGAACGCCGAGGCTTGCCGCCGTTGTGCCCAATGGCGAGTGCTTTTGGCACTCCACGGGCGGGGGCAAGCCTCTGCGTTCGAGGGGAGGCCGAAGGCATTCCCTCGAACGTAAGGCTATGTGATGTAGTGGAGCCCAATTTACGAAAATTCAGAAGAATTTTCGCCCGAAAGTGAGACAGAACCACTGCGGCCAAGTAAATACGCTAACTATAGCCATTATAGCCCTTGTTAGGCACAGTTATTATTAGGCGAGGATATTTTGAACAATATTTGTAATTTCCATTGCAATATTATTTTCAGAGTTTTCGGCGATAAAAACTTGATTAAAATATGTTGTATACCATCCATCACCAAAGTCAGAAGGTTTGTTTAAAGATTCTTCAATACATCTTTGACTAAAAATAGTGAGTTCCTTTGGAGTTGAATTAGTATTGATGGAAAGACAAAAAGGTTCTCCAACTTTTTCCCAGTATGGAAACCAAAGCCCAACAAAAATACTTGATTTTTCTAAGGTCTTACTTTTAATATAGAAGCCATACTCATGAAGAATTTCTTTTCGTTTCTTTGTGATTTCAATATTGTTTTTTGGGAGCTCAAATCCAATTTGGTCAACAATTTCTATGATTTTTCTGATGGTTTTTGCAGTCTCAGTTGTAAACATGTTAATTAGATTAGAGTTTGTAATGGTAATTTTTTTAGGGATAAACCAATCTTGCAATAGGTTGCAAAACTCTTGAATAATCGGATTCCAAATATTTAGCTCCGCGTCAATTATTTTATCATAAAAATTACTCCAGGTAAGTTCATTAGTATATATATCATTTTCAGTAGTATGCTTTTTTACTTTTTCAAGTCTTTCTGTGTAATTATCTAAATGGTTGTAGTTATTGGGATGTAAGAAAACTAACGCTCTAAATTTTGCTTTTGATGTAACGAGGGTTTTATAATAATTTTCAGGTTGGTTATTAGTTAGGGTTGTTGTGTTGCTAGTTTTTATTTCAATGAATATTTCGTATTCGTCTGTGCAAATTACTATGTCTGGACGATTATTCCCATAACTAACTTGAGTACTAATGTTTGAATGGGTAATGTTTTTAGTTTCAACTGATGGAAGAGCAAACTTTATGAATAAATCCCTAAAGGTTTTATAACCAAGCATATTTACTAGTAATTCAGTAAAGGTATTTTCATTGCAGACAATACTATTGAAAATGTTTACAGTTTCTTTCATCTACTTTGGTATGTTAAGTTAATTGTGCCTAACGGTAGGTATATGTGCTGTTGCGCCCCAAAGTGTTAACCCATCTATCCCTTGGGCGTGCTGCTGCTAAATGATGGGATATATACGGTATAAACACAATATACAAACAACCACCCATATATTTATAAAAGGTGTGTATAACCAACCCAACCAGCAGTTATACAACAATATAGTGGATAACCAGCTCATTGGAAGTTATATCTAATGCTAAAATTAACAATTAAAAACAAAAAACATAAAAATCCCTCCACTCAAAAACAAAAAAAACACCCCCAAAAGAGCGTGTTTATATCATAAATAGCAAATCAAATCTTCTAACCCAAAGCAATAAAACCCCACAACCCCTACTTCGAGCACATACAAATTTTACACCGTGTTATTTTCATCCTATCTCAGTTTTTGAATATCTTCAAGTACATCCTCCACATCCAAGTTTGAAATCGGCACTTTGTATTCTGACAAGAGATTCTCAAATCCTAATCGGGGCATTTCTGCTATTTGGGCAGCTTTGCCAATGGTTACTTTTTTGTGCATGTACAACTGTATGGCCAAAGAAGTCTTTATCCGTTTTTTTAATTCTTGTTCTGATTCATTAAGGGTCAATAGAATATCAGAAGGAAGATCAATATGTATAGCTTGTGATGTCATAGTTTACCTTTTTGTACAAGTTAACTGTTTTTCAGGGGTTTTAGTTTGATTTTTTTCTTTTTTTTTGATAACTACCAACCCCACACCCCCTACTTCAAACGCTTATAAAGCGGCGATTTAAGCAAGCCAATTTTATTGAGCAAATGCTTAACAGAAACCAGCAGCACCCCCAAGCCGTATTTGATCGAACGTTGCAAATTGATAGACGAAGCTTCTTCAAAATACTTGGTGGGGCAGGTGACTTCTCCAATATCAAAGCCTGCATAAATGATTTGGGAGAGCATTTCATTATCAAAGACAAAATCATCGTCATTGGCATTAAAATTAATGGTTTCTAGCACCTCTCGGCTGAAGGAGCGATAGCCCGTGTGGTATTCGGAGAGTTTGTAGCCCACCAGCAGATTTTGAGTAAAGGTGAGGAAGCGATTGGCGATGTACTTGTAGAGCGGCATTCCTCCTTTGAGGGCACCCTTGCCCAAGATTCGGGAACCCAAAACCACGGGGTATAGGTTTTCTCCAATCACATTGACCATAGAGGGAATGAGCTTGGGCGTGTACTGGTAGTCGGGGTGGAGCATAATGACGATGTCTGCCCCAATTTCTAAGGCTTTGTTGTACAAGGATTTTTGATTGCCGCCATAGCCCTTATTGTCGGGGTGGATGATGATGTGTTCAATGCCCAATTGGCGGCCCACTTCGGCGGTGTGGTCTTTGCTGGCATCATCACAGAGAATGACCTCATCTACCAAATCAAACGGGATTTCATTGTAGGTCATTTCTAGGGTTTCGGCTGCATTGTATGCTGGCAATACTACCACTACTTTTTTATTCTTGTACATAAAATGAAGGGATAAAAATCTTGAAAGTGTTTGTTTTTATATAAACAACGTGAAATGGGCTAGTGACGTGCATAAAAGTAGAAAATAATTACAAATTGCCCTACAAAAAAGGAGCTTTGATAGATTAATGGTACTTTTGTGGCATCTTGCCAAACACAGGGCAAAATTTTCTTGTTCGGTATAAGTATTATTGAACATTATTAAACTTTACAAGAATCATTGATATGCTTTTGTTATTATCACCTGCCAAGACCTTAGATTTTAGTCCCAGTGAATTTTCTACACATACCCAAGCAAATTTTTTGGAGCAAAGCCAACGTTTGATTGATTTGCTTCGTCCTATGACTACAGAGGGCATTCAGCAACTCATGAAAGTGAGCGAAAAGATTGCTCAGTTGAATGTAGAGCGTTACCAGAGTTTTGAATTGCCCTTTGATCAAGACAATGCCAAGCAGGCTATTTTGGCGTTCAAAGGCGATGTGTATCAGGGCTTGGCGGCCGAGGAGTTTGATGCAGCAGATTTGGAGTTTGCACAGGAGCATATTGGGATTTTATCGGGTTTGTATGGTTTTTTGAAGCCTTTGGATTTGATGCAGCCGTATCGTTTGGAGATGGGCACCAAATTGCAGAATGAGCAGGGTAAGAATTTGTATGAGTTTTGGGGGACTAAGATTGCCGATTATATCAATAGCTTGCAAGCTAGTGCTGTCGTTAATTTGGCCTCTAAGGAATATTTTAAGGCAGTAGATACCAAGGCATTGAATCACTCGGTTTGGAACATAGATTTCAAAGAAAACAAAAACGGCAAGTACAAGATTATTGCTTTTTATGCCAAGCAGGCACGGGGTATGATGGCGCATTATGTAGTCAAAAATCGTCTAACGGATCCTGAACAACTCAAAGGGTTTGATATGGATGATTACCAATACAATGAGGAGCTGTCTGAAGGTCAACATTTGGTCTTCACCCGCTAAACTTAAAGTACAAAGTATGAAGATTCTTCAGTTGTGTAAAAAATTTCCATATCCACTCAAAGATGGAGAGGCCATTGCGGTGACTTATTTGGCAAGGGCACTGCAGGAGCTGGGAGCTGAATTGACCTTGTTGAGTATGAACACCAGCAAGCATTATTTTGACCAGCGTACCCTTCCTGAAGATTTCAATCATTATCAATCTATCCATCTTATTGAGTTAGATAATCGAGTCAATGCCAAGGATGCTTTTTTGAATCTATTTACGAGCCAATCGTATCATATTGCCCGTTTTGTGTCCAAGGATTTTGAGGAGAAGCTGATTGAATTATTGACCAAAGAACATTATGATATAGTCCAATTGGAGACCTTGTATTTGGCCCCTTATGTAGAGACTATTCGCCAATATTCTAAGGCCAAAATTGTAATGCGTTCGCACAATGTGGAACACGAAATTTGGCAGCGTATTACCAGCAATACCGCTTGGGGACTCAAGAAAATCTACTTGCATTTGCTCACCAGTCGCTTGAAGAATTTTGAGCTGGAACGACTCAATAAATACGATTTGTTGGTGGCTATTACGGCACGAGATTTGGATTTCTTTACCCGTTTGGGCAGTCGAGTGCCCAGTCATGTGACCCCCATTGGCTTGGATCTGCAAGATTATACTTATCAAATAAATCCACCCCAACAACACCCGAGCTTTTGTTTTATAGGCTCCTTGGACTGGATGCCCAATACCGAAGGAGTGGAGTGGGTGCTCGAAAACGTATGGCCACAAGTCTTGGAGCAGCAACCGCAGGCCCAATTTCATATTGCAGGGCGCAACACGCCCAAGGCATGGTTAGACAAAAACTGGCCCAATGTAACCATTCACGGCGAGGTGCCGAGTGCCACAGAATTTATTCAGGCACATGATGTAATGCTTGTGCCTTTGTTTTCGGGCAGTGGTATGCGGGTCAAGATTTTGGAAGGCATGGCATTGGGCAAGGTGGTAGTGAGTACCAGTTTGGGATTAGAGGGGATTGCTGCCCAGCACAACAAGGAAGTATTTATTGCCGATACTGTAGAGGCATTTGTGCAGGCTTTGGTTCAATGTCATCAAAAGCCCAAAGCACTCCCACAAATAGGAGCCGCTGCGGTAGATTTTTTGCAGGAACATTATGATAATGTTCGAGTAGCTGAAAGGCTATTATTGCGCTATCAACAACTGCTTCCAGCTACTCAAAAAGTGGTATTGCCTTCTTCTTAGCTTAAAAAGAAGAATTCAAATCAAGTTTAAACACTACGTTATCCAAGAAACGCCCCGTGTGCATATAAGGCCCATACCGAACAAAGACCCCAGCCCCCAATCCAAAGTAGCCAATATTGAGCAAGGGCAGACGAATAATATCCGAGAGCACTACGCCGCTTTCAAAGTAACCTTGGCGCATGTCTTGAAGCGGAAGTTCATGGTGGGCGCTTGGCTTGTTGAGCCACCCAAAACCTATGGCTTGATAGAGCTTGAGTTGTGGTTTGAATTTGCCCACTTGCAGTAGCAAGTTTCTAAAATCATGTTCTACAAAGGCATAAATAAATTGATCGTTGACAAATTCATTGGGAGCCATGGTTTGGAAAGTATTATCAATGATAAACAGACGATTTTTTTGGTAACTTCCTCGCCCATTGAAGAGCATAGAGTAGGGGGCTTCGCCCACAACCATGCCTGCTTGCAATAAGCTAGAGGTACGTCCAAAACCCTTAACAAAAACACGGCTCTCCATGCCAAGCAGCAATTTGTGATAATCAAACTGCCCGTCCAGCAACCCTTTAAAGCTTTTGGTATAGCTAAAATAAAAGGTGGGGTAACGATTGATGAGCGATAAACTGCTACTGCCCATTTGTACCAATCGTTCTCTATAAGAAAAGCGAAATTGTATGCCTAGTCGCGCCAAACGAAAAGTGTGCAAGGGGGCTTCTGAATCTGTACTTTCGTAAAAATAATCATAGAGTGGTTGGCGATGCCCCCAATTGGCAAAAACACGCCCCTTGAAATGTTGAGCAAAACGGGTATAAGCCGAAATTTCAATTTCTTCTACTCGGTCCATCTGACTGAGCATGTTGCGCCGAATAAAGCTTTGGGCAGGCAGCACCCTTTTGGATAGATTGTGGGTGTTTTGAAGAATAGCGGCGGGTTCTAATACATCATTGATATAGCTTATTTGGAATCCTATATCCTTTAATGGATTGGGCCGAATGGTGAGACTGCCCCCATATTTCCAGCTCTGATCGCCAAAACCATAGGCAAAATACCCCCCAACAGATACATAAGGACACCACTTGTAACTGCTGTAAAGCCCTAGCCCCAACCTAAATTTTTCGTACAGATTGGACTCCATCAATTGAGTATAATTGAGCGAGACATCTCCGAGCTGAAAACGTTCATCTTCTAGTTCATTCAAGCTGTTGATAACAACATTGATAAACCAAAAGCTAATTTTCTTTTCTAGTTTGCTGTAAAATTGATAAGTTTTTTTCTCTTTTTTGTCCAGTGCGGCTGTTCGGTGCTGTCGCCAGAAAGTACTGTCTCGTTCATGTGCGTCTGTTGCTATGGTGATTCTATTAAAATAAAAATCCTTGGGGCGTAGTCGTGTATTAAAATCAACATTTCTCAAGTAGCGTTTGCCTTGAACGGTAAAGGTGTCTTTTTTGGTAGGAGATAGGCTGATCTCGAAGTTGAGTTGTTGAGGAAACCAGTATTTATTGTCCAAAAACGCATATTGCTGCTCTATACGCAAGCTAATTTTGGGGCTGTTGGCAGGCTCGGCACGTACCGTTTGTATGGCATAGCCATTGGTGTTGATTAATAACACCCCCTTGAGACCGTCAAAACTGCGGCCTTTTCGGGGGAAGAAACTGATTTTATAAATCGTATCTACACCTTGATAAAGCGTGTCTTCCAATCTAAACTCATACCAATAAATACTTCCTTTGGTAATGGGATTGAGGTATTCACGAGCCAGCAAAAAGAAGTTTTCTCTATGAAAATTAATGGGTTGTATTTCGCAAATAGCAGAGATAAAATTGGGTTGCTGTACGCCTGTCATTTTGGTTGCCAAAATATACTCGTTGTACAAATCAGGTGCTTTCTGCTGGATGGTAGAAACCACTTCAATCATTCCAAAATAAAAATCAGAACCCTTTTTGACGGGCAAACTGTCTATAATAGGGCGATCGTCTAGCTTTCTGGGGGCATTATTTTCACCATAAACCCGAATCTTTTGGTAGCTGTCGCACTTGTAGGAGGCAATGCGTTCGGGGTGGTGGCGTTGGCGTTGGCGAGCTACCTCCCGAATGATTCTATAGGCGGGGTTTTCGCCAGCAACAACGACCACTTCATCTAGGGCAAAATCTGTTTTTTGCAAACGGATGACTAAATCTTGTTGTGGTGAGCCGAGGGCAACGGTTTGGGCAGCGTAGCCAACATAACTCAAACGAATATTATCGAGTGGCTCTGTATGTTCAAAATAAAAAGTGCCATCAATATCGGTTGTTGTTCCTAGATGGACATTTCCATTAAAAACCAAACTAACAAAAGCTAATGGAATACTTGTTTCTTGGTCTATGATTGTTCCACTAGTAGTATATTGGGCATGAGCTAAAGGAATAGTAATAGCGTATAAGAGGGCGGCAATTAGAAGCCTAAACATAAGAGCTGAATTTTAGTACACGTTGATTGTTAGTCTATTGTGTTTTTGTATTGAAAAGTAATATACTTATTCGGTAAAAATCTTAGGAGCAACTATATCAAATAGTACAACAAAATTAGTTTATTTACCAGTTACTTCTACTAAGAACCACAAAATAAAATCTAACACAAGCGTTTTGTAATCTTTGAGAACCTTTGTAAATTTAGTGGCTTACATTATAAACTGCATTGAAGAAGCTATAATTATTATGTCAAAAATACGTGGATTAAGAGAGAAGGTATATCATATTGTTGATAACGAGGAGGAACAGAACTTTGCAAGCCAGACATTTGAGATTTTTATTACACTGCTGATTTTAACCAGTATTATTACAATTGTAGTAGAATCTTTTGCACACTTGCGAGAATTGTATGGTTTTTATTTTGATGTTTTTGAGAACTTAACCTTAGCCATTTTTACAATAGAATACCTTCTACGTGTTTGGACGGCAGATTTTAAATACAAAGAATCCAACTCTTGGGCGGGTGCTGCTTGGAAGTTTATTCGATCGAGTACAGGAGTGGTAGATTTGATTGCCATTTCTCCAATTTTCTTCTTTTTGGGAGGCTTGGTAGGAATTGGTAGTGGTATTCGTGGTGGTGATTTCCGTTTTATTAGAATTTTGAAAATTACACGCTTGTTGAGAATTTTCAAAATGAATTCTTTTACCAACTCTATTACGGTAGTAGCAGAGGTATTTACAGAAAAAAGACACGATTTGGGGATTACCTTGTTTGTAACTTTTGTGTTGTTGTTGGTATCTTCTACGATTATGTGGTATGTGGAGGGGGCCGAACAACCCGATTTGTTTCCCAATATTGTGGCCTCGTTTTGGTGGGCTATAGCTACACTCACTACAGTAGGGTATGGTGATGTTTTTCCGATTACACCACTGGGCAAATTCTTATCGGGTTTTATTGCCCTGTTGGGAATTGGTCTAGTAGCCTTGCCTGCGGGTATCTTGAGTTCGGCTTTTATCGAAAAATTAGAAAACGGAATTGGGGTACCTACTCCATTAGATGGTGCAGACGAGCCGAAAAAAATGTTGCCACAAGCCCAATTCCAAACGGTCATAGGAAGCAAGAAACCCGAAGAAACACCAAAAGTAGTAGAACAAAAAGTGGTTGCAACAGACCATGACAATTGCCAACAACATTTTGGAAAAGCATTTGTGTATTGTCCTTATTGTGGTAAAAAATTAGATGGCTCAGGCGAACATGAGCATGAAGCTTAGTATTATTTGTTCAATACAAAACTAAAAACAAAAGAGAAACGTGAGAAAAAGAGGGGCTTATTATTTAGGAATATGTTGTTTATTATGGGCATGTCAGATGACGGTGCCTGAAGGAGAAGGATCATTGAACGAAACGGGCGGAACCCGTGCTGAAACGCTAGAGGTGGTAGAACAAAAACCGCCTGTAGATATGGATAAAGTATTGGCCGATTATGATGCTTTTGTTCGTGCAAAGATGGACAGTTTGCGTTTGCCCGGACTGGCTTATGCGGTGGTCAAAGACGGAAAAGTGGTTGCCCTCAAAACCTATGGGGTGCGGCACAAAGGACGCTCGGCTCCAATTGATGAACACACGGCTTTTAGGTTGGCCTCTGTCTCCAAGGGCTTTGCGTCTGTTTTGGCTGGCGCACTGGTAGAAAAAGGCTATTTGTATTGGGATGATCCCATCAAAAAACACATTCCTAGCTTTCGTTTGAAAACCAATTTGCATACGAGTGCTGTAACCTTGCGCCATAGCCTAAGCCACTCTACAGGTCTAACAGAATATGCAGGGGTAAGCCTCATTTACAAGGATTGGTCTTGTGGCAGTTTGCTAAAAGGTTTGCGTACTGCAGCCATTGCAGCTCCGCCAGCTGATAGTTTTACTTACCAAAATGTAATTTATAGTGCTATTGATATTATTGCAAAAACAGTTACCCAAAAGAGCTATTCTCATCTGGTCGATTCACTCTTGTTAGAACCATTGGGGATGGAAGACGCAAGCTTGGGATACAATAGTATGGCCAATCGCAAAAACAAAGCCATGCCACATACCTACAGCAGTCGTTATGGCTGGACTAGCAAAGGAAGTATCCGCAATAAGTGGTACAATGTAGCACCAGCAGCAGGCATGAATGCCAGTATATCCGATATGGCTATATGGTTGCAAGCCATGTTAGGGCATCGCCCCGAAGTAGTTTCTAAATATGTACTGAATGAAATTTTTGTTCCTCACATTGCTATCAATAGCGATTCTAAGTATTACGAAACATGGGCACCAGGGATTACACAAGGTTGGTATGGTTTGGGCTGGAGAATTTTTGATTACAATAATACTAGAGTGGTCTATCATGGCGGCTATTTGCGAGGCTTTCGCCCCGAAATGGGTTTTTGTCCCAGTGAGGATGTAGGCATTGTAATGCTCACCAATGCTTCCAAGAATGATTTATCTACTATGTGCATTCCTACATTTTTTAAGCTTTATTTTGATTTGGATACGCCCCCCAGTACCCAGCCGGCTGATAGTCTTCACAGACCTGCTCTACACGAAAGTACGTATATTGGGCAATAAGTAGCAGCATCCAACACCATCAAGGTAACTTTTTGAAAAGAATTATATAAATGGTCTGCTCCAACCCTTGTAACCATTTTATATGAAACGATTACTACTACTTTGGGCAACCGCTATGGTGCTATTAGGGGCCATAGCTTACAAGATTCCACGAGCAGATTTTTGGGCTTTTATCAGTTGCTATGGGGCTTTATTTGCGCTCTATGGCTATTGGGTATACCAAGCCCCCAAAACTTTTCAACAAAAGCATTGGCGGTATTATTTGGGCGCAGCCTTGCTGTTGCGTTTGGTTTTTGGGGCAGTGCTTCCAGAATTATCAGATGATTTTTGGCGGTATTTGTGGGATGGCCGCTTGCTAAGTCATGGGGTCAATCCATACCAATATATTCCTTCTGATCTCTTGGAAGCCCCTATTTATAGCCAAGCCCATTTAGCCGAGTTATATCCTTATCTCAATTCGCCTCATTACTACTCTGTTTATCCACCGCTCACTCAATTGTTATTTGCGAGTGCCACCTATTTTTTTCCTGCTCATATAGAAGGAAGTGTGCTGACCATGCGATTATTGGTCATTGTATTAGAATTGGGAACCATTAGCTTGCTAGGTCGGTATTTGCAACAGCAAAAACAAGCGCCACACTTGGCTTTTGTTTATGCTTTTAATCCATTGATAATAATAGAATTGTCGGGCAATTTGCATACAGAGAGCTTAATGCTATTTTTCTTGATGCTATTGTTGTATTATTGGGCCAAACAACAATATTATCGCTCGGCATTGGCTTGTGCATTGGCTGTAGCCGCCAAGCTCATTCCACTTATGCTGTTACCGGTGTTGTGTTGGCGTTTGTGGTTGAAGCGAGGAGTCGTATATGGTTTTATTGTTGCTGGTGTTAATGGGGTGATTTTTGCGCTTTTTTATGATTGGGATATGGTGCTCAAAATCAGAGAAAGTATGCAGTTGTATTTTCAACGTTTTGAATTTAATGCCAGTGTCTATTACTTGTTTAGGTATCAGCTCATAGAGGATTATTGGCGTTTGTGGGATTATCACGATTATTTTATGAAGGTAGAATGGGTTGAAAATGCCTTGCGTTTGGACTGGTATGTTATATTGAGACGTATATTGCCTATACTAAGTGTAATAGGGATTTTGGGCACGGCATGTAGGCATTATTCTATTGCAACCGTAGCCAATGGTTGTTTGTGGGCATTTGCCTTATATTTTTGTTTTGGAACCACTATACATCCTTGGTATATCAGCAGTTTGGTATTGTTATCTGTAGTAACCAATTATCGTTTTCCGCTATTTTGGTCGGCCATGATTGGTGGGACTTATATTGCCTATCAAGGAGGAACATTTGAGGAGCAAACATGGATGATTGTATTAGAATACAGTGTTGTATTGGCGGTATTGGTGGTGGAATGGTGGAAACAAAATACCACGCAGGACAAAGATATATTGGCAATAGCTCAAAAAAGTGCTACCAAGTCTATAGAAAATCGCACTTTGTGAAACTAAATACAAAGTAGTTTCGTTGTTTAACTGTAGTTTTAATGCGACCAACCTTAAAAAATAACTGTGTTCATACACCACTATTGCATCCTTTTGCATCTTTCTTGTATTCGCAGAGCGAATCGGGCGGTGTAGCAAGAATGAATAAAGTGAAAAGTAACAAGTACTTAATAACACATCACTGACAGAATAAGCTTGGTAGGACTAAAATAAATTCAAGCAAAAACATTATATTTAAGCTTTAATTTTACAACTGAAGGAATATTATAGATAATCGCGCACAGAAAGTAAACCCTATTTATTGTCTTGCGCCTCATTAAGATCTATGTTTATTTAAAACAAATACGATATGAAAAAGACGTTTTTTTATGGAGCTGCTATACTAGCAACTTCTTTATTGATTGGATGTACCAGTGATGATACACCAGTTGGCTACAAAACCAATGCTGAATTACGTACAGATGCGATTGAGCTGCAAGGCCCTCAAAAACTACAACAACCCGGTAAGATTTATGTCAAAGACGACATGATCTTAATTAATGAAATGGGCAAAGGCATCCACGTGGTTTACAATGAAAATCCATCAGAACCCCAAAAAGTAGCTTTTGTAAAAATTCCCGGCAATATTGATGTAGCGGTTAAAGGGGACATTATCTATGCCGATAACTACATGGATTTGGTAACTTTAAATACCAAAACAGGAAGCATTAAGCGCGTTAAAGGCGTTTTTAAGAATTTTGAAAGAGAACGCAAAGAACAATTGATGGCCATGGAAGGCGGTATCAATTTGGACGGTATGCGTAGTACTCAGTTCCAAGCAGTATCTCGTGGTGCTGCTGGTGGCGGTGGCAATCCTGTAGGTGCAGGAGGCTCTATGGCTCGCTTCACTATTGTAGACAACAACTTGTATGTACTAGATGGCAATTCTATGATTGTGTATGATATTACCGACATGGAAAATCCTAAGAAAGTAAATACTATTGCTATGGATTTTACAGTAGAAACTGTATTCCCACATGAAGGCCAATTGTTTATTGGTGGAACAGAAGGCATGTACATCTATGACAATTCTAACCCAAGTGCTCCTCGTTTCTTGAGCAAGTTTGAACACGCTGTAGCTTGTGACCCTGTAGTAGTAGAAGGCGATTATGCTTATGTTACTTTGCGTAGTGGAGGCCCTTGCGACCGTGCCATCAACCAGTTGGATGTAGTGAACATTACTGATATTACCAACCCAACCTTAGTAAGCAATACTAATATGCACAATCCACATGGTTTGAGTGTGCAAGGAAATACCTTGTATTTGTGTGATGGTAATCAAGGTCTAAAAGTATTTGATGTTACCAACAAGCACAATATATTAGATAATATGACATTTGCTGCTAGAAATATTCGCAAGGCTTATGATGTTATCCCTAATGCAGAAAACAATACCTTAATTGTAGTGGGCAAAAATGGTATCTTCCAATACGATGCTATGGATCCTCAAAAATTACAGGAAATCAGCAAGCTAACAATTGATGCTTAAAATTCAGTTTGACGGCTTTTGGGGGGCAATATGAAAATAAATAGAGCAAAACATACTTTTTTGAAATTTTCTACGTTTCGCTCCTGATTGGCCTCAACAATAGAATAAAAGCTTCACAGTCTTTGATTGTGAAGCTTTTATAGTTTATGAATGGCTCCTTTTTAGTTAAGAAAAGCTAAATGAAACTATTTTTTTAGTTAAAAAATCAAAATAACTTAGCACATTTTTTGCAGCTCTCGTTCTCTTGAGAGAAGACATGAATTTTCTTTCGCACTTAAGTGACTTTGTTTGTACCAAAAGTAGAATACATTCATAACTAATACTTTAGGTAGGTGTTAATTGT
>CAYULH010000093.1:0-5140 GCA_964445645.1 uncultured Aureispira sp. | reverse complement strand
ATATTTTTGATGCAAATATAAAAACCCCGTAGTTAGGTAATAGTTGTGTAAAAAAACACGGCATAGCTAGCGTTTTCTATTGTTTTACTAATTTCTAATTATTAAACTATTTAAACCAAACTGTATGAAGCATTTAGCAAATTTTCTTTTGGCTATATCAGGGCTTTTACTCTTTAGTATTAGCTGTACAAAAGATAATTGTAAGCGAACCATTACACACATTAAGTATGAACCCGTTTACAAGACATTGGATGAAATTAGAGTTGTTCCTACGGTAGAGGGGCCTAGAGACTTGAAAGACCCAGGTAAAATCTACCTCTATGGAACAACTTTGTTAATTAATGAGCGTTCTGAAGGGGTTCACATTGTAGACAATAGCAATCCTTCTGCCCCTGTCCGTACGGCATTTATTAAGATTCCCGGTAATGTGGATATTGCTATGCGTGGTAATACTCTGTATGCCGACAATTACATCGACTTATTGGCGATTGATATTGCTGATTTGCAAAACATTCAACTAACCAGACGTGTTGAAAATGCTTTTCCAGCTTATGGAAACGATCCACAAAGAGGTCTTTTGGTAGATTATGACGAGGTAGAAGTGACTGAAACGGTCAACTGCAATGATATGAGTACTGTATCTGTAGATCCTCGATTTGGTGCTGCCCAAACTATGGCGGCTAACAACTCTATGGGGGGAACCGTGAATGGTGCTGGTTCGGGAGCTGCACGCCAATCAGTAGGTATTGGAGGTTCTATGGCTCGTTTTGCCATCAATGGACAAGTGTTGTACATTGTAGACGAAATGAACATGCATGTGTATGACATTTCCAATGCTGCTATGCCCAATTATGTGAATCAAATAAGCATTGGTATGGGTATCGAAACCATTTTCCCTTACCGTGATCGTTTGTTTATTGGTAGCACACAAGGCATGTTTATTTATGACAATAGCAACCCGCTGAATCCTACTTTCTTGAGTGAGTTCTGGCACGCTACTGCTTGTGATCCTGTTTTTGTAGAAGGAAACTTTGCTTACGTGACTTTGAGAGGAGGCACACCCTGCGGTTCTTTTAACAACCAATTGGATGTTATTGACATCAGTGATGTGTACAATCCAACACTAGTAAGTACTACCCAAACCACTCACCCTCATGGATTGACGGTAGACAACAACAGTTTGTACTTGTGCGATGGAGATGATGGACTCAAAGTGTTTGACATTAGCAACAAGCAAAGCTTGAATCAATTATTCCACCAGTCCTCTACACCAGCCTATGATGCAATCACATTGCCCAATGCAAATGTAGTAATGGTGGTTGGTAAAGATGGTTTCTATCAATACAGCACTAATAATCCAAGTAGCTTGCAATTGTTGAGCCACATAGAAGTGAGAGAATAAATAGACTAACAATGCACTATATTGTTATGTGAATAGAGAGGTAAGGGGCATCTGTCTCTTACTTCTTTGTTTATCAGGAGCCAATAAAAGGCATGTTAATTGCTAATAATGGATAAATAGCAGTTGATTTTCAGTTTAATAAAAAACTTACCAATGTTCTTAAACAAATGTTTTTCTACCTTCATACTTTTTGTAACGAGTTGTTTTTTTAGTGCTGTACTTTGGGCACAAACAACTCTGGAAGATGTGGTTTACCTTAAGAATGGTTCTATTATACGAGGACAAGTATTAGAATATGATCCTAGCACCAATATCAAAATCAAAATCCAAGGAGGAAGTATTTTGGTGTATGCCTCTAGTGAGGTAACAAAGATGGAGAAAGAAGAAGTAAAAGTTGAAAAAACACCCAGCAACACAACTGTTATTCCTCTAGAAACCATAACCTCCACTGAAATTACCAGTGAGCCTGTAATATGGGAACAACATGTTCCTGCAAAGGGAATATATGGCACCGCCTCTGTTGGTAATATTATGCCAGCACGAGAGTCGTGGGTGCCACTTTTGGGATTTCTATTGGATGGAACAGTGGGGTATCGTGTTCACCATGCTTTTGCACCAGCAGCAGGTGTGGGGATGATGCTTGATTTTACACAATCCTTTGCTTATGTGTATGGCAGTATTCAAGGCGATATTCTCAACAAGAGCTTTAGTCCTTATTATTTGATTGATGTGGGCTATGGTGCTCCATTATCTAATATTGCTCCTATGAATAGAGGGGATGTGCAAGAAGTAACAGTCATGCGAGGTGGTTTGTTTATTCGCCCAAGTATAGGGTTTCGTTTTGCTTCACGCAACAAAATTCACGCTTTCCTAGATATAGGGGTGCATATTCAGAATGCCTACTATGAAGGGCGCACTTGGAACAACTTTACCTACACAGAAGAATACACGTATATGCGCCCCTCCATACGAGTTGGTATGACTTTTTAATGGGCAATACTCAATTGACAAACATAAGAGAAATAGGAGTCATCCCACTTAGGGGATGACTCCTATTTTTTAGTTTTATAAGCACGCTTAGATTTAAGTAGGTGCAAAAAAGAAACCGTACAATAAAAAAGGAGAGATTTTGGTCTAGATCAAGGCGAAAAACAAAGCTTTAGCGGGCTAAAGCGCGTATTTTCAACGCCGAGCTAGGGCAAAAGAATCATTTTTTAGTCCGTTTACTTTTTTAAGGCTACTTAACGACTGTGTTTCCAGCGTCTATGTGACCACAACCACCATTCGGGTTGCTCCTCAATGAGCTGCTCCAATCGAGTCCAATATAGGCCAATCAGCTCCTCTGGACTGTAGTTGCGTGGATGTTCGGTCAGTACCTCTACACCCATTGTATAATAGCCCCGTTTTAGGCGTTGGATGGATAAGAAGAGTAAGGGTAAATTGTAACGTTGGGCATAAATGGCAGGGCCACGCAAAACGGCTGTATCTTGATGGAGAAAAGGCAGCCAATAGGCACGTCTCGGATTGCTAGGCGACTGGTCAGCTATCAGTACAAAGGTAGACAGCGTGTCTTTTTGTTCCCTAAAAATTTTCATAGCCTCCAAATAACTCACAAGCTGTGTATCAAATTTGGCTCTAGCAGCCTTTAAGTAAGCATCAATGTAGCGGTTTTTGATGGGCGAGTAGAGGATGATAACGGGTGCTTCAGTACAAGAGGAGGCACGCAAACTGCCCCATTCCCAATTGCCATAATGCCCGCCCACCATCAGGGCAGAACGTCCTTTGTCAATAATGCCTTGTGGCAAATCAGGGGTGTGATGTTGTTGGCGTTTGAGCAATTCCTTCTTGGAAAAGGAAAGCCCTTTGATGCTTTCTAACAATAAATCAAATAAAAAACGGTAGAATTTTTTTTCTATGGCCAAGCGTTCTTGGGGGCTTTTGTTGGGAAAAGCATGGGCTAAATTTTGGCGCACCACCTTCTTACGATAGCCTATTACTACATAAAACAGCCCATACAGGCAATTGGACAAGCCATACAAGACCCCAAAGGGCAGTAATTTAAATACAAATACCAGCAGGCGAAATCCAATGTAGGCTACTCTATCCAATAACAAAAAATCTATTGCTTATAATAATGGAGGCTTGAAAGAAATAAAGGTTTTATCGGGCAAATGCCCCTTGGGGTGTACATGTCCCCTAAGAGGTCGTTTGCGGGTGATTTTTAGTTGTCCTTTTTCTTCCAAGTTTAATAGAGCATCAATATAGTTCTTTTTTGTCAAAGAACGTCCCCAGTGTTGTGCCTCATACAAATCTATCAATTGTATCGTCTGATTGAGATAAGTATGGAGCAAGTGCTGTTCCAATTCAAACATAGGCCCAAAAAGAGTAGGGCTAGTAATGGATTTTCGGCAGCCTTGGCTCGGCTGGTAGCACAAATTGCCAATACCATCCTCTATCAATTGGCTTTCACTGTGCATGATTTGGCGCATACGGGTGTAGGAGGCAGGATTTTGAGTAAGAAAGTACAAAAATTGTTCAGCTCTATCTTGTTCGTCATAAAAGGTGTAGCAGAGCAAGCCCAATTGTTGGCCCACCACTTCTTGCAACCGCTCTTCTAGCAATTGTTTCCAGTATTGTTCTTTTTGAGCTGGGGATAGCCGTTTTTTGAAGGCGGCCTTGAGGGTATGGCTGGCTTGCTGGCCCAATACACGTTCCAGTTGTTCTTGGTCACGTTTGCGTCTAGTCCAAGCCAATAATTGCTTGTAATTGACCCAAAGAAAGCAATCGGCAGGATGCCCTTGCACCAAGTCTCTTAGCCAATCCCAACTCAGACCAGTATTGGCACACAAATCGGCCGAAATCAAAGTAGGCAAGGAGCGCACCGTAGCAATGTTTTCTTTTAAGGGTATATCAACAGTAGTTTGTTCAACTTGCGGCGCAAAGGTGAAGTGCTCCAATCGAGGCAATGCTTCTAGTGCATGTTTCCAAGCAGCAGTTTGTTCTGCAGCACTATCATTAAACAAAGTGTACAATTGTGTGCGAATATTGCGTTGACGGCTTGCCCATTCTACAATGGCATAACTAGGACTAGTTTCGGGCCGATCGGCCAATGCTCCTACTGCCAAATCAATGTAGGCAAATTTTTCCTCCAATTCTTTCATAGCAATGTGCATAGAAGTTGCTTTTGCCCAAGACATAAAGTACAGCCCCAACAAGTTACAACGAACCTGCAAGGCGTTTTGAGGAGATGAAAAGCCAATAGTAGAAGCCATAAGCATTCTAATAAAGTTGATAAAAATACAGATTTTGATACTGAAGTTGTTTAAAAAAAATCTCAATAGTTGCTAAACGTGCTAGAGCCTTTGTGCCTTTTTGGCACAAGCTTACCCGATTGAAATCCAAATACTTACTTGCGTGAGCTCGGCAGAGCCTCGGTTCAGCTACTTTTTGTCCCGTAGCTTCCAGCTACGAACCAAAAACCGAGACTGATTATTTGATACACTGTATCAAATAAGTCAGATCGCTAAAGCGAGTGTCTTGGCTTCCAAGCACTTACCAATCATCCTACCAGATTTTTTAAACAACTTCACTTAGAATACAAATTCAAAAATCAAAATAGTGCATGTTTTTGTTTCTTGCAATCAAATGTACTTCTTTTATTACTTTTTTTCAAAAAAAAAGAGGGCGGCATGTCAAATGTAAGGCTGTAATCTTTCAAGGTTAAGCTGCCAGAAGAAC
>CAYULH010000092.1:1231-22134 GCA_964445645.1 uncultured Aureispira sp. | reverse complement strand
TGAAATGATTGTAGCTTTGTAAACAAAGCGTATTTTTGAACCCTGAAAGGGTGATATTATTACCCCTACAAGGTGATAATGACATCCCTTCGGGATTTAAAGGCATTTTATAGGCATTATTACTATAACAATCTTATTAATTGATACACTGTATCAATTAGTAAGATTGCCCTTCGGGATTTTTTCTAGCAGCATTCGGTTTCATCTGCCAGAACTTAACAGCCCTGCCCTTCGGGGCAATTTAACAATTGATACACTGTATCAATTATTAAATCGTCCCTTCGGGATTTTTTTCAAAAGCATTCAGAATTATTTGCCAGAACTTAACAGTGCTGCCTGAAAGGACGTTATAAAGGAGGTAGGACGCAGTCCTGCCGTGTGTGAAGGCCCATATCCGAACCCTACCGAGCCAATTCCACCACTACCTGTCTTTTTTTGATGCGCTTTTTGTGCAGGGCTTGAATCACCTGTTTGACACGGCTAGTTTGGACAGCCGCATAAGCGTGGTGTTCTTTGACAACGACCAAGCCTAGTTCTTCTTTTTTGAGTTGGCCTTTTTTGAAGAGCGCGCCTACTAGGTCAAATTTATTGACCTTGTCTTTTTTGCCGGCGCTGATGTAGAGCGTGGCCCAAGAGGGTTGGGGGAGTGGCGGCACTTCTTGGGGGAGTTCGATGTATTCTAGGCTGTCGTCCAAGTAATTGCGCCAAGGTTTGTCTTCTTCTAATAAGACATACGCCGTACCTGTGGCTTCCATACGAGCGGTGCGACCATTGCGGTGAATGAATTCGGGTTCGGAGTGAGGGAGTTGGTAATGAATGATGTGTTGAATGCTGGGAATGTCCAATCCACGAGCCGCCAAGTCGGTTGTTACCAATATAGTATAACTGCCATTTCGCAAGCGAATTAAGGCCAATTCTCGGGCTTTTTGATCCAAATCACCATGAAAAGTGCCGTGTATGATGTTGCGTTTGTCAAGCCACTGGCTGACTTGCTCTACGGTTGCTTTTTGGTTGCAAAAAATCAGGGTGGCCTCTTTGCCTACCCACTGTACCAGTTGCAAGAAATCCGTTTTTCGTTGTTCGCTTTTGGTGAGAATGGCTTTGATGCCCAAGCCATTTTTGTGGGGGTGTTGGGCCGAAAAATCTAAGGAAATAGCTTGCTGTAGCGGTAAAAATTCGGGCAGGGTGATGGCATTGGTGGCCGAGGTCAAAAAATGTTGCTGGAGCTGTGGCAAGGCTTCGATAATGGCTGCCATTTCTTTCTCAAAACCCAATTCTAGCGACTTGTCAAATTCATCTAAAACTAAGTGTGTAATGCTGTGGGTAGTAATGCTTTGGCGGCGCAAGTGATCGGCAATTCTACCGGGTGTGCCTACCAATACCGTAGGCGGTGTTTGTAGGTTTTGCAATTCTATGGCAATGGGATGCCCACCATAGCAGCAATTGATTTTGTAGCCTGTTTTTAGGCTTCTAAAAACTTGGTCAATTTGCAAGGCCAATTCTCGGGATGGCACTAAGATGAGGGCCTGTGTGGTACTTGAATCCGCAATATCCAATTGTTGCAATAAGCCCAATAAAAAAGCCAGTGTTTTGCCCGAGCCTGTAGGTGCGTGCAAGATAACATCCTTGTGCAATGCCGCTGTTTCTAAGAACGATTTTTGCATGGCATTGAGTTGTTGAATGCCTGTGTTTTGGAGATAAGTATTGAGCGGTAATTTGTTCATAAATAGAATGTTATGTGAGAATGTTTTTGGTGGAATTATAAAAAAAGAATACTTCAACTCCTAAAGCCGATAGGGCAAAGGCCGCAAGCGATAGCCCTTGTGCTTGAGCAGCCGCAACACGCCTTTGGCTCCTGCCAAATGCCCTGCTCCAATGGCTGCAAATAGGCTTTGCTCTTGTGTGTATGCCTCAAATCTTTCGGCCATAACGGCATTGCGTTCGTACAACAAAATTCTGCGTAAGCTGCCAATAGAACGCTTACTTTGCTGGTAGAGTTTAGTAATATTTCCTTCAAAATAGGCTTGTGTAACTTGGTGCAAACTGCGCCGATAGCGTTTGAAGTTGGTGGCAACTTGTTTCAGACTTCGGTATTGTTCTTTTAGATTGACCTGCTTAAAAACGGCCAATTGTTCCTCAAAAGTTTCCAAGCCCAGTATGGTTTTGTTGGCTTGTTGCGCCAGATTGTACAGCAGCTTATCTAAGGCCACTTGTTGTTCGGCACTCAGTTGGACTTCGGCCAATAGATTGAGCAAAAACATAGGCGAACGCCTCTCAAACAGCTCTAAAGGTTGTTGGGTTTCTCTCGCAACAATTTTTTCTAGTTTGTTGTAAATTTTGGGTGATAATGCGGTGGACAAAGAAATGTGATCGGGAAGGCTAGACGCTTGTTCAAGGGCATCTATATCAATTTCTTGAAAATCAAATTCGGCTGCAAAGGCATCACACTCCTGTAAATAAATGGCCAATTTATCTATAGAGGCAAATACACGCTCGTCACGCACGTGCATAGTGCCAAATAGGTAAGAAGGTGTGTTTTGTTGTGGGGGTGTTACTTCCCAAAGCAAACTATTTTTGGTAGAACTCATTCAGAAGGTGCATTAGCTGGGGCAATGTGAAGAATAGTGCCAGAATTGGGGGCGTAGGTAATGGTGGAATTTTGTGGTATTTGAATGCTGTTGTATAGGGCTTGGTTTATTTCAAAATTTTCTTCCTCGGTATGGCAATAATAATAGGGCTGCAAGCGATTGATTTTGCTCTTGCTTTTGTCATAGATGGTCGTAGTAATAGTCACTTTCTCCTGTTCTTCTAAATCTAAACGCAAGAGTTGAGCTTTCTGAAAATAACGCCAAGGGTAATACCACAAGCCCACCGACAAAATCAGTGCAATAATCATCGCTCCCGGTCGGCGTAGGGCAAAATACAAAAACCAACTAAAAATAATGATAACAACCGCCATGGTCAGGTAGTAACGCAATTGTTGCTCTGACGCTGCGAGTAGTTTGCTCAAGTAGGCTTGCTCTGTGGGGCTTATCATAAAAAACAATTAAATGGTCTGAATGTAAGGTGCAAATATCCTTCTTTTTGATGAAAAGGAAGTATAAATAGGTCAGGTATTTGTGAATAATATTTGAGTAAAGAATAGCCAAATTCCTAAGGAAAATGGCTATCAAACCCTCTGAAAGTATCTGATAGCCATTGTTATTTACTCGGCGGTATGTTGTGCCAATCGTTGATTGAATTGGTCTACTCTAGGGTTCATGAGGCGGAACCATAGGGGAGGAATCAAGGCAATGAGCATAGACATTGGATAGCCCCAAGGAAGTTGTGGTGCTTCCTCAAAATGGCGCAAGACTTGGTATTTTCGGCTGGCCTTGTAATGGTGGTCAGAATGACGGGTGAGTTCGTAGAGCAGGATACGGCCAATATCATGATTGCAATTCCAAGAGTGCCAAGGTTGTACCGGCTCATAACGTCCAGAAGCGAGTTGGCGGCGTTGTAAGCCATAATGCTCAATGTAATTCACCGTTTCTAGCATCAAAAAACCAAGAATGGCAACAATAATAATAAAGGGAAGCAAAGCCCAGCTAAAAGTGAGGCAAAGCCCTACTACATAGGCTACCTGAATCAATTGCAAGTAAATCATTCTATTGCGCCAAGAAAAGGGCGAATGTCCTTGCTGGCGTAGACGGCGTGCCTCAATGCTCCAAGCCGATAGGTAACTAAAAATTACGGAACGAAACCAAAAGGTATAAATAGGCTCATTGTAACGGGAGGAGGCAGGATCTTTGGGCGTAGCAATATTGACGTGATGCCCATGATTGTGCTCAATGCTAAAGTGTAAATATAAATTGGGCAGTAAAAGTATTTGTGCCAATAAACGAGGAAACCACTCTTGGCGATGGCCTAGCTCATGGGCCACATTGATGCCCACACCACCTATATAGATACCTGTGGTAAGGGTGAGGCCAATTTGCTCGTAAAGCTCAAGGGAAGCCGTGGATAAGACATAAAAATAGCCAATAATAATTCCTACTAGCATGGGTACATTGAGGTAGAGAATCCAATCAAACAACCATTTATGGTTTTGGTTTTTTTCCTCTTCTGCGTCTAAATTATCCGTATTGCCTTTGAAGAACAATTCCAATAGAGGCACCATTACAAAAGCTACCAATAGGCCATTAAACGACCAAAAACCTTGTGCATACAGGGCATGAGCTGTAGCCAAGGGAATACTGTAAGCCCCCAAATATTTTAAATCTCTCCACATATAAGTGTATTTTTGTTATAATAATTGCTTAAATTTAATAAGGATTGTTTTTTTGGTCAATCAATATAAGCTTTTTGGGAGAAGATTGCAAATGCAGTCTGGAGCAAAAATTAGAAGTTGCTGCTGTCTAATTACAAGATTTTTAGGGCGTTGTCTAAATGTTTGATTAAGTATTCAGGCTCCTCCAAGCCAATGTAATAACGCACAAAGGTAAAGGGCAAGGGAGGCGGTGTTTTGCCCTCAATATTATAAAAGGTGCAAGTGGGAATTTGCAGGGCCTCATGCCCACCCCACGAAACAGCCATTTGGAAAATACGACTCAGTGCATCACAAAATTTTTCCATTTGTTCTATGGATTTTCCTTTGTAATTGACTGAAAATAGGCCGCCTGCTCCACGCATTTGGCTCTGGGCCAGCTCATATTGAGGAAAACTCTCATCGAGTGGATATAAGATATAATCGACTTTGGGGTGCTGTTTTAGAAAGGCTGTAACTTGTTGGGTGGTGGCCGAGATTTGGCGCATACGCAAGGGCAGGGTTCTCAAACTACGCAAAATCAGCCAAGCATCGTGAGGCGACAAGCAAGCCCCCAAGGTCATAAATTCGGCATGAAACAAGGGCTTAATCAATGCTTTGGAACCACAAACCACCCCAAAAACCACATCGCTGTGTCCGCCCAAGTACTTGGTGCCAGAATGAATGACCAAATCAATACCATAATCAATAGGATTCTGATACAAAGGACTACAATAACTATTATCAATAATACTAACCAAACCATGTTGCTGGGCCAATGCTGCACAGGCTTTTAAATCTTGCAATTCAAAGGTCAAGGAGTTGGGGCTTTCGAGCATCAAGACCTTGGTATTGGGCTGTATAGCTTGGGCAATTTCCGCTAGATTGCGGCCATCTACAAAAGTAACGGTTACTTGAAAGCGAGCCAAGTAATCTTGCAGCAAGATATAGGTCCAATTGTAGGGTTTTTGGACACAAACTACATGATCGCCACTGGCTACTTGGCCCATAATGGCCGCCGCAATGGCCGCCGAACCACTGGCAAACAAAAGGGCATCTTCGCTGCCCTCCAATGCCGCAATTTTTTTGCGTACAATCTCTACCGTTGGGTTGTTGCCCCGAGTGTACAAGTGGGCCGCTTGTTCGTTTTGGAAAGCTGCTCTAAATTCGGCCACCGAGCCAAAACCAAAATTAGAAGATTGTACAATGGGCGGAACAATAGGTTTGGAATTAAAAGAAGTGTCCTCTCCTAAATGCAGCAGTATTTCTGTCCAGTCTTTCATGATTGCTTTGTTGTAGGTTGTTTAACACTAGCAATGTGCAAAAAAAACTTAACAAGTTGTTAATTCTATTAGATATTTATTAATTCAATTTGCGGAAAGCAGAAGGCGTAATGCCTACCTTATTCTTAAACAACTTGGAAAAATGCTGTGGATATTCAAAACCTAAATCATAAGCTATATTGCTAACAGACGTATTGGAATTGAGCAGCAAGGTTTTGGCCTGCTCAATGATATAACTGTGAATGTGATCTTTGGCACTTCTGCCTGTTTCCACCTTGAGCAAATCGCTTAGATAGCTGCCCGACATGTTTAGGGCATTGCCACATTGGCTGAGGGTAGGCAACCCATTTTTGAGCAATTCATCGGAGGCAAAATAATCCTTGAGATATTGCTCAAACTTGATAATGTGATCCTTGTGCAAATTGGTTCTAGTATAAAATTGGCGATTGTAATACCGTTTGCAATACTTGAGTAAGGTCTCCAAATTGGCAATCATAATATCCTGCGAATGCTGGTCAATATTCTGATTAAGTTCCAGCTCAATAGAATTCACCAAGTTGTTTAGGGTTTGTTTTTCCTTATCGGCAACATGCAAGGCCTCCCTTAGACTATAATCAAAAAACGAATAGTCTTGGATAGTTTTACCTAATTCGGATTTTCGGATAAGATCGGGATGAAAAATAATGTTCCAGCCCCCTTTTTCAATTTCAGGATTGTTGCTGGCATTTTCAAAGGACATTACTTGCTTGGGGGCCAAAAAAGCCAGCGTTCCCTCTTCATAGTCATAGGTATTTCTACCATAATAAAACGTACCCCGCACATTTCCCTTCATACCAATGAGATACAAATCACTCGTTAGTTTGGCCGAAGAGAAATCAAAATCAATGCTGGGCCATTCTCTTATAATGGTAATAAGCGGGTGCAGGGGCTTGCCTAAGTTAAAGAAATGATGTACTTGTGCAATGCTGGAGATGTGAAGAAAATTAGTCATGATATATTATAAGTAGTTTATGCCATAGAGTAGCTTTTTTTTGTACTGCACTCCGCAAGTAATCAAAAGGGATGGATAAGATAAGTAGTCTCAAAAAATTAAACGGACTAAAAAACGATTCTTTTTCCCCAGTTACCTGATTTATTTGTATACAATACAAATAAAGTCAGATCATTTCACGAGTGTTGGAAATACGTGTTTTAGCCCGCTAAAACTGTGTTTTCCGCCTCGACCTGAGAAAGTGCTAGTCCTTTTGTGCCATCAGGCACAAGCCAGCGCAGATCACTTCGTGAGTCTCTCATTTTTTATTGTACGGTTTCTTTTTTTTACCTACTTAAGACAAAGATAGTAGTCGCAAAAAACAATCAAATAAATATTTCACAGAAGCCTAAATACATTTCGCTGAATTCTTAGAGTATAGACCATGCAAGAAGTTAGAATAGTTTTTGAGTAAGTTTATGACAAAAAAATTGCAATCCTCAAGAAAATAGGCTAAACTAGCAGCTACTGAATAACCAAATAAAACAAAAACATGAAAAGTGTATTCAAATTATTAACCATTGTTTCTATTGCTTTATTAATAGCTTCTTGTGGCGGCTCGGGTGCTGGCCTAGTAGGAAAGTGGCATGTAGATCTAAGTTCTTTTGATCTTGTATTGGGTGATGGCGTACCTGCGCCGATGAAAGCTATGGTAGAAGGCCAAAAAGATGGCTTAATCAAGCAAGGCGAAGCGCAATCAGATGATGTTACCATCGAATTTACAGAAGCGGGCAAAGTAATCCTTTCTAAAGTGGGAGAGGAGAAAACTGAAGAAATGGATTATACCTTTGATGGCTCTAAATTGAACTTGAGTGGTGATATGGATGGTGAGAAAGTAGATGTTGATCTCAATGTTTCTGAAGTAACAGCCGACAAATTCACGATTTCTATGACTGCCGAAGAAATTTTAGCACAAGTAAAAGAGAAATATCCAGATGCGCTAAGAGGTACTGAAGGTATGGACATCGAAGCGATGGCCAAAGGCTCTAGCATGGCTATTTCATTCAAGAAATAAGCAGTCTAAGCCATTTTTGGGAATCCCCAATTCTAGTACATCTAGGATTGGGGATTTTTGGTTTTAGGGGGATTTAATTGTAGGAGAGATTATGGAAATTTTCTATCAGAGTCTTTCTTCCAAATCAAAGCTTATATCTTTATCAGAAACTGTTCTAGAGTCTATTATATGATTAGATAAATTTTCATCTATATCAGACCAAGCACCAAATAATTCATCCAAGAGCTGCTCCTTTCTATTGTTTTTGGGGTCCAATTCAACAAGTTTTAAATCTGCCGATAGTTTGGACAATAAATCTAATCTGCTTTCTATACTTAAAGCTCCAAAGAAATTTACAATCCTATTGATAAGAATTTCTTCATTCATAATGAATGTAATTTGTCTAAGTTATTTTTGTCTAACAAGACAATTTTGTTTTAAGTTCCATAAAACAAGTACATCTAGGATTGGGGATTTTTGGTTTTACAACAGCCCTTGCAACAAATCCATCATTTCTGCTTGTAGCGTAGCGCCATTATCTTCCTTGTACCATTGCAAAATTTCGGCATATTTTTCATCTTGAGGGGCATCGGATTTTTTTTGAGCCATTACCAGAGCTTGGGCAGGTGCAGGGCGTGGTCCCCAAACAAACAGATCTTTGCCTTGTTTATTTCTAGCCACTACGATAGGAATAGCCCTACCGCCATTGGTCAAATATTTATCAATCTCGCTGTTGGAATCTCGCAATTGTACCGCTACCTCAATCATGGGATTGATAGCGGCCATTTTCTCAAAATAAGGAATTAGGTTGGCGGCATCCCCACACCAAGGTTCAGTAATAATAATCCAATGCTGAGGTTTATTAATTTGCCTAATCAAATTGCCCAATTCTTTGTCAATTTTGGATTGTTTGGTCCAACGCTTCATCCGAGAGTAACCAAGCTTAACGTAATTGTGATAAGCTTCGTCATTATAAGGGGCTTGTGTGTAACGCCCTTCTAGTATATTGGTAAATAATTGTCTGTATTCTTCTAAGGTCATCTTATCGATCTTGGATTTTTATATTATAATATCCATCAATAACAAAAATAGAAAGCTTATTGTTGCAAAATAGCTTTATTAGTCAGAAAATTTGATAAATTCTAAGCCATAAACCATGGGCAATTTGCCCTCCAACCCTTGTATATAATATCCTCCTTTGGGGCGAGCCACCACCTTAGAAAAACAAGGATAAGGCGAGTAATCATACTCTTTGAATTGTTGGAGGGTGAGCCCTTGCTCCAAAAAGGCAGTTGTAATGGCCGCCAAACTGTGGTTCCAGCCATAAGCAGCAAGCTTTTGTTGTGCTTGGCCCGTGTACGTGGTTGTTTCCACTTCCTCAATCAATTCTTTATTAAAATAAGAATACTGCAAGAAGGTAAAATCATTATCAAACATCCACAAAGCAGGATGAAAATCAACCAAAATCAATCGGCCGCCTACAGCAAGACGTTGGGTGGCTTGCCTTGCCCACGCCCCAAAATCGGGAAACCAACCAGCAATGCCATAAGAAGCAAACACCAAATCAAACTGCTGTTCAATATGTTGATCCATATCCAATACATTGCAGCAAACAAATTGGGCAGGCAATTGAAGCCGCTCTGATAATTCTTGAGCAGTAGCAATAGCTTGGGACGAAAAATCTACGCCTGTTACTTGCGCCCCCATACGCACCAAGGACAAGCTATCTTGTCCAAAATGACATTGTATATGCAAGACAGAAGTTTGTTGTACATTACCCAATAATTCCAATTCAATAGCATTTAGGCTGTTTCTACCTTGTTCAAAAGAAGCTTGATCGTAGAATTCAGAATCGGGGTGTAGGGTGGCTTTGTGGTTCCAGAGTTGCCGATTGGCCTCAAAGTATTGTTGTGTTTTGTCCATAGGAATTAGTAGAAAAGTTGTTGGGCAATATGGAACTGCCCAACAACTAGGATTTAAATGTTACTGAAACTTTTTTTGAATACCTTTTGGAATGCCATCTTTGTGGAGCAAGATGCCCACTGTTTTGAGCTGGAAATAGGCTTGCGACATGTACAAATAGCCTTTCATTTTATTGCCATCGCCCCACGAATTCTTGATTTTGTAGTATTTGGTGCCCTTATCATCATAAGCCAAGCCCACCAAGTGCATCAAATGGTCATCAGTAGTGTGTTTGCTCTCAAAAGTAGTTTGACGCATTTCTTGGGTAACTTTTTGCTCTGCACCGGGGTTCTCCCAAAGATCGCTTCGGGTATCATCGGCTGGCAATATGGCCAAGCCCTTGCTGTGATTAAAGGTTTTTTCGCTCACATCACCATCCCAAGCAATGGTAAAGCCATTTTCTAGGGCATGATCTACAATTTGCTCCAATTCTGCTACAGGTACATTTTGGTAGTGTCCATTAGAATAATTATCAGGAATTTCTAGAATAAAATTCTCATAAAAAGGATGATGGGTATAAGAACTCAAACTTATGTAATCTTTACTGTTGATGCCCAGATAGTTGGCAAAGGACTTGGGAGAATAGCTTTTGCCCTTGTAGGTGAATTCTTCAGGAGTGGCACCAAGGTAGATGTCTAGCACAGCTTGTACTGCAGAACGCCAACGTGGACTCAGCACTCGACGTTTGTTGAGTCCATCTAGCAAGCCTTTGACAGCCGCCACTAGCTCGCCGTGGTTGTGTATTGCTACCCCTTCTGGACGACCCGAATAGGCCGATTCGGGCACTACACCAGCATGAGCTACGGCTCTAATAACATCATGAGACAAGGAGCCTTCACTAAAGTTGGCTTTGCCTTGACGCAACAAATAATTTTGAGCTTTGTCCATATAAGTAGCATGAACATTGAACATTTCGGACAAATCGACTTCTATTTTTTGGGTACGCAATACTTCTGATTCTAAGAAAGAAGAGGTGGCAAAACTCCAACAAGTTCCTGTTTTTTGTTGATCTTTTACGGCAGTACAAGCCACGTCATATTTGGGTTTGATATTGTATTGGCTCCATAAGGTACAATTGATTAGTAGAGCCAGCACAAGAACAAGGTATTTCATAATTTTGGTTGGTTTTTTTGAAAAATAGATTTTGATAGACAAAATATAAATTTTAGGCCAACTTTTAGGGCTTCGGGAGCTGCTTTGTAAGGAAAGAATGTATTTTATTAGCTGTGATAAATACTTATCTTTGAGGTCAATTTTTGGTCTTGTGTAAGAATTTAATAAAATCGACCACTCTGTCACTTGCTAGAACGTTTATCTGTATGATTAGAATTGTAGGGTTGTTAGTGCTGTATTGCTGTTGTTGTGCCACCAAGGCACAAGTCTTTCCCGTTTGTGATGACCCCGCTGCTGCACCCATTCAGCAGACTATAAAAAAGGCATTGGAAGCTTATGAACAAAAAGATTGGGCGCCTGCCAAGCGTTATTTTTTAGAAGCTATTGAGGCTTCACAAGCGTTGCCTTGTTTGGAACAGACGCGTTGGTTGCAAAGAAATGTATTGCGTACAGATTTTTCTAAGGGCGATTTTAAAGCTTTTAATGTGTATTACAAGCAGTTGTTGGCGGCCAATGCACAGCCCAAGGACAAAGAGCAGGCTGTTTTTAAAGGGCGATTGTGGTTGTTGGGGAGCAAGGCTGCTATTGTGAAGCGCGATTGGGAGACAGCCAATACATTGGCACAACAATCAGCCACTATCCAAGAGGCCCAGCAAGCATGGTTGCAGGCTATTAGGGCCAAGATTACTCAAGCAACCATTGCTTATTATCAAGGTGATTATCAACAAATGGAGGCTTTTTTGGATCAGGCTTTTCAATGGCAGCAGGCGCATTTGAGGGAGGATTTGGCTTCCTTGCAGAAAATCATGAATTTGTATGGTATTGTTTATTATGAAACAGGGGATTATGAAAAAGCGGCCCAGCGAACTTTACAAGCCATAGAAACCAACTTGCAGCAACCTGTGGAGCAGCAGAACAAACAAATATTGGCGCAGTCGTACAATAATTTGGGCTTGTATTACATGGAGTTGGGCGATATATACAAGGCCAAGGATTATTGTAATAGTGCTTTGCAATTGTACCAACAACAAGAAAAGTATATTGAGGCAGCCACTACTTATTTGAATTTGGGGGAGTTTTTTGATCGGCAGAAGGAGCACAAACAGGCATTGCGTTATTACAAAAGAGGAAAAACTTCGTTGGAGAAAAGTAAGAGCAATAGAAAGGATCGAATTAATAGGGCATTGGTGAGTTTGAACAATGGTATTGCCTTTTGTGCCATACAATTAAAGAATTACCCCATAGCATTGGAGGTGCTGACTCAAAACCTGAAATTGCATGAGCTGGATGCCCCCAAGAAAGAAGAAACACTGACCATTTTGGGCGATTATTATACCCAGCAGCAAAATTATAATAAGGCAATTGGGTATTATGAAAAAGCTTTGGAGAGTCTGCAAGGTTTGCATGGCATGGTGCATCCTCGAATTGCACAGGCACATTTGAGCTTGGCAAAAGCATATCAGCAAGCAGGGGATAATAGTGTTTGTATAGAGCAATTGGAGATAGCTGCACAGGCGTTGCAGGCAGCAGATAGCCTTGCATTGGTACAATGGGGGGCAGCAGAAATTTATCATCGGGTAGATGCTCATGCTGGTATTTGGTTAGAAATTTTGCAACAGCAAGCTGATGTATTGCTAAAGACAGGTGCTTTGGAGGCCGCCTACCAAACTGCTCAGAATGCTTTGTTGTTGCTAGAGGCGCAACGCCAACAATTGCAGGAAAAAGATTCCAAGTTGTTTTTGTTGCAAACCATGTTGCCCACGTATGAGGTGGTTATAGAAACAGCCTTGCAGTTGTATCAAAAAACGAAGGAAGAACGCTATTTAGAAACTGCTTTTGCGGCCTCGGAACGCAGCAAGGCTCTGTTGTTGTTAGATGCTTTGCGGGTAGAAAAAGCACGCCAATTTGGGCAAGTGCCTGATTCTTTGCTTCAGAAAGAACGCTACTGGAATCGTGCGGTGGTGTATCACAAAAAGCAATTGGCGGAAGCCAATAAAAAGCGTGATAAAAAAGCCATGAGTTTGCACCAGCAGCGTTTGTTGGATGCCAAACGAGCGTTGGAGAAGTTGCAGGAGCAGTTTGAGCAAAATTATTCTGATTATTATCAACTAAAGTATAATGACCAAACTGCTTCTATCAAGGAAATACAACAAATGTTGGATGGGGAAACGGTTTTGGTGGAGTATTTTGTGGGGGAGAAAGCATTGTATATTTTTAGTATAACCCAAGGTGAAACTTGGAGTACTGTTGTTAAAAAGGAAAATAGTTTTGAAGTGGCTGTCAAGGCGTTGAGGACACTACTGACCAATGTTGAGGAATGGCAAGGACAAGAGGAGCAGCAAGTGGCTATCTTGGCACGATGTGCCCGTAGGGTGTATCAGCAATATGTAGCGCCTGCATTGCCCAACACTCCTCTAAAGCGTTTGGTGGTGATTCCTGATGGTTTGTTGACCTATATTCCCTTTGAGGTGTTGCTAAATCAGAAGCCCAATTATGAACAACTAGAATTGTCAGATTTGCCGTATTTGTTGAGAACGTACAGTGTGAGTTATCATTATTCGGCTAGTTTGCATTTGTTGACCCAACGGGCTGTTCCCACAGGAGGAGGGGTATTGGCTTTGGCTTCTTCTTATGATCCTAGCCTAGCTAATGATACCAGCCTTTCGAGTCGACAGCAGCGAATTAGGCGTGTGATGAAGGATTTGCCGGGCACTGTAGAGGAGGTAGAATTTTTGGAATCACAGTTTGTAGGCGATTATTATTATCGAAATGATGCCAATGAACTACAGTTTAAGCAGCAGGTAAAGCAAAATGTATACAGTGTGATTCATTTGGCTATGCATGGTTTGGTAGATGAGGCGCAACCCGATTATTCAGGCTTGTTGTTTACGTATTCTTATGATAAAGAACAAGATGATATGTTGCATGCTTATGAATTGAATTTGTTGTCTTTGAAAACAGATTTGGTGGTGTTATCGGCTTGCAAGACAGGTTTTGGGCGTTATGATCGAGGCGAAGGGGTGGTTAGTATTGGCCGGGGTTTTATGTATGCTGGTGCTCCTTCCTTGTTATTGACCCTCTGGCCGCTAAATGATGCCGCTAGTGTATCTATGATTGCTGCTTTTTATAAAGCATTGAATGAAGGAATGCCTAAGGATATTGCCTTGCAACAAACCAAGTTGGCTTACTTAAGGGAGGCGAGTGGTTTGAGTGCTCACCCATTTTTTTGGGCACCTTTTATACAATTGGGCAATGCAGAACCCATTATCATCCGAAGTTACTGGCAGCACTACAGATGGATGTTAGTGGTTGTTGTATTATTATTGATGGGAGTGGGATATGGGTATAGTAGATATAAAAAGCGGGTTCGTTAATATTATCTATTATAATAAATAAAAAAACAAAGCACTAAAAACATAGATAAGAAATGGAAAACGCAAATTCTGCTGTTATTTTTGATCAGCTGGTACAATATCGTCGTGCTATACGTGTTTTTAACCAAGAAGATTCTTTTGACCAAGATGTAGTACGTCGCAGTTTGGAACGAGCTATTTTGTCGCCCAATAGTAGCAATATGCAGTTGTGGGAATTTGTACATTTGCAAGATCCCAAACTCTTAAAAGCAATGGTCCCTATTTGTATTCACCAGCGAGCGGCCAAAACGGCTAGGGCAATTGTGGCTGTTGTTGTTCGACAGGATTTGTGGCGAGCGCGTTGTACTGCTGTCGTTGCCCAACAAAAGGAGGCGTTTAGAGCCGAGGGAGATGGAGCATTAACTGCCAAGCACAAAAAGTTATTGAAATATTGGGAAGTGAATATTCCTCGTTTGCATAAGAGTGGACTAGGAATTTGGGATATGGCCAAGAAACTCCTTACATGGGCGGCAGGCTTGCAAAAACCTGTTATGCGTTCTGTTACCAGTCGTGCTATGCGCCTTTCTGCTCATCGTTCGGCAGCTTTGGCTGCACAAACATTTATGTGGAGTATTGCTGCAGAGGGCTATGATACTTGTCCAATGGAAGGTTATGATGAAAAACGAGCTAAAAAATTACTTCAACTGCCCCCAAAAGCTGAAATTGCTATGTTAGTGGCTGTTGGTAAACGATTGCCAGAAGGTGTATATGGGCCTCGATTGCGTCTTCCTTTTGAGCAGGTATACACGGTTTTGTAAGTGCGTTTTATCGAAGTATAGAGCGAGCAATTGGCAAAGAGGATTTTCTTAGTATGTGTTTATGTTTTTGCAAAAAAAGATATAAAATAAAAGAACTTAGTCCTCGGTAGAGCTGTTGATAATCAGTTTGGTATAATTTTATTCTGAGGTAGAAGTATGAATAAAGAAAGATTAATTTTTGATTGACATCAATTCTGTTTATTTTGTTGTGCTATTAATTGACATTAAAACTGTTATTTTACTACAGTTTATTTGATTTTTTCTTTTGTTTATGCAAATAATTTTAATGTCTTTTATAATAGTACCTTTGTCAAAAAGAAAATTATTTCATCTTATTATCTTACTATTTTGCCGTTGAGGCCATAATCAGGTTATTATCAATTAAATACTCCAACAATTGAATAAAAGACCTGAATGAATCCATTATCAGATGATAAAATATGTGTTTATAATAGTATTACTCGTCTGGGGTGTTGTTGGTAATGTAACAGGACAATCGTTTTCTGCAAAATTGAGAAAAATCTCTGTAGAAGATGGTTTGTCTAATCGTTTTGTTAGACGTACTTTTCAGGACTCCAAAGGGTTTATTTGGTTGGGAACCAATTATGGGCTCAATCGCTATGATGGATACAATTTTCGCTTATTTACTAAGGAAAACCAAAATCTACCCAGCAATCGTATTTTTCAGATGTATGAAGATGCAGATACTTGCTTATGGGTACGTTTTACTAATGAAGGTTCAGTTCCACTACCCGATATTAGTATTATCAATCTAAATACATTAGAAATTTCCTCCTTCACGGAAAAATTTGCAGCAATCACTAGTGTACAACAAGAGGATATTTTTGAAATTTATCAGGTATCTTCTTCTACTATTTTTATTGTAACCAAATCCCGTCAAGTTTACGAGTATCAACAAGGTAAACAGTTGACTTTGCGCTTTACTTTGCCTTATCCCAATTATACCCTTACCAGTATCAAGGTATCACCCGAGGCCATTTGGGTAGTTGGGGTAGGTTATATTTTGGAGTATAATCGTGGAGGTGACTTAGAGGAAGAAGAATTGGTTCCTTTTCAGTCGGTATTGAGCATACACCAGAACGAGAGTGATGGTTACTTGAAGGGTTTTGCCCGTTATTTGCAGAATGATAGTTTATTTTATTTTTCTAAGCGGCCCCTAAAAACGGTAGAGTATGGTTCTCCCAAGTATGTTTCTGAACAAATACAAACTCTTAATCCTACTAGTAATATTTGGCAAGCTCCCAATGGCTTATTGTGGTATCATGACTTTTATCGCTCGTGTATCTACAATTCCAAAGGCGAGATGATTTATGATTTTGTAGATCATTTTGATCCCTCTGTTCTTCAAGGAATTTTTCATATATTTTTTGATAACAACAGCAATGCTTGGATAGGCACTACAGATGGGGTTTATATTCTTACTATAAGCAACAATCGTTTTTATAGTTATTTGGATGAAAATGAATTTTTGCCCAATAGTGAACGGCATGTGGTACATGGTGTTGTAGAACACAAGAATTACTTGTATACCAATACCAAATCGGGGCGCAAACGCATCAATCTGGACACAGAGGAGGTAGAGTTATTAGAAGATAATATGGTGGAGGAAGATTTTGGGCGTTTGCCCGAAGAGACTTCTATGAAGGATAGCAAAGGGTATATATGGTTCTGTGGCAGCCAAAATAGTGTCCAAAAGTATGATCCTGAAACGGATAGTATGATAAGTATTCCTTGCAAACATGCTATTCCAACTACCGTTACAGATTATGAAGACAAGAACCTGATTTTGTATGAAGATAGTCGTGCTCGGATTTGGTTGGGTACTCAAAAAGGATTGTATTACTTAGATACGGTACACCAAGCTTTTATCAAGTTTAATACCTACTCTCAGTGTGCCGAGCTCAATCGAAGTGCCGTGTATGCTATTTTAGAAGATACCAGTAGCAATATGCTTTGGGTGGGGAGTAATACAGGATTGTACCAATATGACTATACAGTAGGACATTTTACCTCTTATTATAGTACGACTTCAGCAAGCCCTCATTATTTGCCAGCAGATCATATTTATGCCTTGCACAAAGAAAAAGAACGAAATGTTTTGTGGATTGGCACTTTAGAAGGTGGTTTGATAAAATGGGAAACCAATACAGGTAATTATGAGCATTTTACAGTAGCCAATGATTTGCCAGACAATACTATATATGGCATTCTCGAAGATGATAGTGATCAATTGTGGATGAGTAGCAACCACGGATTAATGTGTTTTCACAAAAGAGACCATACCTGTATTCGTTATCTTTCTAGAGAGGGAATTACTACCGAGCAGTTTACAAGAGCGGCGTGTTACAAGGCAGGTAGTGGGCGTTTTTATTTTGGTAGTGAGAATGGAGTGGTGGCATTTCATCCAGATGATTTTGAAGATTCAGATTCTAGCAATATTCCCTTTCATATTCTCAAGTATGAATGCCTGACGGATATGGAGAAGGAAATGCAGGATAGAACTGCTGACTTGGTTAGTACTGGAAGAATACTGCTCAAACCTCAAGATTTATTTTTCAGAATTAGTTTCTCGCTATTAGATTATCGAAATCCCGATCAGAACAAATATTACTACATGATTGAGGGTACAGGTCAGGGAATGCAAAAAATGTCTGGTAATGAATTGAGAATTAATAAATTGCCCTTTGGGAATTACAAACTAATCATCAAGGCAAAAGGCCCTTATGACAAGTGGACTAGGAACACCTTAGTGATTCCACTAGAAGTATCTGCCCCTTTTTACAAAACTACCCTGTTTAGTACTTTTATGGCTTTTTTATTGTTTGCCATTATAATAGGAGGAGCACGGATTTATGTTATCAATAACAGACGTAAGAAACTGTACTTGGAACGTGAAATCGCCAATAGAACTCAAAAATTATTGGAGCGAGAACAGGACTTGCTCAAAGCGAAGGAAGAAGCCGAAAAATCATCTCATGCCAAGGCCGAATTCTTGTCTATTATGTCGCACGAGATTCGAACACCCATGAACGCCGTGGTCAATCTAACCAACTTCTTGTTGGAAGATAGCCCTTCTGTACGGCAAGTTGAAAACCTAAATATTCTAAAATTCTCAGCCAACAACTTACTGGCCATTATTAATGATGTACTAGATTTTAATAAAATAGAATCTGGAAAAGTAGAATTTGAAGCCATTGACTTTGACCTACTCCAGCTCTTGGAGAGTATACGGTACAGTATGGCTGTTAATGCACGTAAAAAGAACATTGATTTTCTGGTAGAGACAGATTTAAAACTGTCCAACATGCTGGTAGGAGACCCCAATCGTTTGACCCAAATTCTAAACAACCTGATTAGTAATGCCATTAAATTTACAGACAACGGCTGGGTAAAGGTGCGGCTCAAGTTGGTAGAGGAAAGTGACGATAGTATTACCTTAGATTTTGCTGTTCAAGATACAGGTATTGGTATTTCTCCAGAACAAAAGTTGTATATTTTTAATATGTTCACACAGGCGGCATCCGATACCACCAGAAAATATGGCGGTACAGGTTTAGGTTTGGCTATTACAAGACGGTTATTACAATTACAAGATTCAGAAATCTACTTGGATAGCACCGTAGGAGAGGGTTCTACGTTTTCGTTTGTATTAAAATTTGGTAAAGGCGCTCCACTAGAAAAAAATCAATTGGATGGAAGCACAGCACAGAGCGAAAAGCGAGATTTATCTGGCAAACATATCTTAGTGGTCGAGGACAATACGGTGAATGTATTGGTGGTAAAACGCTTTTTGCAAAAATGGGGCGTTAAGTTTGTTCATGCAGCAGATGGAGTAGAGGCACTCAAAAAAATAGATGAATACTTCTTTGATCTCATTCTGATGGATATTCACATGCCCAATATGGATGGTTACGAAGCATCCAAAGCTATTCGCAAACGAGACAGCAGTTACTACCAAAATATTCCTATTATTGCGCTCACTGCTTCTGCGCTAACCGACAACAAACAAAAAATCTATGATGCAGGCATGAATGATATTGTGGTCAAACCCTTTAAACCTGCCGAACTCTACCGAACATTAACACAATATATCAACTAAAGTTATGTATTGGCTCAATACAGAATTAGTTTTTCCTGATCCTAGATATGCGCCAGAAGAAGGATTGCTGGCCGCAGGAGGCGATCTTTCTCCACAACGGCTGTTAATGGCCTACCAGTATGGTATTTTTCCTTGGTACAATGAGGGGGAACCCATCCTGTGGTGGTCGCCCGACCCTCGATTTGTACTCTACCCCAGTGCTATTAAGATTTCTAAAAGTATGCGCCGCATACTCCGCAAGGGAATATTTGAAGTGCGATTTGATACAGCATTTGATGCGGTACTCCAACATTGTGCGGCCATTGAGCGAGCAGGGCAAAATGGCACTTGGCTCATTCCTGAAATGCAAGCAGCTTACCAAAAACTGCATCATTATGGCTATGCCCACTCTGTAGAGACTTGGCAAGATGGCGAGTTGGTGGGGGGCTTGTATGGCGTTTCCTTGGGGCGTTGTTTTTTTGGAGAGTCTATGTTTTCAACAGTTTCTAATGCCTCTAAGGTAGCTTTGATTACCTTGGCTCAACAACTGGATAAGCGTGGATTTGAACTGATTGATTGCCAAGCAGAAACCAAACACTTGGCTAGTATGGGGGCTGCTTTTATGCCACGTACATTATTCCTAGATTTTTTGACCCAAAATAGAGCTTATCCCACCCAACAAGGGAGCTGGATGAGCTGGTCACAAGACTTATCCTAGCTGTTGCAATAATAACCCCATTTTTAAGAAACTATTTGGCATAAATTTCGTATTTTTGTGCAAATTTATAGCTCTAGTCAACATCATTTTTGGCTATTTGTATGCAATAAATTATTGAACACCAAACAACCTAGACAATACAATGGGAAAAGTAATTGCTATTGCCAACCAAAAAGGTGGGGTAGGGAAAACCACAACTGCCATCAATTTATCAGCTAGTTTAGCCATTTTGGATTACAAAATTTTGCTAATTGATGCAGACCCTCAGGCTAATGCAACTACAGGAATTGGCATTGCAGAAAACGCCTCTGAACACAATCTATACGATTGTCTCATCAATGAAGTGCCGTTGCAAGATGCAATTGTAACGACCAACACACCGGGCCTTGATCTCGTGCCAGCACACATCAACTTGGTTGGTGCGGAGATTGAATTGATCAATCGTTTTAGAAGAGAATTTGTATTGCGAGAGCTGCTCAAGAGTGTAGAAGAAACCTATGACTTTGTTATCATTGATTGTTTGCCTTCTTTGGGCTTGGTAACGGTCAATGCCTTGACAGCAGCCGATGCGGTATTGATTCCTGTGCAGTGTGAGTACTTTGCTTTGGAGGGCTTGGGCAAATTGATGAACACCATTCGCCAAGTAAAATCACAATTGAACCCCGAATTGGATATTGAGGGTATTTTGCTTTCTATGTATGATGCTCGTTTGCGTCTGGCCAAGGAGGTGGTGCAAGAAGCGCGTCGTTTCTTTAGCAATCGGGTATTTAATACGATTATACACAGAAACTCACGTATTGCTGAGGCTCCGGGTGAGGGAATGCCTGTAGCCATGTATGATGCTTCCTCCAAAGGGGCGATTAATTTTTTGAATTTGGCGCAAGAGGTATTGAAAAAAAATGACATGAAGGCTAAGGGAACCCGCAAAGCATCCAATTCTAAAAAAACGACCAACAAAAAATCTTAATATTTTAAGTCCGAGGGGGTGCAGAACGTACCAAAAAGGCCAAATTCATGATTTTTAGCAGTATTACCTTTTTGCTGTATTTTCTGCCTATCTTTTTATTATTTTATTTTATAAGTAGTAAAAAGCATAAGAATACTGTATTATTGTTGTTTAGCCTCCTGTTTTACAGTTGGGGCGCACCACAATTTATAGGCATACTGCTGGCTTCTACCATTATAGATTTTTATCTGGTACGTCAACTGCACCACTCTGAAGTTCCACGCCAAAGAAAGCTGTTGTTA
>CAYULH010000092.1:0-1221 GCA_964445645.1 uncultured Aureispira sp. | reverse complement strand
GGAGAATACCAATGTTATTCTGAATAATTTGGGGCAGCCGCTCCTGAGCTGGGAAGCAATATTACTGCCTATTGGCATTTCTTTTTATACCTTTCAGACCTTGACCTACTCTATAGATGTGTATAGAAAGGTGCATCCTCCACTACAAAGGGTACAGGATTATGTGCTGTACATTATTATGTTTCCGCAGCTCATTGCAGGGCCTATTGTTCGTTTTAATACCATTGCTAATGAATTGGTAGATCGCACCTCAACGTATGATGATCGCTTGTTGGGCTTTTTTAGGTTTTGTATTGGATTAGCCAAGAAAGTATTGATTGCCAATGTATTGGGGGCGGCTGTGACCGATGTTCTGGGCAATGATCCTACCTTAATTGCTTGGCATACCATTGATACACCCATTGCATGGTATTGTTTGTTGGCCTATACCTTTCAGTTGTATTTTGATTTTTCGGGCTACTCCGATATGGCGATAGGGCTGGGGCGTATGCTAGGATTTAGTTTTCCCGAAAACTTTGACAATCCCTATGTTTCACGCAGTATTACGGAGTTTTGGAGGCGTTGGCATATTACCTTGGGGGCGTTTATGCGAGAGTACTTGTACATTCCTTTGGGCGGATCGAGGGTGTCTACAGGCCGTATGTATTTCAACTTGTGGTTGGTGTTTTTACTATCTGGTTTGTGGCATAGCGCTTCTTGGAATTTTGTGTTGTGGGGGGCGTATCATGGTTTCTTTTTGGTTGTAGAACGTGTTTTTTTATTAAAAACCTTTGAGAAATTGGGGCAATTGGGCAATGTTTTGAGTTTGATTTACTGCTTCTTTGTGGTTATAATGGGTTGGGTATTGTTTTTTATAGAGGATTTGAATGCAGTCCGCTTGTTTTATGCCAAATTATTTGCCTTTGATTACAGCTTGACTTTGCCTTATACCACACAGTTTTATCTCATTTTGGTGGTGGCTTTTGTTTTTGCCTTTTGGACCTTGGTGCCTCCGCTCAAACGCTTGCACGATTGGTTGTTCTTTGGTACGTATTCTATTCCACAAATTTCTGTGTTTTACTTGGTGGCCTTGGTCTTGCTTGTTTGCTCTATTGCTTCTATTGCTGCTGGCGATTTTAATCCTTTTATTTATTATAGGTTTTAAGTAGTCTTAAAAAAGTAAACGGACTAAAAAACGATTCTTTTGCCCTAGCTAGTGCGCTTCGCTTATGAGCTCGGCAG
>CAYULH010000091.1:8244-22151 GCA_964445645.1 uncultured Aureispira sp. | reverse complement strand
TGGTCAAGGTGCCTGTACCAGCCGAATTGTCAATCACAAACACTTGTGGGCTGCTTGTGGTAACAGTCACACTGCCAAAGTCTGTTCCGTCCACCGTAGAGGGCGTAACATCCCCATCGGCAATACCGTTACCATTGCCCGTTACATCAATTTCGGGACTAACAGTACCATTGCCCGTTACCGCAAAATCATAAACCCCTTCATCGGCATCATCATTATTGATGGTAACGGTGGCATTTCTAGCCCCAGCCGCTGAAGGCGTAAAGGTGAGGGTAAAATTGGACGAAGCGCCAGCCGCTACGCTAGTAGGTGCGCCCGAAACGACAAAATCGCCTGCATTGGCACCAGAAACCACAATACTAGAAATGGTCAAGGTGCCTGTACCAGCCGAATTGTCAATCACAAACACTTGTGGGCTGCTCGTGGTAACAGCGACATTGCCAAAGTCTGTTCCGTCCACCGTAGAGGGCGTTACATCCCCATCGGCAATACCATTACCATTGCCCGTTACATCAATTTCAGGACTTCCAAGGCCATTGCCCGTCACGGCAAAATCATAAACTCCTTCATCCGCATCATCATTATTAATAGTAATGGTGGCATTTCTAGCCCCAACAGCACTAGGTGTAAATGTGAGGGTGAAGTTAGCATTGGCACCAGATGCCACACTCGTAGGAGCACCCGATACTACAAAATCCCCAGCTTGAGCCCCAGAGACTACAATACTTGTAATATTCAAGGCTGCTGTACCTGTGTTATTTATTACAAATGTTTGAGGAACGCCAACCGCCAATGCCACATTACCAAAGTCAGTACCATCTGTTGTAGTAGGCGTTATATCCCCATCGGCAATACCGTTACCATTGCCCGTTACATCAATTTCGGGCGCACCACCACCAAGGGAACTTTGTACATCGCCTGTCAATTGGGCTAATGGGCCACACCCTACTCCAGAGACATCAACCCAACTACCAAGCGTTAAATCTGGAGGGTTAGGAGTAGAGGCACTGGTATTTCTATACAATATAAAAGTGTAAGATGTTCCGCCGTCTGTACTGAGCTGTATTTCCCAAGCTGTACCTGTCCATATAATTCTAAAGGCACAGACACCAGCACTACAGCTCCCTAAATTGCCAGATGTAAAAGTAGTTCGGGCACCTACATTGCCTGTAGGGTTTAGGGTGACAGGATAGGAAAAACCACCTGCGATTGGCCCTTGACAACCAGCATATTGTATTTGGGCATTGAGCCCAAAGGTGCTTAATAATAATGAAAAGAGTAGAATTAAAGGTTTCATGTAAAATTGCTTTCTATGAGGAAAAAGGTTTAAATAAGTAAGGAATGACACTGTATGATTAGGTCATTCCTTGCAAGGTTTGTTTATTATTGTTATTGGTTAACTTCTAGATGGAAAAACACCTTGCACCGCTATAATATAGTTGATAGCCAAGAAAGGTTGTCTGTTCTCATGAGATTGATTTCCACCTGTATTCCCAATGGCAGTAGTATTCATGGTTGTATTGGGCGATTGAGTAGAATATTCATTGTCAAATGCCGCTGTATTGGCCAGTATGTGATTAGTTGGGACGTTCGTAGTTCCAGCATTCGTATCAGCATTCAGACTATGCGAGTGATTTGGCATTTGGCTGGTAGTAAGAGTAACATGCTCTACCCCCCCTTTTTGTCCTTCTCTATAATCGGACAATCCTGCACCACGGCGAGGCCCTAGTGGCACACGTCCACGCAAATCAGGCAAGGCAAAGGTCGTGCGGCCGTCACCACCATAGGTAGTACCTAAAATTGAAAATAAAGCACTATTTTGAGCAATAGGTAACAATTGACCATCACAAAAAGCCCAGCCACGAGGGGCAAAAGCTCCAGCAAATAATTTGACTTCTCCAATAAACGGATCCATAATAATTAAGTTTAGTTAAATAGTTTAATGTAATATGTAAATGTATACTAACACAAGTAGCTTGTTGTACCTGTAGAATTAGTCAATTGTCGGGGGGGGAAGACAAAAATACTGCTGGAAATGAGTATGTTTCATTTCTAGGTATTATAGGGTTTATTAATTGTTGTCCTAAAATACACAAAAAAATGAAAGAATATAGTTTTGGAGAATAAAGAAGTTGGCAATACGTTGCATTTTCCTAACTTTCTATTGTTTTTCAAAAAAAGAAATAATTATTTTTAATTGGAGCATTCGGTAGTTTGGATGTAAAACTATAATCAACTGTTAAGGAATAGTTATAACTAGTATTGCTAATACACTTTTTTTTGTAAAAGACATCTAATTTAATGGAGAGTTAGCCCAACTAATATATCATAGGAAGAACTCTATTTGGGTGTTGACCAATTACAACGGCAAAGGCATTGTGTGATAAAGTTGGTTGATTGTTCTTAAAAATAATATCTACAGCTAAAAGTTGATTTAAAGTAACTAAAAATGGCTATCTTAGCAAGAAGGTATCAAACAAAAAATATTATGAAAACTGTACTTATCATTTGTTCTTTTTTGGTCTTGAGTATCAATAGCTACGGACAACGTATGCAATATCTCAAGCAAGGGAATGCCTTCTATCAAGAAGGAGAATATGTAAAAGCTATTGAGCAGTATGAAAAGCTTTGGAGTTCTAAAGCAGGAGCTAAATTGCTAGGCGTAGATGCCAAAATGAATTTGGCCAATGCTTATCGTATCATGGATCAACCTTTCAAAGCCAAAGATTTGTATCAAGAAGTGATGCAATATGGAGATGATCGAATCTCGGTATATTTGGAATATGGAAAGGTATTGATGTCCTTGGGACGTTATGATGAAGCTGTGGAGCAATTTAAATTATATGCTGAGAAAGACCAAACATCTACAGAACCAGCAGAATTGATTGAGCGTGCTCGAAATATTGAAACGATACAGCCGCTTTACATGCAAGTAGAGGTTGTTGCCCAAGAAGAGGTAAACAAAGAAGGAACTCGCCAAGTAGGGATTAGCTATTATGGGGATGGTGCTGTATTTGCCTCGGATGAATTGGACAGTCGTGGCGAAGGATTGCGTAGCAAAAGCTATTTGAACATGCGTGTCAGTGGGGTAGATTTGGAGGGCAATTTAAAGAAGTCTGAGAAATTCTCGCCGAGCCTCAATAGTGACGAACGCCATGATGGCCCTGCAGCTTTTTCGAGAGATGGCTTGCAAATTTTTTATTCTCAAAGTACCACTACTAGAGATGGAAAAACTGTTTTGCAAATCTGGTATTCTTCTTATAGAAATGGAAGCTGGACAACGCCACGTCCTCTAGAATTTATGAGCCAAGGAAGCAATTACACACATCCTAGCTTGTCGGCAGATGGACGTACCTTGTACTTTGCTTCTGATATGAAGGGAACGTTCGGAGGACTAGATGTTTGGATGTCTCGTTATGAGGGCGGAAGTTGGACCTACCCCATCAACTTGGGCAAAGACATCAACACCTCCAAGGATGATGCTTGGCCTTTTATTCACCCTGATGGAGATTTGTTCTTCTCATCCAAGGGGCATCCCGGTTATGGTAGCTATGATGTTTTTCGTACACGCCCACTGGGTAATGGGGTAGATTGGTTGCCTATTGAGAATTTGGGACAGCCCTTCAATACCTCTTTTAATGATGTGTCTTTTATTATGTCTGATGACCAAACACAGGGCTTTTTTGCTACCAACAAAAGCAAGAGCTATGATATTATAAAGTTTGTTCTAACCAATGCAGAACCCCAAAAACTACCTGTTGGGGTGCAGCCTAGAACCAGCCCCGTGCTTATTTCCGATCGTCGTCACCCTGTATTGGTAGATACAGATATTCCTCCACGTCCAGCAGGAATGAACGATGAAGAATACATTGATTATATTGCTGCCAAAGTAGATTCAGGCCAAGTAGTGCTACCTACACCAGATAGAATAAATAATCCAGACAATCCAGTACCTGTAGATAATCCATTGGTAAATCCAACTGCTACTACAGAGACGGGACCAGGCACTACACCAGAAGATCCCAAAGGTAAACAAGGCGTAAATTCTGTTTATGATGATAATGCTACTGCTGGTGAAGATTTAGTATTGGTAGTGGTGCTAAAAGTGATGGATGTAGCCAACTCTCGTCCCTTATCAGATGCTGTGGTAACCGTGCGTAATAAGTTTACACAAGCACAAGAAGAGTTTCCTGTCAATGAACGTGGAGAGGTAGAGGTGATCTTGCAGCCCGATCAAAAATATCTACTCATCGGTAATGCCGAAGGGTATCAAGAAAGTAACCTGCCTGTGTCTACTATGGGGGTTGTAAATTCTGATCGTGTACAAGCTGATTTGCCTCTAGCAAAACAATAAAATAGCCAACTTAATGGATTTTTTGAGCAATCCCTACAACATACTAGTGTTGTGGGGATTTTTGTTTTGGGATAAAAAAATGATTTTTTTATGGCGGTGTACCAACCCTTTTTATTTGCCTATCGTTTGTAACAATAGAAACCGAAACAAACCGTTTTAGTGTTGAATAAAAGGCAAATGCGGAAATTAAGGCAGCCGTATATGAACAGTGATGAAAAACCATACTTCTTCATTACAATTACAAAATAAGTTATGGTTTTTCTACTCTGTTACCTAGGGCACAAAATGCTCTATAATTTATAAATAAAAACTTACTTGCAACATACTTACTTTGCATCTTTGGCTAAGGCTCAACATAACGAATAGCAATTAACGACTGCTAGTTGTGCCATTAACTAAAAGCTGCTTCAAATTTAAACGCTGTTGTTGGTTCAACATTCTTAGAATGTTGTTACAAAAAACAACAACAAACATAGGGCAAAGGACAGCATTCATGCTGTCCTTTTTAGTTGACGCTCTTTTGACCAATATTTTTTGTGCTGATAGCAACGTTTTGGGGTTGTTATGCGTCTTTTAATAGAACTATTCTACCTCACAGAAATAGTTATTTTCTCTACATGCAATAATACCTCTACCTTATAAGATTATACTTCTACCTTATTTTTTGTCTTACACAACCCTGTCGTTTTATACGTTAAAGCAAAAGTAATGTGCTTTTTGTATCTTAGCCTCTTTATAGAAAGGGTATTGAACTTATAATATGTAATATGATGAATCTAAAAGTAGTATGGATTGTAATACTGTGGTGTTGCCTTCTCCAACTTTCTTTGCAAGCGCAAGATAATGCAGTAGTATTAGGAGACTGGCGTTCGCACTTGGCTTATGAAAATATACAAGCCGTAACCGAAAGTGAAGATGCTGTGTTTTTTGGAGCCGAACAATCTATTCTCAAAGTTTACAAAGAAGATCAGTCTTTGCAGCATCTCAACAAGGTTTCTGGACTCAGTGATATGCGTATCAAAACGCTTGCGTACAACAGAGCTAGAAAGGCTTTGATTATTGCTTACACCAATGGAAACATTGATCTATTATACGATGATGGTGTTGTTACCAATTTGTCTGCTATTTTTACCAATACCAATATCTTGGGGGATAAATCTGTCAATCATATTTATTCCAATCAAGACAACATCTACTTTTCTTGCTCTTTTGGGCTTACGGTTTATAACTTTGATTTGGATGCGTTTATCCAAACCACCTTTACTTCTACAGAAGTAACTGCCTGTACACAATTGGAAGATACCTTGTTTATGGCAACCAAACAGGCTATTTACAAAGGGATTGATGATGGGCGCAATTTGTTGGATTTTAGCCAATGGGAACGACAAACTAATTTGAATGGATTGTTTAGTTCTTACGAGTCTAGTGGTATTATTCGTTTTAATAATAAAATATATGCTGATGTAGGAGGTGTATTTTATTATTATGATGTCAATACAGCCTATTGGAACCTAGTAGAAGGATTTGATGTAGAAGCAGGCGTGCCATTTACGCGCTGGGAGCCTTCGGGCAATGGTGATTTTATTAGGAATTACAACTTTTCGATTTCCTATGATGGTACACAGCTATTAATAGCTACTCGTAGCAATAAGTATTACCAAATGGATGCGGCCGAAAACATGTATACTTTATATTATCCCGGTGCTTGGCGTGTCAAGGATTTGGTTTTGGATCAAGACTATATTCTTTGGGCGGCCGATCAAGCTGGAATGCGTAGAGGAGGAGTGGCAATTAGTGTCAATTCTCCCAATCGTACCAATGTAGCAGATATGCATGTAGACGAAGATGGTACCCTGTGGGTAGCTCATGCCCAATACAATACCATTCGAGCCGTGTTTGACAATGCTGGATTTGCCTCTTACAAAGATGGAGCATGGAAGGCATACACCAATCAAGATTATCCAATGTTAGATACTTTTTGGGATGCCATTCGAGTCACCAGCAATCCTGTGAATAACAAGGTATATGTTAGTTCGTTTATGAGTGGTATCTTAGAATTAAATCCTGCTACTGATGAAATGAATAATTTTGATCAATACACTAGTGGAGCATCTTTGCAGGGGGTTATTGGAGATGGTGCCCGAACACGGGTGCAGGGAATTACAGTAGATGAAACTGGAAATGTCTGGGCAACGGTGACCCAGACTTCGGATTATGCCTTGGCTGTACGAAAACTAGACGGCACTTGGAAAGGGATTCCAAACAGTGTGGTGCGAGGTGAAACAACATTGCAAGATATTGTTATTGATAGAAATGGTTACAAATGGATCAAGCATATCACAGGAAATGTTACTGTATTTGATAGTGGTATTTTGGATGATGATACCGATGATCGCTTTATACAATTGCGCCCCGATAACAGTGAACTGCCCAATATTAATGTAGAGAGTTTGCTGTCTGATAATGATGGGGTTATTTGGATAGGAACTACAGATGGAATCGTTATTTTTAAGTGCTCTGGAACTGTGTTTGATGGTGGATGCACCGGCAATCGTCTTATTATTAGTCAAGATGATTTTAATGGCTACTTATTAGAAGGCGAACGCATCGTATCAATGGCAGTAGATGGTGCTAATCGCAAGTGGATAGGCACGACCAATGGTTTGTTTTTGTTATCAGCAGATGGCTATGAGCAACTGGCATATTTGACCACAGAAAATAGTCCTTTGTTTGATAATGAAGTGACTGACTTAGCTTTTGATGGCAAAAGTGGCTATTTGTACATTGCCACAGGATTGGGTATTCAATCTATTCGTACCGAATCAACTGCTGGCTTGCGCCGAATGAATGCAAAAAACATCAAGGTGTTTCCGCATCCTGTAGCACCTGATTATGATGGCCCTATTGCTATTTCCAATTTGGCCGATATGGCCAATGTACGCATCACGGATGTGAGTGGTCGTTTGGTGTACGAAACCACGGCACTAGGGGGTCAAGCGATTTGGGATGGGGCCGATTATAATGGCCGCCGAGCGCAGTCAGGTGTGTATTTAGTGTTTGTTGTTAATGAAGAAGGGACGCAAAAGGGCGTGGGTAAGATTTTATTCATCAACTAGGCTTTTGGTTTTTCCAAGGCGAAATTATACCAACAGCACCAAGCAACAAGAAAATTGCTTGGTGCTGTTGTTTTTTTACTATATACTAGTGTCTGATTAGAATAAATCCATCTTAGGCTGTTCAATTTATTGCTGTGCTGTTTAACTCGCTACCTTTTATTGTTTTTTTTCTTTGTTTTTTTGTGGTTTGGTGGTGGGCCAAACGACAAGATCAGAGTCGTTGGATAACACTAGTTGTTTTTTCCTTCATTTTTTATGGATGGTGGGATTGGCGGTTTTTGTTTTTATTGTTGTTTAGTGGGAGTATAGATTATTGGGCAGGTTTGGCCATGGAACGGCAGCCCAATCGCCAAAAAATGTACTTATACCTTTCGCTGTTGGGCAATATAGGCAGCTTGGCCATTTTTAAATACAGCCAATTATTTGCACGGGTATTGGATGATTTGGGTGCCTTGCTGGGATTCAATTGGGATTGTTATGCACAATTGCCGGCTTTTTCGTTGATTTTGCCTGTAGGAATTAGCTTCTACACCTTTCAGTCTATGAGCTATACGCTCGATATTTATTACAAAAAACTAAAACCCACGCACAATATTTGGCATTTCTTTGCCTATTTATCGCTGTTTCCACAATTGGTGGCAGGGCCTATATTGCGAGCCAAAGACTTATTATACCAATTGCAGCAAGATCGGCCTGTATCTTATCGCAGTATTTGGTTTGGCTTGCGCCTAATGGTCTATGGCTTTTTTCAGAAAATGGTGATTGCCGATAATATTGCCCCTTTTGTAAACCAAGCTTTTGCCAATGTACACCAACCCACGGTTTATTGGTATTGGTGGTTGGTGCTAGTGGGTTTTGCCTTTCAAATTTACTTCGATTTTGCAGGCTACAGTGCCATTGCTAGAGGCTTGGCACGCTTGATGGGGTACAGATTTCGCCTCAATTTTGACCATCCCTACCATGCCCGATCCTTGCAAGAATTTTGGCGGCGGTGGCATGTTTCCCTTTCCACTTGGTTTAGGGATTATGTGTATCGGCCATTGGGAGGCAATAGAGTGGCTGCTTGGAAAATATACCGCAATTTGTGGATTACCTTTTTGTTGTCGGCATTGTGGCATGGCGCCTACTACCACTATATACTTTGGGGAGTAGTTCATGCTTTGGGTTTAAGCCTAGAACGTTGGACAGGCTGGCCCAAACGTTTGGCCGCTTATCCTTGGTTGAGCTGGCTGGCATGGCCAATTGTTTGGGGGCAAGTATTGTTGGCTTGGTTGTTTTTTAGGGTAGAACATTGGGCTGATGTTGGCATTGTAATGCAACAACTTTTTGCTTTTGATACCAGCCTAGCCCCCCCCCAATTATTGTATTATTTTGATGGGTTGGTTATGGTTGTATTGGCTATTGGTGTAGAAATATGGTATTATATCAAGCGTCAAGTGCCTACCATTAGAGCGTGGACACGCCACCCTGTGTATGACAGCATCACTATGAGTATACTCATTACTGCTTGTATTTATTGGAGAGGCCCAGCATCTGATTTTGTTTATTTTCAATTCTAATAATAATTATGCAATCCTACCAACAACGTTTATTGGGGGCAGGAGGATGTACCCTCATTGCTGTAATCTTGGCTGGATGGCTCTTGCCCAAGCAGCCTGCCTCTTCTATGGGGGGCGACTGGTTTTGGAGCAATAAGGTACGGCCGGGGCGGCAGTTTGAGGTGGTGGCTGTGGGCGACTCTCGCATTTATCGGGGCTTTAGTCCCGATGATTTTGCCGCTACTTATGCCCCTGATAGAGCCGTGAGCGTGTTTAATTTTGGCTTTTCCTCGGCAGGCTTAGACACTGCTTTTATGCAGGCTGCTGCCAAATTGGTAGATACTACCGCCAATTTGCCTGTAATTTTGGTGGGCATTACCACCTCTAGTTTGGCCGATGAGAACGCCACCAACCAGCATTTTTGGCAAGAAGAGCAACGCTCGGCGTTTAGTATTTGGCAACGAAGACACATCAATCCACAGCTCACTTTCTTTGATCCTACCAGCCCCAACACCCTTCGCAATCATTGGCAAGGCGCACGGCAAGGCTATTACCAAAAACATTATGACAATGGCTGGATTGCTTCTGATAAAGAACCGCACAATCTCTGGGAGGGCTATGAACATGTTAAGCAGACTTATCCCCATGTAGAATTTAGCTTGGGCTTGCGTTTGCGTTTGGTTCAACAAATAGCCGCTTGGCAAGCACAGGGCATTCAAGTAGTTGCTTTTCGCCCACCTGCTGCCCCTCATTTGGAAGCAGTAGAAATGCTGCCCGAATATTATCCAGAAGCAGCCATCAAAGCTCAAATCCAAGCAGTGGGAGGTATTTGGATTGATTTGCCCAATACAGAACAATACCTGACCTATGATGGCAATCACTTGATAGAAGCCTCTGCCCGCCAGTGGTCGGCAGCTCTAGGCCAGACATTGCGCCAAGCACTCCAAAAAAAGGCCAACCAAACTACTATTTGGCAAACCCAAGAAGATTTTGAGGCATTAGCATTGCCCAACTTAATACAAGATACTACCGCCCCCCAAGGCTCAAAAATACAAGCACTGCAAGGCAAGAGTTATTCGCATACCTTTCTGCACCATTTGGATCAGTTGGCAGTGGATAGTGTGGAATTGAAGGCTTCTGTTTGGGCACGTTTTCCCGATAGCTTGGCCTCTGATGATGTGTTGCTAGTGGTTTCGGTCGAAAATGCAGCAGGCATGCAATTGTGGCAAGGGCAGTCTGTGGCAAAACAGATGCTAGACCCTACATTGTGGACCCAAATACAGCTAACCATTCCTTATAAGCATCAAGATGCAGCTGCTTTGCTCAAGGCTTATGTTTGGAACAATAGTACACAAACAGTATGGTTGGATCACCTAACAATAGAAATTGCTAGTTTATGAAAACGGAAAATCAATTCTTAAAACAATACGGAGAAGATATACTGTTGCAGCTCGCTTTTCTGATTTGGGCAGTGCTGGCCGTTTATTTTTACCAAGAACGCTTGTACAGTGATTCGGGTTTTTATTTGGCCAAGGTGGTGCATTACGAATCTTTTTGGGTAGAAGCAGGGCGTTATATTTTGGTGCTGTCGCAGTGGCTGCCCTTGTTGTGTGTGAAATTGGGGCTGAGTATGCAGGCGGTTTTAGTGGCTTACTCTTTGGGGCATCTCTTGTTTTATTATGGTATTTATTGGTGGTGTCGTTATCGTTGGAACAAGGGATATGTGGGTTGGTGGCTCATTGCTTTACAATCTTTGGGGCTTATTCATGGTTTTTGTACGCCCACCTTTGAATTATATTACAACACCGGATTTATAGTATTGTGGGCATTATTACTAACAGAAGAAAAAGTCAATCTCAAAGTAGGAATAGTAGTAGGATGCTTGAGTTGGTTTATAATGGTCAATTATTTATTGTGCCTTATTTTTATGGGCGCAGTAATAGTGCTGCATACCACCCAAAAGGGATTCAAAGCTTGGCCTTTGTTTGCCGCTACTGCTATTGGAATCGCCCTTGGGTTCTTGCTCAAGCAAACACTGCTGGCCAATAGTTATGAAACGGCCAAGATGGATTGGTTTTGGTACCAATTAGAAAATAAAAGCTTTTCGTGGGAGGGCTATATTCGTCCACTCTTAGAATTCTACACCTTGTATTACAAAGAATTTCTAGTTGTAGTAGTAGTGACGATTCTGTATTATTTGCGACAAAAAGCATATACTACCACCCTTGCTTATATCGTGTTGTTAGTGGCTACCCAATACGTCATTTCACTAACCTATCCTGAAATTAAGCACAGTCGTTACCAAGAACAATGTTTTTTTCCTTTGATAATGATAGGCTGTTTTCCACTGTTGATGGATATTTTGCCCCAACTCAAGGACAACTTCAGGTATGGGACACAGTTGCTTTTATTACTAGTCATAAGTTATCGTTTTTGGGGGATTGCAGCGGGGATCGAACCTTTCAAATTGAGGGTAGCGTACATGCACAGAATGATCGAAAAAGGTCGGGAGCAGGGCGTGTACAAAATAATTATGCAAGAAGAAAGCCTCAATAGCAATGTCAATGGCCCTAGTTTTACCTTTGGGATGGAATCCTTGCTTTTGTCAGCCTTAGAACCCGACAAACGAGCCGTTCAGTTGATTAGAGATACTGAATGGGCACACGCCAACAATTCCAAAACATTGCAAGATAGTACCCTTTATTTATCAACTTACAGGAGTTATTACGAGCGACCCGATAGTTTTTATCAGCACAGTAGTGCCAATCCTAAGTATATGAACTTTCCGCCTAGCTCGTATCAACCTGCTCGGGGACGTTACCAGCCTTTTCCAACCGTGGAAGAAATCAAGCAAAACTTGACCTTTGAGCCTAGCTTAGAGGACGTGTATTCCAAACAAACTACCCTCAATGTTCCCATACAAATTAACAATATCGGAACAGAGGCATGGGGGAGCGAGACGGTACAAATTGCTTACCACTGGTGGGCACAAGATACGGTGGTGCATTGGGAAGGGGAGCGTAGTGTGCTGGAAGTAGATTTATTGCCCCAAAGCAGTCACCAGCAATATATGGTAGTTCATACGCCCCCCAATGCTGGGGAATATGTATTGCAGATCGATTTGATAGGCGGACAAACCATAGGTTGGTGTCATTATCCTGCTTGGTATCCTATTCGTGTGGAAGAATAATTGTTTGTAACTTGCCCTCTCAAAAAATAACAACTACCATGACACAACAATACAGAAAAGAACAGCTACTATTAGGCGTTTGTTTGCTGGTGGGCTTAGTGCTGCGAGTAGGCTATCCTAGTGATTGGGCCTTCATCAATGATGAGTTGAGCACTTGGGCCAAGGTGAGTTATGACAGTGTGGGTGGCGTGATAGACAATATCAAAGCGGTAGATTCGCACCCTGTGGGCATGTATGTTTTTGTGTATTACTGGACAGGAATTTTTGGTACGAGCGAATGGGCCATTAAGTTGCCGTTTTTATTGATGTCGTTGGGAGCAATGGGTTTGGTGTATCAATTGGGCAAATTGTGGTTTTCGAGAACGGCAGGTTTGTTGGCTTTGGCGGCTTTTGCGAGCTTACAATTTCCGATTTGGTGGAGCCATATAGCACGGCAGTACCAGAGTGGTTCTTTCTTGACCTTGTTGATGGTGTATTGCTGGACGCAATGGTTGGTAGAGGGCAAGACCGAAAAACGTTACTGGTGGGGTTTTGTATTGGCAGGAGCGGCTGCTTGTTACAATCACTATTTTAGTGGCTTGTTTGCTGCCTTGGTGGGGCTGACGGGCTTGTTGTGGGTAACTCGCGAACAATTGCCAAAATACCTTTTGGCTGGTGTGGTGATGGTAGGGCTGTTCTTGCCACATATCTCTATTACCTTGTACCAATTGCAATATGCCGATGGGCATTTGTGGTATGGGGTGCCTGATAGCAGTTTTTTTGCCAAGCATATTCGGTATCTATTTCATTATTCGTGGTATTGTTTGATAACAACGGTCGCATTGGCATTGCTAGGAGTAGGGCATTATTATTATACTAAAAACAAAACTACTGAACCAAGCCATTCTACTGCCAAATTGCGACTGACGGCCTTACTTTGGTTTGTGGGTTTGCCCTTGTTTGGTTATTGGTATTCGGTACAGTTTTCGCCGATTTTGCGCCCTTCTCATTTGCTCTTTTCCTTTCCTTATTTATTGTTATTATTGTTTTCTTTTTATAATAATGAATGGAAAACTTGGGCTATTGCACTGGTCATAGGCATTCTAATCGGAGTCAATACCACCAGCCTAATTCATAATCGCCGACATTTTGAGGTGGTACACAGCCACCCTTACAAGCATTTTATAAAGCATACCAAGGCTTTTTTGGAGCAGCAGGAGCGGGATTCTGTGAGCATTGTTTTGGGCGAAAATCCCTTGTATTTGTCCTATTATAAGGAGTATTACAACAGCCCTTTTGAACATCACAGCAGTTTTAAGCCCGATTTGACGGTTGCTCAATTGCAGCAAATTATAAGAAAAGAAAATCGACCTTATCTAATTGTGGGTTCCTTGGCAGATGCCCCCTTGGCTTATGCCTTATCGGCTTATCCCTATGTGTACCAACGTTCTTATGGTATTAATTATGAATACCACATTCTATCCAAATACCCAGCAGATAATCAAGCACCAAGTATAACTTTATTTGAAGAAAAACAAGATTGGGAAACTAAGCCTTATTGGAATTTTCCGACCAATAAAGTACAACAAGATTCTACAGGCAGACGTTATTACAATCTAACAGAAGAGTGGGGGCCTAATTTTGCCGCTCCTTTTGATAGTTTAACGCCTACAAAGCACTGTTTTGTAGAGGTAGCTGTATCTTTGCAAACGGGGGATAGCAATAGCTGG
>CAYULH010000091.1:0-8234 GCA_964445645.1 uncultured Aureispira sp. | reverse complement strand
TGTTTTGGTGTTAGAATTGCTCAATGAACAGGACAGTACATTGGCTTGGTATGGCCAAGAGGCCAATCAACAATTGCAACCAGCAAGCGGCGTGCAAACCCTGTATTTGAGTTATCGTTTGGCGCATCAGGCGGTTTATCAATATGATAAAGCGATGCAGCTCAAGGTGTATTATTGGAATCGGAACAAACAAGCGGTACAGTTGAATCACTTTGCTATTAGAATACGTCGAGACAATCCAATTTTGTACAAAGATACCCAACCGTTCAATTACAACTAATCTTTTATGTCTGTTATAGTATCGAATTTAACCAAGGTTTACGGCGAGCAACATGCCGTCAATGATATTAGTTTTGAAGCCCGTAAAGGAGAAATTTTAGGCTTTTTGGGGCCCAATGGAGCAGGCAAAACCACCACTATGAAAATGATTACTTGTTTTGTGCCGCCCACCAAGGGCAGCATACAAGTGTGTGGCTTTGATGTACAGAAAAACCCAATGGAAGTGCGCCAACGCATTGGTTATTTGCCCGAGCACAATCCGCTTTATTTGGATATGTATGTCAAGGAATATTTGTTGTTTGTGGCTGGACTGCATAAGGTGTCCAAAAAACGTCAAGCGGTAGAGGAGATGATTGTAAGAACAGGGCTGGAGCGTGAACAGCACAAACTTATCAATTCCTTATCCAAGGGCTATCGCCAGCGTGTAGGCTTGGCACAAGCCATGTTGCACGACCCAGAAGTGCTTATTCTGGACGAACCCACTTCGGGGCTAGACCCCAATCAGTTGGTCGAGATCCGAAAACTGATTCGTTCGTTAGGAGAGGAGAAAACGGTGATTTTTTCTTCGCACATTATGCAAGAGGTACAAGCCTTGTGTGATCGGGTTATTATTATTAATCAGGGCAATATGGCGGCCAATAATACCCTAGAGGGCTTGCAGCAGAGCAGCGATAAGGAACAGTATATTACGGTAGGTTTTGACAAAAAACCGCCTTTGGCTGCGCTCAAAGAGCTGGAACAAGTCATGGCCATTGAAACCCTGAATGGAAACCACTTGTATATGGTTAGAGCGGCTGGCACGGACGATATTCGCCCTGCAATTTTTCATTTTGCTGTTGCTAATGACTTGGTAATCTTGGAAATGCAGCGCAAAGTTTCGACTATTGAAGATGTATTCCAACAAGTAACCCGATCTGATAAGTAAATTGGTTGTGTAGTCTAAGCTATTTTTGCGATTTTTGCGCCATGATGATAACACGTATACAACAACTAGGATATTTAGTACTATTGTCTGTGTGGGGGTGGGCTTGCCAATCCAACAGCAATTCAACCGAAGGTACAGAAATGCCTCTGGCTAAAGTAGGAACAAGCGAGCTGTACCCTGCTGATGTAGCAGGCATTGGAACGGGTATGTCTGAGAAAGACAGTTTGTACCAATTGCAATTGCATATAGAGCAATGGATTAGAGACGAATTGATGCTAGACGTAGCCAAAAGAAACATTGATGTAGGCGAGAAAATAGAGCGCATGGTGCGTGATTATGAATCCACGCTTATTATGAATGCCTATGAAGATGCCCTTATCAAACAACGCCTAAATTCGGAAGTAACGCCCCAAGAAATTGCCACGTATTACAGCCAAAACAAAGAACAATACCAAGCTGGCATGAGTTGGGTGCGTTGTCATTTTGTAAAGGTTAGGCGCAATGTTCCCAATCTCCAACAACTCAAAAAGTGGTTCAAATCAGATAAAGGAGTCGATTTTGAGCAAGTAAAGCTGTTTTGTGCCAAGAACAAAACCATTCATATTCTCAATGAGGATTTGTGGATTGAGTACGACAAAATTGTAGAGGCATTGCCCGAAAATAGTATTTCCAAACGCCACCGTGAGCAACAATCCATCTTGGATAGAAGTGATGAGCAATACCAGTATTTGCTCCAAATTTTTGAGTATCGAGACAAGGAAGATGCCGCCCCCTTATCACAAGTACAAGACGAAATTGTTCGCATTATACTGCACCAACGTCGCAACAAAATTCTTCAGGATTTGAGAAAAGAAGTGTACGAAAAAGCCAAAAAGGAAGGGCGGTTTGAGATTTATTAGGCGGTTGGCCGCAATTTACTTGGTTTGAATACCCTTGATGCTATTGGCCGATTGCCCATTGACCATTGTTCGGTTGATCATGGGGTGGTTTTCGTCTTCTGGGCCAAAATCAGAGTCGGGATGAAAGGCAATCACCACCAATTCCTCTGCTGCATCTGTTTTGAAGCTGTGGGTGCCATCTTGGTGAATGATAAATAAATCGCCTGCTTGTAGAGCAATAGTTTCGTGGGGCGTAATGCACTGGCCTTGGCCTTTATAAATCAAGCCCACTCGATCAGAAGGGTGTTGGTGTGGGGTTTGGTTGATATTGGCTGGAAAAAATAGCGCATTGAGGCAAGGGTCGCCTTTTTTGACAGGAGGGATGAGCAAACTATCGGTACAACCATCTATATATTTCAATCGGCCTTGTTGTTCTACAGGGCCGCCTATAGAAAACAAACCGTAGTAATTGTTTTTTTCTATGATAATGCCTTCGCCACCAACTAGAGTGGCCGAAGCCCCCGGAATACAAAAGTACATGCCTTCCTTGAGTGGTATGGCTAAATCGTGGTAGTGTAATAATGCCGTGCCCTTGGAGACAAAACCAAAGTAAGTCGATTGGTTGTTCTCAAAATGGAATACTTTTCCGTTGGTAAAGCCATACAGATTGCTGGGGTAGTGGTTGCCTTCTTCATTGTTACAAACTAATCCGTGTACTAATTTGTAATTTGAATAAGATACGTTGTTCATTGTTTTTGGTGTTTTGAAATATGCCCATGCGCTAGACGCATTATTACAACAAAGATTTTGAATAGAGGGGCTAAGAAAGCGTTAAATATAGCATCTAAAATGAACAGTAGCCACGATATTCTCCTTCTTTTTGCCAACAAGCTCCCTCAAACAATGCCAATTCCAATAGAAAGCTTTACTTTTGTGGCCTTGTTTGCGTTTATTATAACGATGTGCCCAAAGACTGGCACTATATCAGTATAGATAATAAGCAAGCGTTTAGATCTTGAAAATTAGATAGAAGAACTATTATGAATAAAATTTGGATAGCCTTAGGATTATTATTGTGGACAAGCAGCATGGTTGTGGGGCAGCGAAAACAAGTAGATCGTGTTATTGCCATTGTGGGCAATCACATTATTTTGCAATCAGACTTAGAGGCACAAATCAAAGTGCTGCAAAACCAAAGCCAAGGCGCTCCATTGCCCGATGATGCTCGCAGTTTGATTTTTGACCAGTTGCTGGCCAATGCGCTGATGTTGGCGGAAGCCGAAAAAGATAGTGTGTTGGTAGATGATGCCGAGGTTCAAGTACAATTGGATACTCGTGTGAAGACTATTATGGGCTATATGAACAACTCTGTAGAGAAATTTATAGAATTTTATGGAATGCGCCCTGCCGAAATGAAGGATTTTATGCGTGACCAAATGCGTGACCAATTGGTACAACAGCGTATGCAGCAGCAAATCATGGCGAGCATTACCATTACTCCACAAGAGGTTAAAAACTTTTTTGAAACCATTCCTAGAGATAGTTTGCCTTATTTTAGCTCGGAGGTAGAATTGGCAGAAGTGGTCATCAAGCCCAAGATCAATCCCATTGAGGACAATCGCGCCAAGCAACTTGCCCGCAATTTGTTGATTCAAATTGTATCTGATAGTGTAGATTTTGAGTTGTTGGCCAAAAAGTATTCGGACGATAGAGGTTCGGCAGCCTTGGGCGGAAATTTGGGCGTACAGCCTCGGGGGAGTTTGGTGCCTGAATTTGAGGCCGCCGCCTACCAACTCAAGCCTAATGAAGTATCGGATGTGGTCAAAACAGAGTATGGCTATCACATTATTCAATTAATCAATAGATTGGGAAACACCATCAATACACGCCACATTCTCATTCGCCCCAAGGTAACGACAGAGGATAGAGAAAAGGCATTCAATGATTTGGATAGTATTAGAAATTTGATTTTGAATGACTCCATTACCTTTTCTGCGGCTATTGCCGAATATTCTGAAGAGGAATTTAGCAAAACGAGAGCCGGGCGTATTATGAATCCTATGACAGGAGAGCCTTATTTTGAGTTGGGCGATTTGGATCCTAGCATTTACTTTGCTATTGATGGTTTGGATGAAGGCGAAATTACCAAAGTAATTGAATACGAAACGCCTACAGGAGAAAAACAATTTAGAATTGTAAAATTATTGCGTCGTTCAGAACCGCATGTTGCCAATTTGGAGGATGATTATTCCAAGATTAGAAATGCTGCCTTAGAAGCCAAGAAAGGGCGTTATATCATGGAGTGGATTGATAGCAAAATTCCGAGCAATTATATTGAAATCAAAATGGACAACTTGGGGGCAGATGCAGCAGCCATGCGTAATAGCCCTGCGCTCAAAAAGTGGATCAATTCTAATGGCGCACGCCCATAAACAAGCATTAAGCTTATTTTAACAGGTGTAAACTCGGCTATTGAGGGAAGTTTTTATATTTTGAAGAGATTATTAGCAAAAGCACAATCTTAGTGATTGGACAAAGGGTACAAGTAAATTTATAAGTACAGTTTTTGACTAGAAAATAGAAAAGAAAATACAGCAGTATGAAATTCAATAGTGACGTAGAGGCGGTGGATGCACTAGCAGCATCTTATGAGAAATTACGCAAAGAAATATCCAAAGTTATTGTAGGACAAGAAGAGGTGGTCAAATCGGTTCTTATTTCTTTGTTTTGTGATGGACATAGCCTTTTGGTAGGTGTGCCCGGCTTGGCCAAGACCTTGCTTGTAAACACTATTTCTAAGGCATTAGATTTAGAATTTAAGCGCATTCAGTTTACACCCGATTTGATGCCTTCGGATATTACGGGTTCGGAGGTAATGGACGAAAATCGCAATTTCTCTTTTCACAAAGGGCCCTTATTCACCAATATCCTATTGGCCGATGAGATCAACCGTACACCGCCCAAGACACAGGCAGCTTTGTTGGAGGCCATGCAAGAACGCTCGGTAACAGTAGCAGGGCATCGTCATTTGTTGCCCAAGCCTTTCTTGGTATTGGCTACCCAAAACCCGATTGAGCAAGAGGGAACTTATCCCTTGCCAGAGGCACAATTAGACCGTTTTATGTTCAATATCTTTTTGGATTATCCTTCTTATGAAGAAGAGGTAAATATTGTAAAAGGAACCACTTCTATCAATAATGAGGTCGTAAATGGGGTATTGAGTGCAGAAGAGATTATCTTTTTTCAAAAATTGGTACGCCAAATCCCTATTCCTGACAATGTATTGGAATATGCGGTGAGCTTGGTACACAAATCTAGACCCAACACGGCCTTGGCAACAGGGTTTGTCAATAATTATGTATCTTGGGGCGCAGGGCCAAGAGCCTCACAATCATTGGTGTTGGCTGCCAAATGCCATGCTGCCATTAGTGGCAAATACTCGCCCGATATTGAAGATGTACGCGCTGTTGCTAAGTATGTTTTGCGCCATCGTGTAGTACGCAATTACAAAGCAGAAGCAGAAGGTATTTCTATTGAAGATGTAGTAGAACAGTTGTTTTAGGCAAGCAGACTATCGTAAATATTCCAATAAAAAATGCAGCCTTAGAACATCTAGGGCTGCATTTTATTTTTTGTAAGGGGCAGGCTTGATACACTTGTGTATCTATTCTACCCAACTATAATAACGTGCTCCTTCGCGATCCACTTCCTCCCCAATTTTATCCAATTTGAATTCGCCAGAAGGGGGGGCAACACTTTCAGCAGCTTCTAGGCGGTGCAACTGCTCATAAGTGGCATAATCAATGGCCTGACGTGCCGCCAGTTTTTCAGTTAATTTGAAATTTTGTGCTACCTCCTTCCAAGTAGGTTGTACCTGTACTTCAAATACCTTGGATTTGGAGCCACTACCATAAGCCAAGCAGCCCATTTTTTGACCTGCCAAGTCACTATTATCTAAATGATCCAATTCCAAGGTACCCATCAAGGCCAAGAAAACAGAGCAAGCGTACATATTGCCTACTTGACTCGATATATCTTCTGCTTTTTGTAATTTAACTTGTGTAAATTCTCGGTAAGCAGCCGTTTTGGTAATGCCTCGGAGAAATTGGGCATAAGCTTTTTCATAGGCAGCTTGATTGTCAAAGCTTGCTTTATCAGGGATTTCCAATTCATTGGCAGCAGCAAAAGCCTCCCATTCTCCTTTTTCTTGGAGATTGGCCATATAAAGTTCTGAGGCCATTCTTCGGCCGTGGGCAGCATAAGGAAGGTGAAATACAAGTCTGGCCCATTGATCTAGAATAGGCGTATCGAGTGCATTGGGATCTTTTTTTACTTTTTTAGCCTTCAAATTGGCCATTGCTTCTTTTACACGACTTTGGTAAGTCATATTAGAATAAGGGCCATCAAAAATAGGCGTATCTTTGTGCAGGTGCAAATAACAATCATTGTCATCCAACACCCCCTTCACTTCTAGCGAAGGCGGAAGTTGTTGGAGAATGTCTTCGGCACTGACATTGGTAACACCAGCAAGGTCTAATACCTCTTGAATGATGTTTTTCTTGCTAACAGCTCTTTTGGGTTTGAAAAAATCGTGGACTCCTTGAGTAGCCACACCAATAGTATCCTCTATAGTAAGCAGTCTAGGTTGGTGTTTTACCAGCATGGCAATAGCACCAGCCCCTTGGGTATATTCGCCCGTAGAGGCCAATTCATACTTGGCAAAGTCTGAACAGACTACAATACCCACACGCTCTTTGTCTCCTCTAACCCAATCTAGGGTATTGTGCAAGGCATCTACGCCCCCCACACAAGCAAAGGTTAAATCTACTGCATCACAATGGCGCAAGCAATCTACCCCATAAGTAGCTTTGTATTTGCGGCGAAGCATTTCTAATACATAAGTAGCAGTTGGTTTGGCACCATCCAAGGCAGATTCTGTACCCAAATAAATACGTCCAATGGTATTGGGGTCAATTTGATTGCGCTCCATCAACTCCACTACAGCATTGGCAGCCATAGTAGCAGCATCTTCGTGCCAGTCGGGAATGGCCATTTTTTCCAGTCCTAATCCTTTGTTGAGTTTGGCATAGGGAATACCGCGCTCTTCAGCTAGTGTTTGAATAGGTAGATACAGGCTTGGGATGTAGAGTGCCATATCGTCAATTCCTACTCCTGTTAAATTTGTTTGGTTCATTGTAATTGGAATAATTGAAGTGGTTTATAATATCGTTGTATTAACAAGTCGAATTGGACGGACTGCAACTATATTATAAATCACCTTCATTTAAAGAAATTTGAAGTATAAGCAAGATATAAAAAATCTTACAATAAGGTTTGATAGATTGGTCACTTACTACATAAAAAATGACTTGTAATCGAAGTTATTTTGATGCCAAAACACTACAAAATAGTTCAGGCTAGCAATACCTTATTTTTTCTTTTGCATCTCTAGAGCAAAGATTAACAGAGTAGGTATCAATAAGTAGGGGAGCAATTGCCAATTCCATAGATGATAGTTGCTAATTAGTATTAGAATTATTCCTACCCATAATAAGCTGCTAACAAACCAAACTCCAATTGCTTGCAAGAGTGCTTTAGGCAATGCTTGTTGTAGATAAATCAAATACCAAGCTAGACATCCTAGTATAACAATAGCAGCAGAGATGTTCCATAACAATAGAAAATCGGGCTCATGTATCAGCCATTTTTGGCCGAGTGCTTGCCCTACAAAGTGGAGGAATGGATAAGCCCCTACATAAGCCCCAATTGCTAAAATTATGAGTAGAATTACATTAATAACCATGGTTTAATGTTTTCTTTGTTGTTAAAATTAATATCTCACGGGCATGACATTTAGATACATACTTAAAGATACGTAATACAGGCCAACCAGTAAAGTGTAAAAATACTTGCTTGTCACTATGGTTGAATAGTGAGAAAATTATATTGAATTGGGAGGGGTCTACCTATATACGACTTTTATAAGGTATTGTTAAGAGAATGCTTCACAGATTTCTATTTTTTTTACAAAAAAGATAATTTTTTTATTTAAAACCATGATTACTAGATGTATGTATATTTTGTTGTCCTATTTCTAGTAAGTAGGTGGACAAAATTAATTGTAAGTTAAAAAATGGAATACTCGCAAAGCG
>CAYULH010000090.1:13132-22416 GCA_964445645.1 uncultured Aureispira sp. | reverse complement strand
ATAAGACCTATATTTTTCCTGTTTGGGAGTTGTTGGGGGGCTGGTATGTGCTGGAGGTGCGGCAAGATGGGGTGCTGGTGGGGAGTGCGGTGTTTGTAAAGGGTTAGCAGCCTAATAATCCTTAACAATAGCCAAAGGACGGCTGCGCTGCATAAAAAAGGCAAGGCGTATATTAATGAGAAAATACGAATCGTTATTATTGGGGTCGCCGCGTTTTTGTTGTGGAGCCGAGATGTAGCCATGTAACTTTCTGGGATCATGCTCTACGGAGCGATTGGCTAGGGCTTGTGCCAATGCTGCATTTTGGGGGGATAAGTGGGCGGCAAATAATTCAGGCTCAATATAGGTGGTAGAAACATCATCTAGGTAATCGGTAAAGGTGATTTGATGCCGAACTTCTACGCCCAAAATAAACAAATGGTTGTGTTCCCATTGTATACCAATGCCTATTGGTACAAAGAACTGTGCAACACTGTATACCGATCGACCTTCGAGCCAGCCTTGACCTTCGGTACTCAGAGGGCGTAGGTTGTACCATCGACCTCGGTAGTAAGCTTGTGGGTTGTGGAAAAGTACGCCCGTTCCAACGAGTAGATAAGGTGCTAGGCGATTTTCTTTTTTCTTGGTGTATAAATTGCCTGATAATTTGATGTTGATAGGGGTATAGTGCAGCATTGGAGCAATCTCAAAAACATGGTTTCTGAAATGCAAATTTCGGTAGAATCGAAACCAGCCCGGTGCATTTTCTTTTTGAGTGGCAATAAAATTCTCACCCGAAAAACGATCATTGCCAGATAGATAAATATAGGATAAATCTAGCCGAAAAGACACATTGCCTCCCATGCTATAACGCGCCGAAAAGCCAATGGCAGGTCGAGTGCTTTCCCAGTCGGTATCGTATACAAAGGCTTGGCCAATGCCACTAGTGCCACCCAAGTCACCCAAAAACTGGCTGCTTCCCAAGTAAAACCCCAATTCTAATGGATAGCGTGGAATGTATTGCCTTTTTTTGTGTGTTTTGTCAGAACTAAAATATTGGGCATTTAAATGCAAACTACTGCACAACAGTAGTAGGAAGAGATGAAACAAATTCATTTGGAGTGTATTGGTACTCAATAAACACTACATCAAGCAAAGGGAAGTTGGTAGCGCAACCCCAAATGTACAGAAGATTATAGAAAATTAAAAGAAAACTGATTGCTTTTGCAATGCACAACCTCTTGTTTTGTAAATAGTTATAAGTAAAATAGAAAAAATATTGTATAAAAAATAAGACGCAATAACAACGAGATAAATGGCTCTGCGAAGTAATTGCGTCTTATCCTAATTTATAAAAATAATTGCTTAAAATTCCACATCCAAACGCACCGTAATATTTCTAGGCGCATCCACCAAGGCAGGGCGAATCATAAATTCTTGGTTGAGCAAATTTTTGGCTACTACAGATAACTTGACGGCTGCCTGTTCTTCACCTTCGCTGTTCTTGAACGCATGGCGATACCCTACACGGGCACTCATATTGATAGACTCCCCAGAGTTGATATTATTACGATAATAACCAATACCAAACACATCATCATCGCCTACAAATGGATCGTTCCACAGCAAATCTTCAAATGCCTTGTCAATATTGGCCATAGGGCTGTTGTAATTAACCGAATAACCTACTGATAAAGCTTTGCTCTTTAGGAAAAAGGCTTCTATATCAAATTTGATGGTGTGTACATTTCGGTATTTGAGAATATTGTAATTGGTAGTAGACAATTGACGAATGATGCTGTCTGTGTCCCAGTTTTGGAATTGAGGCATGAGCAGTGTATAACCAGCCAATACATTAAAATCTACTTCTCCAATATTACCTGTTCCCATAATGCTAAATTCGCCACCAATAATGCGTGTATCATCAATATTAACCGACTGGAAAAATAAACTCTGCCCTTGTCCAATGCCCGTAGCCCCCGGTTCGCCACCCCCAAAGGTAAATTCCATCATGTTTTGGTATTCGGTCCAGAAACCTGCCAAGTCAATAAAACCTTTCCAATTGCCAATTTTAAAGCCTTGCTTAACCCCAATTTCGGCCGACCAGCCTGTTTCCGATTGCAGTTCGGGATTGGCGCGAATAGCAAGTGCCAAAGGAGGCTGCCCAATGAGCGTAGTGATATAACGCTCGGCAATAGTAGGGTAGCGGTAGCCCTGCCCAAAAGACGCTCGTATAAAGGTAAATGGAGTTGCTTCATAATTTAAGCCGACCCGAACAACAGGCTTGGCCTCTTGCGACAAAGGCTCTGGATTGGCAATCATACCCTCTCCACCAGGCATGGGATCTACCAGTACCGAATCAGGACTCTGTATGCTGTTGTACTCCAAGCGAGCACCAACTGTCAAGGATAGTTTTGCATTATCAGAATTGGGAGCTTTGAACAAGCCTTGTTCTCCTTGTACATAGATGGCAGCATTGGCTACATTGTATTCGGCATTACCAAATAATTGCGACTCTGCATAAGTATACATACCTACTGCACCAGCCACCAGTTTGAAATCGCCAAAGAAACTCGATTCTATATCAAATTTGCGTTGATATTGATATTCTCCATAAAACAAGCTAGAGGTATTGGATTGGTTCTGGTTATTCTGATTATTAACATAAAAATAGCGGGTCTGCAAACGGTGACGGCCATTCTTATTATCATAAGCCGTAAAATAGGGATCGACATTAAAACGCAAGGTATTGGTTATCGTGATACTGCCCGAAAGTGGTACATAAATCTCGCTCATAACCGTATCAGAATTGAGGAAACCCAAACCATAAGGTGCCTCATTGGCCCAGATAAAGAAACTACCCGATTGCCCTGTATTGAAGTTGATATTCATCCCCACATTCATCTTGGTAGTAAAACGATAGCGCATATTGCTATTGATGCGATACTTGCGCTCAAACGCCCCAGCACGATACGAATCTTGATAAAAATAATTGCCACCAAGCGTCAAATCAAATTTACCAATCTTGCGGCGGTGGGCAAACTGAACCCCCAATTCTACGGGCACTCTGTAGCCATCAGGGCCACTAAACAAGGTGGGCTTTACGGTATCTGGCGCATTAGGATCGTTGCTTTCGGCATCCCAAACCCCAATTTGGTCACGGTTCCACCAAGCTGTTTCGGCACGCTTAGGAGTCATAAACGAAGTCTGAAATACCGAAACTTTGGTAAACGGTTCGTTTTTGGCATACGCTGTTCGGATATTGATGATACCATTGAGCGCAGACGAACCATAGAGCGCAGAAGCCGCTCCTTTTACCACTTCAATTTGAGCAATATTTTCTACAGGAATATCGCGCCAGTTGGGCTGTCCCGCATCACCCGTGAGCAAGGGCAAATCATCGACCAAGAGCAATACACGGCTACCTGCGCCATAAGAAAAGCCCGAACCGCCCCGAATATTGGCTTGTCCGTCCACTACCGAAACCCCCGGTACTTTGTCTACCACTTCATCTACTTTGGTGGCATTGGTATTATCCACTAGGGTAGGTTGCACCACATCAATCGAAACCGAAGATTTGCCCACAGACGTTTCAAATCTGGAAGCAGTTTTGGTCACTACCTTCAGAACATTCACTTCCTCTTGCAAATTGACATTAATGGTAAGGGTCTCTTTGTCTTTTATAGTAATAGGAATAATAACGGTCTTGTATCCCATATAACTAGCTACCATATTATAGCTTCCTGCTGCTACAGAAATGCTGTAGGCCCCTTCTACAAAATCAGAAGAAGCCCCGGTCACAAATTCGCCTTCTAAGTTATCAATCCTAATTTCTGCACCTAGCATAGGTTCATTTTCCAGAGAGTCCATTAGAACACCTTTGATGGTTCCTTGTCCAAACAAAGAAGTTGCCGCCAATAAAAAGCCAAAAATTAACAGCTTAGACCAAAAAAATTGTTTTTTCATAAGTTGTTTTATTTTTTTTTAAATAGAAGTACCTGCATCAGACCACGCCCCTAAATATGCCCAATTTTGTTGGGAATGTTGTAAAATCTAAATATCTAGCAGACCTGTTACAACTCTTCAAAACAGGAGGTCGCTGCCAAATTTTCTTATTGAAAACTTCCCAATCAGAAGCTTTTGTCAAATTTTTTTATTGTAAAATCAAGTAAATTTAGTACAAAATTTCTTGTTCACAAGTCAAACGTTAAATCTAACTTAAAAAAGTTTACAGCAAAATCTACACAACGCATGTAAAAAGTTATAAAAAAGAAAGCAAGAATTTTTTGTTCAAAAAAAGGCTAACTTTCAAATAAAGCTCTAAATTTACTCCTAACCTTGAAAATATGTAGGGATTATTTTAGTTAATTAAAATATGAAAGAACTATTTTATTGTGATAATTCTATACCTTGCATGTTGGAATAATATTCTAAAAATTATACAAAAATAAATTTATGAAAACGTTACTTACACTAGCTACCTCTATTCTGTTTTTATTGATTGCAACCAGCCAGATGATGGCACAAACCTGTTGTGGTGCCAACACTACCGCACCAGAAATGACAACTGGTTTTTATACTACTGGTAAAATTGATGGCAACACCAATACGCCTGCCCCCAACTTGGCGGTAATGGCTTCGTCTGATTTGCCTACTACAGAGTATATTGTTACCAAGCGCAATACCGTTGCGGTAGATGGTGCAGGCGCTCCAGACACTACTGGAGGTGGAGGAGATGTGATTTTGGGAGCAGATGCAGATGGTATTTTTATGCCCAATATGATGACTCGTTATGGAATTACCTTGGTCAATGGCGATACCTTTGATTTGACAGCCGTGGGATACGACTTGGATGTTATTAGAGAATTGGCCGATTCTTTATTGAATGGAAAAAATGCCAATGGCAATGATTGTTGTGACTTGTTTGTATTGATGGCTGCGTTTATTGGCGAGCCTGCTATTGCTGGTTTTTGTGATAGTATGAACAATGCAGGTATTTTCTCCTCGGCTGATATTAATGGTATGAACGAAGTGCTAGAAATTTTTGATGTATTTACAGAAGGTACTATGTCTATTGGCAACATCACCAACACCTTGGGCTTAATTAACGACAATGGTAATTTTATTTCTAGCGAGTGCGGTGGTACGGGTGCAGCCAACTTCCTATCTTATGGAATCAACCGAAATGCTACTTATGGCTATGAAGCAGGCAATACAATTGCCGTACGTGAATTGAGTGATGTTTCTGTATTTATGCTCTTTCCAAACCCTGCCAATACCGAGGCTGTAAATGTGTATTTTACTACCAAAAAGACCGTAGATTTGACGATTAATGTGGTAGATGCTATGGGCAGAGTGGTTTATCAAGCTGCTGCAGATGGCGTATTGGGCGATATTTCTACTACTATTCCTGTTGGCAATCTAGCATCAGGTATGTATATCGTGGAATTAACCGATGGTTACAACAACAAAACGCAAAAACTAATTGTAAAATAAGACAATTATAGTTGCTTGATTCTCCAAAACTAAGCAACAGTATTATCAGACCTACAAGTACGGCATTGTGCTTGTAGGTCTTTTTTGAGTAGAGGACAGGTTTTGTTAACGCTCAAAAAAAATGTAATTTTATGCCATCATACCAATTAGTTGCTAGATATGTAGGCACTAATTTAGAAAACTTCAAAAGTGCTAGAACGGTAAAACTATAGCTACAGTTGAAGTTATACAATACTCCTCTTACTATTACTATTAACGGCATCTGTTGCAGTATCTGCCTGAGAATAAGGCTTGCAAGAATGCAGTTGTCAAAAAAAACAATTGTAATGAAAAAAATAAACCTATTAGGAATCTTGGTATTCTTACTGTGTTTGGCTTACAACAATGAGAGCCAAGCCCAGTGTCCAAACTGTACAATTGTACTCCCAGCAGGCATTCCAGCAGATACTATTTTGGTAGACTCTCTGCCTCCTGCTTATAAGAATGCTTATTATGAAGAGACGATGAGCTATCGTTTTCCGTATACTACCGATCCTTTGGCAGCCGTAGCACCTCCCGGTACTACTGTGCCTACAGGTCTTAGTATTGACCATTTTAGAGTGTTGAGTGTAACGGGTTTGCCCCCAGGGCTTTCTTGGGTGGGCGATCGTCCAGCACCTATGCTCTATGACGAAACAGCTCCAGATACGCGCGATGGTTGTATTACCTTGTGTGGAACACCGGGCGCGGCAGGGGTTTTTACTGTCAATGTTAATTTAGAAATTCAAATACAAGGTTTTGTCTTTCCTTCTCCTCCAATTCCATTAGAATTTGAAGTGTTTCCAGATACCAATGCAAGTTTTGTGGTAGATACAGGCATGGGCTGTGCGCCCTTTGATGTGGTTATCAATAACCTAGTGCCTAGCAATGGCAACCCCAACTTTAGTTACTTCTGGGATTTTGGCAATGGGCAAACCTCTACTATGGAGAATCCTGATACCGTAACCTATGACTTTGGAATCACAACAGACACTACAGTAGCCATTACACAACAGGTGATTATTGATACCTTTCCTTATTTGTTGGAAACCGTAGTAGTAGCCAGTGATCCAGGTAATTCTTGTAATGATGATGTGGTGGTATTGGGGCAAGTAATTACAGCAGGAGCACCCGATATGTATATGATTTTGATAGGTAATGGCGATACTATTAATACTGATCCCAATTTTGGTATAATTGGGAATACTCAAAATAATGAATATCCTAGAGATACAATGGTGTTCCCCGGCCCTGTAGAATTGGTTGATGGGCAAAGCTATACTTTGGAAATTTTGGATGATGACAATGCTGCCTTTAATGCAGATGATCCTTGTGGTAATGGCCCTGTTACCCTCAGTTCGGCCTTGGGCGCAGGTACACATACGCTTACTACAGGCACTATGACTATAGAAGTAACCATTACGCACTTTGTAGATACCGTGGAGTATGTAGATAGTGTTACGGTAGAATATTGCAATGTTAATGTTAATTACATAGAAACAGTAGAGCGTACTTTACAGGTATTTCCCAACCCTACTACTGACCAAGTGAATGTATCGTTCCGCCTAAATGGCTTGGGCGAGGATGTGGATTTAGTAGTTAGTGATGTGTTGGGTAGAACCGTGTACACAGAATCTATCCAAAATATAGCAGGGCAATACAACCGTGCAGTGAGTTTGGCGGGTCGACCAGATGGGCTATACTTGCTACAATTGCGTGTTGGCGATCAATTAGTTACCAGAAAGATAATTCTACAAGAATAAAAGCTGGTATTGTATTTGATTTTTAGATAAATCACTTCCTATCATTGTTTATAGGAAGTGATTTATTTTTTTAATAACTTAATTATAGGGGAAACCCACTATTAGATACTCAAAGGACTAGTACACTTGTCCACGATACAGTTTTTACTATATTTCTAACTATCAATAATCTACCAAACCATGAAGCTATTTGTTTGCCTTTTTAGTTTTTTACTGCTGACCTCTTCTACCTTGCTTGCACAAGACCCTGTTGCTATTATGGCCAAGATGAAGGCGGCTATTAGAAACATGAACCAATCGACATTTGATTTGGTATCTAAAGAACGCTTTGGAAGTGAGTATGTGACCAAAAGGCTGCACTTTAGAGTACAAGAAAGCCCACGAAGTGTCTACATGAAGGACAAGGAGACGGGGGTAGAAATGTTATACGTACCGGGTTGGAACAACAACAAAGCTTACATCAATCCCAATGGTTTTCCTTGGGTAAATGTCAGTTTGGGTATATACGATTCTAGGGTAGTATCCGAAAATCACCACACCGTTAAGGACGCAGGCTTGGGCTTTGTTAATGTGCTACTAAGTGGTTTTGAATCTACCGTAAAAAAAGCAGGTATCAGCATTGATAAGCTTTATACCTATAAGGGAGAAGTGATGTTTAATGGCCGACCCTGCCACCGAATTTATATGATCCCGCCAAGTGGTTTTAAGTATATTTCTTATACTACTGATAGAGACCAAAACTTGGTGCAGCTCTCTCGCCGAATTGTAGCATCTGATTATTTAATCAAAGAGCGCAACAACAGAATTTCTTACAATCGCACCATCAAAAAAGGAACAACCTTGAGTGTTCCAAGTGCTTATGCCAGCAAAGTGATTGTTTATATAGATAAAGAAACGTATATGCCCGTAGTACAAATGCTGTATGATGAGCGTGGCCTGTTTGAAAAATACGAGTACACCAATATCAATCGCCGCCCCAATTTTGGTAGCGATGAATTTACAACCAATTGTAGTAAATATGGTTTTTAGAAGCTAATAGTTGTAATTGGCAAACAAATAGCGTATATTTAATGGTTTTGATATTCCTTTGGGTTTATCAAAACCATTTTTGTGTTTTATGGTTTATATACATATAACGACTAGCCTTACCTCAATGTTATTTTATGAATTTTATTAAAGTGTAAAATTTAACAAAATAATTACACCCGTCATCAATATCAACAAAAATGGAGACAAGTATAAAAGAAACGGATTTGACAACAGAAGAAGTGAAATCGTATGTACAAGCACAACGCAGGTATTTTGCGAGTGGTGCCACCAAAAGTATTAAGTTCAGAAAAGAACAATTGAGAAAACTTCGAGAGTTAGTAGACAACAACGAGGGCGCAATTATAGAGGCACTACACAAAGATTTGCGTAAGCATGAGTTTGAGGCATACACTACCGAGGTAGGTTTTGTAACCGTAGAGTTGGACAAAGCCTTGGCAAAATTAGATAAATGGGTAAAGCCAGAAAAAGTAGGAACACCACCTTTTTTATATGTAGGAAGCAGCCATATTCAGTCAGAGCCTTATGGCAATGTATTGATTATTGCACCTTGGAACTACCCTGTACAGCTGATGTTGGCACCATTGGTTGGTGCTATTGCTGCGGGCAATACGGCTATCCTAAAGCCATCTGAAATGGCACCACACACCTCTACTTTATTAGCCCGTTTGGTCAATAGCACCTTTGATTCCCGTTATATTCGAGTGGTAGAGGGTGCCGTAAAAGAAACACAACTCTTATTGAAAGAGAAGTTTAATTTTATCTTTTTTACAGGAAGCACCAAAGTCGGTAAAATCATTTATCAAGCGGCTGCCAAGCACCTCACACCTGTTGCATTGGAATTGGGGGGCAAAAGCCCCTGTATTGTGGATGCCGATATACAGTTGGACTATACCGCCAAGAGAATTGTCTGGGGCAAATTTATCAATGCAGGACAAACCTGTATCGCACCTGATTATTTGTTGGTAGACCAGCGTATCA